>UQFC01000005.1 GCA_900540335.1 uncultured Clostridium sp. | reverse complement strand
ACGGTCTGAAAGCGATTCTACTTCATGCATCTTATGGGTAATGATGACAATCGCTTTTCCATCATCACGCATCTTCCGAAGAACACGGAACAGCTTTTCCGTTTCCTGCGGAGTTAAAACTGCCGTAGGCTCATCCAAAATCAGAATATCCGCCTTTCGGTATAGAATTTTCAAAATTTCTACCCGCTGCTGCTCTCCAATTGACAATTGCCAGATTGCAGATGACGGATTAATTTTAATCTTATATTCTTCCGAAAGCTCTTTTACCTGCTTTTCCAGTTCCCGGGTCTTCAGGACTTTCACCTGCTCCATCCCCAGAACAATATTTTCTGCCACGGTAAATGGTTTTACCAGCTTAAAATGCTGATAAATCATTCCGATTCCCAGATTAAGGGCATCTCCGGGAGATCTCAGGGAAACCTGCTTTCCATGAATGGAAATGGTTCCGCGATCTGGTTTAAGTACACCTGTTAAAATATTCATAAGTGTACTTTTTCCGGCTCCGTTCTCTCCCAGAAGTGCATGAATTTCTCCCTTATAAGCAGTAAAATCAACACAATCATTAGCAAGGGTGGCTGGAAATTCCTTTCGGATCTGTTTCATCTCAACTGCAGCAATCTCATTCATTTCCATCTTCCCTTTCTCTGCTATTCCACAGGTTTGTCAGCCCAGTTATCAATGACATTCGGCAGGAACCATTGCATGCTGTTTGCATCCTCTATGCTTAAAACCTCTCCCTCAGGAACTCTCAATTTTCCGGTATTATCATAAAGAGGTCCTTTAAATACTTCCTCACCGTTCTCGAACTTCACTTTCTGCTCCTCAATCATATCAATCACATTCTGAGGAACATCATCGCTGAACTCTGCCAGGCTGATGGCTCCGTCGTTAATATCCAGTTCACACCATTTTCCCTCAAAGGTTCCATTTCTTACTGCTTCTACCTGTGTTGCCATCCACGGTCCCCAGGTCCAGCAGTTTGAAGTCAGCTGCTGTGTCGGTGCAAATTCTCTCATATCCACAGAACTTCCAATAAATTTCACACCACGCTCCTCACAAACCTGAGCAACTGCTGAAGAACTTAAATCAATACAGATTAGATCACAGCCCTGATCAATCAAAGTATTGGCACACAGTGCATCTGTAGTGGGATCATTAAATGAATTGGACCAGAGTGTAACCACCTCAGCATCCGGATTTACAGAAGCAACACCTGCTGCAAATCCATTGAGCTGCTTGATCGGATCCGGGAAGGGGATACTGGAACAATATCCAATCTTATTTGCCTCTGTCATTTCACCGGCCAGAATTCCCGTCAGATAACGGCCCTGCTCCAGCTTCGCAATATAAACCGAAAGATTGTCTGCTGTCTCATAACCGGATCCGTTAATAAATGCCACATCCGGATACTCTTCGGCCAAAGCAAGCATATAATCCAGATAATCAAAGGATGTTCCAACAATCATTTCACATCCGTCGTTAATGAATTCGCGGAGCACACGCTCACAGTCTGCTCCTCCGGCAATATTCTCCACTTTCACGGTTTCTACATTTTCACAGTTCTCTTCCAGATAAAGTCTCGCATTTTCACTGGTCTGAGCCCATGCATCTGTGCTGATAATGTTGCTGAACAGAAAACCGATCTTAATGGTACGATTGGGATCCTTCTTATTCAGGGTATCTTCTGTGCTTTCGCCCGATGCTTCACTTGCAACGGCCTCTGTCTTCGTCTCCTCTGCAGCCGTTTCCGGAGCCTTTTCCTTACATCCGGTCAATGCTGTCACTGGCAATGCTGCTACAGCTGTTAATAATGCGATCCATTTTCTCCTTTGACTTCTCATGTTACCCTCCTTATGCATTTCCACTTGCGTTTTATTATTACAGTATTGTTCCGTCCTTACATTTACCTGGACAGCTTGTACAATACATATAATACATAAAGATAAAACAGATCCTGAAAGCTTCTGGGATTCTGCCCGGTTAATTCCTGTATTCGATCCAGTCGATATTTCAGAGTGTTTCTGTGAATATATAATTTGCGTATCACTTCTGCTGAATTTCCACTTTCCTGAATATACATTTCCAGTGTCTGAAGAAGATCTCCATGCTGAGGCTGCTCAAACAGTTCCAAAACACCTTCTTCTATCTTCAGTCCCTGAATTCTGGAAATAGCATATGCGAACTCATAATCTCGGTAATGATAAACGTTTTTCTGCGGATGCAGTCTTCGCCCGGCATATAATGCATTCTGAGCAATGATAAAAGAGCGGTTCAGATTTGTCTCCACACTTCCAACAGCTATTTTAATATCATGGAACAAAGCTGCAACCTGGCGAATCACCGCTTCATCTGTATCTTTCCTTAAAAACAGAACAAGACAGCTGTTATTCCGGCATAAATAATAATTAGGCCCGGTCAGAATTCTTTCTATCGCCTTCTGAGCACTGACCGTATTCCAGATTCCATCCAGAATAACTGCATAATAAGGCTGTGTTACATCAATTCCGATACGAATCCCCCTTCGTATAAAGGGAAGCGTGTATTCCTCTGCCTGATTCAGCCACTCTGTCAAAAACTCAAAATACATAACATAACTAGGCTCGTCCGAGCGATTCAAATATGGCTGGTAAATCACACTTTCTCCAACTGCCTTAGCAATTGAAGTCAATTTTTTGATCCGTTCCGGATCCCCTGTCATGATAATCGCTCCAACACATATATCTCTGAAAAACAAGGGTGTTGCTGTTCTTTTTCCTTCATAATGGCGTTCATTGTAAGACTGCATCATATTGGACTGATCGATGCACTCCTTTGCCAAAGATGAAATTTTTCCCATAATCATTGTATTTGAGCTGGCAATAATACATCCATTCTCATCTGCCACGCTGACCCCTCTGGGAATAATTTCCATTAATTCAAACACAATATTCTGGGCCTGTGCAACGGAAAGATAAATACTCATTCGCTTTTCACCTGCTCCCAGCGAATTCTTTCTGGTTCAAACCGTTCTTTTTTTATATCCTTTGTATCCGGATATCCAACTGGAACTGCGGCAAAAGGAATCAGCTCCGATTCCAGTCCAAATGCTTCTGCAATCGCTTTCCCCCGTTCCTGGCGCGGATAAAGGCCAAGCCAAACTCCTCCAAGTCCAAGCTCTGTAATCTCAATAAGCATGTTTTCCACACAAGCACTCATATCCTGGATCCACCATGGACTGTCCTTCGATATTCTCCTGCTATCTGCCAGTGCAACGATTACTGCCTGTGCGTTCAGGCAGCTTTCTGCATAAGGACTGGCCTCTGCGATCTTTTTTCTTCCTTCCTCACTTCTGATAATCAGGAATTCCCACGGACGTTCATTTCTTGCTGTCGGAGCACACATTCCTGCTTTTGTAATCGTTGTCAACTGTTCATCTGTTACCGGCTTTTCTGAAAATTTCCGACAGGAATATCTGGAAAAAATAGATTCTGACATCACAAATTCCTCCTGATTTTCTGAAATAGTTGTTTTATTTTTCTGACTTCACACGTTCTTTTCGCACAATATGATAATACCATTTCAAATCTCTTCTTTCAATGAAATCGCGACCGAAAACTATTTCTTGTTCAACTGCACAATAAGTTTCTTTTTTTATTGCAACATTGCACTATAACTTTTTTTCACTTTCACCTATGCCTCAAACACTATGTTTTTCACCCATAAATGCATCTGCGAGAGGATAGCATTTTCAATGCATTTCGCCGCATAAGTAGCCAGGCGGGAGCCCCGATCCGGATGGAAGGTTGAGACTGCCTTAATCAGTCCAATAGTCCCCACAGAAAGCAGGTCTTCCATATCATAATCCGTATTCTGGTATTTTTTTGCAACATGGGCTACCAGCCTCATATTTCTCTCTATCAGAACATTTCGTGCTTCCAGGTCCCCCTTCAGGCAGCGCTCCAGATATTGTTTCTCCTCTCCTGGTGTTAAGGGTTTCGGAAATGTTTTCAAAATATCCGCCTTAAAGCATACTTAATAGAAGTATATGTGAAAACAGCCTGCCTCGTGCCCGTTCTATTTTTCAAGTCCGCAGATTGCCACTCCTTAACGCAATTTTAGCGCCGGAATTCTTTCTCCCTCCATTTCTTTCTGTTATACTTTAACTTTCAGAACATACTTTTAAAGGGAGGATATGGATTTGAATCAATTGCTTTTGTTAGGTTCCGCAGTCATTATTGCCTGTATACTGGCAAACCGCATCACCAGCCGTTTTGGAATTCCCATGCTGCTGGCTTTTATCGGACTGGGTATGGCGTTTGGATCAGAGGGACTTTTTAGAATTCCTTTTGATAATTTCAGATTTGCTTCAGACTTCTGCACAGTTGCTCTTATTTTTATTATGTTTTACGGAGGATTCGGAACACGATGGAAAGCAGCCCGGCCAATCGCCGGGAAAGCGATTCTTCTTTCCTCGCTGGGAACGATACTCACTGCTGTCCTGACCGGAATCTTTTGTCATCTGGTTCTGGGATTTCGTTTGATGGAAGGTCTTCTTGCCGGCGCAGTGCTCAGTTCCACTGACGCTGCAAGCGTCTTCTCCGTTCTCCGTTCCCAAAAGCTTTCTCTGAAATACAATACAGACTCTCTTCTGGAAATAGAAAGCGGAAGCAATGATCCCTTTGCTTATATGCTGACACTGATCCTTCTCTCTGCCATGAATGGTTCCGCCTCCGCAGGAGAGCTTCCGTTTCAGATTCTCACTACTGCTTTTTTCCAGGTGTTTTTTGGACTGTTCTGTGGAATTGTCATCGCCCTGGCAGGCCGATGGTTTCTGGATCATTTTTCTTTTACTATCAATGGTTTTGATGCAGCCTTTGTTCTCTCCATTGCGCTTCTTTCCTACGCTCTTCCCTCCGCCATCGGAGGAAACGGATATCTGAGCGCTTATCTGGTGGGTATTCTTCTGGGAAATCATCCTTTAAGAAATAAAAAAGGACTGGTCAGCTTTTTTGACGGGCTGACCAGCCTCATGCAGATGATGATTTTCTTTATCCTGGGACTTTTGTCCTTTCCATCAAAGATTGCAGCTGTATGGCTTCCTTCTCTTGCTGTTGCTGCATTTCTCACACTGGCTGCCCGCCCTGCAGCCACTGCCCTGCTTCTCACTCCCTTGAAAGCGCCTCTGAAACAGCAGCTGCTTATATCATGGGCCGGACTGAGAGGTGCTGCTTCCATTGTATTTGCCATTATGGCAGCCATGAGCAATATTTCCATGGAACACGATCTGTTTCACATGGTTTTCTGCATCGTTCTGCTGTCGATTTCCATTCAGGGAACCCTTCTTCCCTGGTTTGCCAAAAAAACAGATATGCTGGATGAAACAGGAAACATCCTCACAACCTTCAACGACTACACGGAAGAAACCGATGTCCGCTTCATCAGCATCCCTATTCAGAAAGAACATCCGTGGAACCGGAAACTTGTCAGCGAACTGAACCTGCCCCCGGGAACCCTCCTGGTCTTTTTACGGCGAACCGGGGAAAATATTGTTCCCAACGGAAAAACCATGATACAGGAGGGGGATGTACTGGTGTTAGGTGCTTCCGCCTATCGGGAGGAAGACAGCATCCATCTGACAGAAACCTTTGTTTCCAATAGTCATGAATGGTGCGGAAAAACCATCTGCGAACTGTCTCTTCCCAAAAATTCTCTGGCCATCCTGATTCGACGCGGAAATGAAACCATTATTCCGGGAGGGCAGACCATGATACAGGAAGGGGACACCGTTGTCGTCAATGCTCTAAGATAAAAGGAACACTCTCACAGGAAAACCGAAAACTAAATTTCCTTTCCGCACTCTGTACACATTCCTGCTACGGCAGACATCGCCTGCAGATCCTTCTGCATCATATCATACAGCCGGTATCCTCCGACAATGTTCCAGGTACGGAAACCGTGCTGTTCAAGAATACGCTGTGCCAGATAGCCGCGCAGTCCAATCTGACAGGTAATATATATTTCTTTATCTGCATCCAGCTCATCCAGCCGTTCTCTCAGAGAATCCAGTGGAATGTTAATAAAGCCGGGCATCATGCCTCCGGCGCATTCCCCTGGAGTACGGACATCCAGACGAATCGCTGTCTCCGGAATCTGATCCAGATTCTCAATGTAGAACGGCTTCATCAATCCCTCTACCACATTGCCAATAACATAGCCTGCCATATTGACCGGATCCTTTGCGGAAGAAAACGGCGGTGCATAAGCCAGCTCCATTTCCTGAAGATCAAAGCAGGTCATGCCGAAACGGACTGCATTGGCCATATCGTCAATTCGCTTATCCACACCTTTTCCGCCTACAATCTGGCATCCCAGAATACGGCCTGTTTCCGGAACAAACAAGGTCTTTACTGTCATCATCTCACCGCCCGGATAATATCCGGCCTGAGAAGCTGAAGTCGTGATTACCTTCTGATAATTTGCTCCGCGGGCCTGAAGAGTCTCTTCTTTTTCTCCCGTAACAGCAACTGTCAAATCGAAGAATTTCATAATGGAGGTTCCCTGGCTTCCCTCATATCTCCGTTTTCTTCCGCAGAGATTGTCTCCCACAATCCGTCCCTGTTTATTCGCCGGAGATGCCAGAGGAATCAGAACGGGCTCTCCGCTGACTACATGGCGCACACTGACAGCATCTCCCAGTGCGTATACATCCGGCTGGCTGGTTTCCATGTAATTGTTTACCAGAATTTCTCCCCGGGTACCTAAAGCAATTCCGCTGTCTTTCAAAAAGGCTGTATCCGGACGCACTCCAATGCTTAAAATCACCATATCAGCCTGAACCTTGTTGCCGTTCTTCAAAATCACTCCATCCTCATCCATGGCAGTACAGGTCTGACCCAGGTAGAGGCTGATTCCTTTTGAACGAATGTAATTGTGCACCTGATGAGCCACATCCATATCAATAGGAGGCATGACATGAGAAGCGCCTTCCACAACTGATACATGAATTCCCTGCTCCGCAAGATTCTCTGCCATCTCCAGTCCGATAAATCCGGCTCCGATTACCGCGCAGCTTCCCGGCTTCTCTGCCTTGATATAATCATAAATAGCATAAGTATCCGGAATATTTCTCAAGGTAAATACATGGTTTTTCTCTATACCCGGTATTGCAGGACGAATGGGTGCTGCCCCCGGAGAAAGCACCAGCTTGTCATAGGTTTCTTCGTATGTCTGCTCTCCATGGCGAACCAGTACAGTCTTATTGGCACAGTTGACAGACAGAACCTCACTTTCTGTCCTTACATCTACGCCGAATCTCTGATGAAACCGCTCCGGTGTCTGCAGCTGCAGCGCTCCCTTATCTGTAATCACCCCTCCTACATAATAGGGCAGACCGCAGTTGGCATAAGAAATATACTGTCCACGTTCCATCATAATAATCTCTGCACTCTCATCATTTCTTCTAAGACGAGCGGCTGTTCCTGCGCCTCCTGCTACACCCCCGACAATTACTACCTTCATAAATGACTGCTCCTTTCTTTTTGAAAAGCCCTGCCTTCCGACAGTTTCCTTTCTCATTTTGTTTTGCGAAAATGAGAAGCTTTTTTCTTTTTTCTCACCTTTTATCCATTATGGATACCGCTTTTCTTATTATAACAGAAAGTTCGTCATAATTTCTGATTTTTTTATAAAATTTTTCTGATTTTTGTGTTTTTCACCTGTAAAAGGACTCTGAGGTGTTATATCATTCTGTTTTGTAAAAAACAGTCCAGTAAATATATGGTGCTTTCCAGGTAAGCTCCGCTGTTGTAGTCATCTATTTTCCTGCTGATAAAAGAATGGTACACCCTGATCAGAACATCAATCATCTCCCCCTTTGTCACATCCGCCACCCTGCGAATCAGCTTTTGGTAAACTTTTCCTATCTCCCAATATGCGGGAGCCGGATAACGACAGTCTCCCACATTATCAAAATTCCCCTCTGTGATTCTGCACTCCTCAACAACCTCCTCACACACCTGCTCTATATTGTCAAGACAATACCAGCCGGAAGAGGAATCAAAAATAAGTTTTATTCTCCTTTTTCCCAATGCATTCACAACATCCGAGCGCATATTTTTTGTTTGTCTGGCTGTATACTCAATCAGACAGCAGATAAAAAACAATCTCGCCGCATTGTGTTTTCTTCTTGTCTTCTGCTGCATACCTGTCTTCCCCTTCCCTAAGGATGCCCTTTCTTATGCGCAGTCTTTCCGAAACAGGAAAGAAGCCTGCATGCGAACTTCTCCGCCTGCGGCGTCCCGCTTCTGCAAACAAGAAAGAAGCTCGCGAGCTTCTCCGCCTGCGACGGGTCGCTTCTGCGACAAAACTCTCTACCAACCCATGACGATCCTTGCGGAACATTTTTATTTCATAGGACGCGATTTCCTATGAAATAAAAACATCCTTTAAAATAATCTCTTGTGAAATCATTTTAAAGGATGTTTTTCTATTTGTCATTGTAGCTGTAGTATAATCCACCGCTCAGTCCGAGTTCCCATAAAGCGCCCGGTAACTAAGGTAATAAGATCGCAGCCAGAAACTTCCCCCCAGCCTGAAAAACCGGTAGCTCTCCTCCCTGCTGCCGCAAATCAAATCATCCACCGGCACATGAAACAATGCACTCAGCGCATACAGATTGTCAATACTGGGCAGATTTCTCCCTTCAAACCAGTGATAAATGCTCTGAGGAGTCCCCAATTTTAAATAATCCTGCAGATTGCGGACAGTCAGCCCCCTCCTCTGCATCATATTTTTCATATTCTGCCCTGTTTTATACATGTCAATACGAGGATATTGGTTAATGCTGTTCCAACTCCCTTCCATATTTTTTGACCTTTTCTACACTCTGGTTTCTCTATAAGATTATAACAGAGCTTTCCCTCTCTGTCATTATAGCTGTACTATAAATGAAAGGCAGCCGTATTTAGCTTTCGCTGCCATCGACTGCCTCAAAATAATCCTTATATTCTACTTCAATCGCATATTTCATTCGGGTCATACTGATGTAAAGATGAGCCTTTAATGCTTCCTCCAGCCCCTTTTCATCCTTGTTTTCCAAAAACTCCAGAAGCTGTTTGTGCTCCCGGATAATGCGGGTAAAATCTGTCTCTGTAACAAAATCCAGCATACGGAATCTGGTATAATGCAGCTGCTGAGCCTGTATAAAATCCCACACCTTTGCTCTGCCTACAGCGCAGAACCACAAAGCATGCATCTGGGCATCCATACTGTAAAACTGCTCCGGCTCGAATCCCGGTTCCTGAATCAAAAGCTCCTGGCACCGGATCTGATGGCGTATCTCCTCATAAAGAAGAGGTGTCGCCACTTCCATAAAGTCACGCATCACCATCAGTTCAACTGCAACTCTCATATAAATCATCTGCCGGATATCGTCCAGATTGAGAAGCGTCACATAAGTTCCGGAATACGGGATAGTATTCACAAACCCCTGTTCCTGCAGTCTTCGGAGAGCTTCCCGGACCGGAGTCCGGGAAACATCAAACCGGCTGCAGATTTCATTTTCACTGATTGCCTGTCCAGGTTTCAGCTCTAAAGAAAGAATTTCCTGTTTCAGCATGTCGAATATATAGTCGCCGCGATTCTTATAACACTTTTCGCCCATGCGTCTTCCTCCTTCTGCTCTCCTGCAGGCTCAGCTTTCCAATCTGCCTGCGAAATCGTTTAAAAAACCGGATTAGGACGGCTGTTTTCCAATGTAAGCCTGGATACCGCCATCAACGTACAGAATCTGTCCGTTTACAAAGTTAGAAGCGTCAGATGCCAGGAATACTGCCGGTCCGCCCAGATCCTCTGCCTCGCCCCAACGGCCAGCCGGAGTCTTGCTTACGATAAACTGGTCAAACGGATGTCTGGAACCATCAGCCTGTTTCTCACGCAGCGGAGCTGTCTGAGGAGTAGCGATGTAGCCAGGTCCGATACCGTTACACTGAATGTTGTGCTCACCGTACTCGGAACAGATGTTTCTGGTCAGCATCTTTAAGCCGCCCTTTGCTGCTGCATAAGCAGATACAGTCTCACGACCGAACTCAGACATCATGGAGCAGATGTTGATGATCTTTCCGTGGCCCTTCTTAATCATAGACGGGATAACAGCCTTGGATACGATAAACGGAGCGTTTAAGTCTACATCGATAACCTGACGGAAATCCTTTGCAGACATTTCGATCATCGGGATTCTCTTGATGATACCTGCATTGTTTACCAGGATATCAACTACGCCAACCTCTTTTTCGATCTGAGCTACCATTGCATTTACAGCATCCTCGTCGGTAACGTCGCATACATAGCCGTGAGCCTGAATGCCGATCTCAGCATAAGCTGCAACACCCTTGTCTACCAGCTCCTGCTTAATATCATTAAAAACGATGGTTGCTCCAGCACCTGCCATAGCTTTTGCAATAGCAAAGCCAATGCCGTAGGAAGCACCGGTAATCAGGGCAACTTTGCCTTCCAGGGAATAATTGTTGATGTAATCCATAATTCATTCTCCTTATATTTTTATTTGTATACAAATTCATAACTTGTATACATCTAACTCATGTGTATACAATACCATATTTTGTTCGTTCTTTCAATATACAGTTTACACAAATTATCTCTTTTGTTTTTGTACATATCAGTGACAGCCTGACATACTGGTATCGGAAGATGCCGCGCAAAAAGAAAGAGTCTCTATCTATAGCCTCCTGCGACTATCATATAAAGACTCTTTCCCGGCATTTTCTTTCAGTTTCTCACATCTTTTCAACTCAAATTATAATATCTTTTTCTTTGTCTCTCATCTCAGATAATCTATATTCTAATATAATCTATCATTTTATATTCTCATTTCTTTGAATATTTCCTAACTCTGATAGCTTATATCTACTGCCAATATATCTTATCTTTTGATTCCTGATAAATTTTGATATTTGCTTTTGATTGAACTTCTGTTCCAAACCTATTCAAGTTGAGGTAACTGCCAAACCCTTTTGTTGCTTTTCAGCTCCACAAACATCTGCGTCTTGAATCAAATGCTTGTTTCTCTGCTTTTGTTTTGATAAGAAGTTCTTATCTTTATGGTTATATAATATCACTGCTTTTCCATTTTGTCAATATATTTTTCAATATATTTTCATATTTTTTATTAATCGTATTTATTATTTGTGTATATTATTTATATTGTCTGATATATTTAAATTTTTCATTCATTATTCAAAACGATACTCAACAATCTGTTTTTCCGGTTCCTGCCTGGGGCTTATCAAATGCCGGGTTGAACGCATAAAAATTCCTGCTGTTCAAATGATCCTGAACATCTCTCAAGGCTTCTCCGAAGCGCTGGAAATGAATAATTTCTCTCTTTCTCAAAAAACGGATGGGATCGCATACCTCGGGATCCTTTACCACCCGCAGAATATTGTCATATGTCGACCGTGCTTTCTGTTCTGCTGCAAGATCCTCGAAAAGATCCGTAATCGGATCGCCCTTGGACTGAAATTCACAGGCATTCAGCGGAATTCCTCCTGCTGCCTGCGGCCAGACACCTGTTGTATGATCAATATAATAGGGTCCAAATCCGGAATCTTCAATTTCCTGAGGGGTCAGATTTCTTGTCAGCTGATGAACAATCGCTCCGATAATTTCAAAATGTCCCAGTTCCTCTGTTCCTATATCATTTAAAACCGCTTTTCCCTTTTCATACGGCATTGCATATCTCTGGCTCAAATAACGAAGCGCTGCCGCTGCTTCACCATCCGGGCCGCCGTACTGGCTTATAATAAACTGCGCCATCTTGGGATTTGTCTGGCTGATATTCACCGGATACTGAAGTCTTTTTTCATATCTCCACATCAGGCATTCCCTCCTTCCCACGGCCACGGACTTTTAATCCAGCTCCAATTATCCGATGATACCTGATTGATCATCAGAGGGCCATACGCCTGCTCATAAGCACAAACAGCCTCTTTATTTAACTGTTTCACATAATGATAGTAATTCATAGCCTCCTGATCTGTTGGATGGGTATCCAGATAAAGAAGAATTTCATCCAGGGCAAAGCCTGTTTCGTAAACGTTCTTCATTAATTGATTTTTGCATCCGCACATCATCACCGGCACCTCCCCATCATAAACGGTAAATCTAAATCAGGAAAAATCGTACCTCTCTCCAGCCCCTGGCTAAGGGTATATGTCTGTGTCCATCTCTGCATGGGAGCATAAGCCATTGCCAAGGGCATTTCAGAAAGAAAACCGCCTCCTGTCGGCCGCATACCGGGGGGATAAATTCCCGCTCCGGTGTTCTGACATGGTACGCTGCCCTGACACGATGCACTGCCCTGACATGGCACACTGCCCTGACATGGCACACTGCCCTGACACGGCGCACTGCCCTGACACGGTGCACTGCCCTGACACGGCATACTGCTCTGACACGGCATAGGATTCTGGCCCGGCATGGTATGCTGAACAGGCTTTCTGTTTTGACACATGCATCCGTCCTGAGACGGTTTGATTCCCTGTCCCTGATTGGGTATAACCGGCTGAATCGGGTTTGTCGGACGAATTGGTTTGCCTCCGCAGCCACAGCCCGCGCTCATACACGGTGATATCTGCGGACGGCTGGTACAGGCATTCTGCTGATGATTGCTGCAATCCATAAGCAAGCATTTCTCCTTTCGGAAGATTCTGATAATATCATATGAATCGGATTTCCCGCTGGTGAAAATCCTCAGACCGTTTTCTTTCACAGAGCATGCTTTCCTTATCAGATAAGAAAAGAAACAGGCTGTCACCCCTGTCTCCCTGTCCACATATCATATACTATCATCACAAAACAAGGAGATTTTCAATATGTGCAGATGTAATTTATGTAATTGCTTTAGAAACTGTTTTTATACTTCCAATTGGGGCTGCGGAAGATGCGGCTGTCATAACAACTGCGGCTGCGGGTGCGGCTCCTCTTCCAGTCACAACAACTGTAACTGCGGATGCGGCAGCAATCCTTCCAATAACGGATGCGGTTGTGACTGCGGCAATGGCTGCGGCTCCGGCAGCTCCGGAAATAACCGTCAGGCCTATCAGTCCGGTTACCGGAGCGGTTTTCGGGATGGAAACCACGTTGGTTACCGGGACGGCTTCCAGTCAGCCGTAGAAAATGATATCGGCATTGCCCCCTTCCACATTCCC
Source organism: uncultured Clostridium sp. (assembly GCA_900540335.1). Taxonomy (GTDB): domain Bacteria; phylum Bacillota; class Clostridia; order Lachnospirales; family Lachnospiraceae; genus Brotaphodocola. The sequence goes on along the minus strand of UQFC01000005.1, from coordinate 38,027 downwards.
GATACGTTTGATTCCGCCAATTCTTCCTGCGGCTGCAATAACGCCCAATAAATAATTCAGGGACAAAGATGGCTTCACATCCATCTTTGTCCCTTTTTCCTGCCCCTGTGTCCGCTAACAGACTGTACTCACAGCTGTTCTATTTTTTCTTCTTTTTTGCCGTCCGGTGTCACAATGAAAGAAGACGGAACCTTCTCTCCTGCCTTTCCCTTCCCATAATAGTATTTGATAATATCTTTTCTTGTAATAATTCCGATAAACATTTTCCGATCATCTACAACCGGAACAAAATTCTGATTCAGCGCCCGATCAATCATATCCTCCATATTGGACTTTACAAAAACAGGAAGATAGTCCATTCTCCGTTTCAGTGTGCTTACTGAAATTCCTTCTGCTTCTTTCAGATTCAGATTATATTGATTCTTAATCCCCCAGAGCATATCTCCTTCTGTAATCGTTCCTACATACCTTCCGTCCCTGGTCAGCAGCGGAACTGCAGAAAATTTATGATATTCCATTTTTTCCAAGGCCTGCCGGATAGAATCATCTTCATATATGTATGCAATTTCACTTTTGGGAGTTATAAAAAACAATATGTTCATAATGAGTTTTTTCACGCTCCTTATATTTGATTTTTATTTATTATAACACGGGATTCAGAACATACTGTGAACAAATTCTTAAAATAGAATAAATATTCACATCATCTGTTTTTCCTGTATGAAAATACAAATTCCTTTAATATCATACAGAGACTGGTAAGAAAAAACCGGAAAAAGCTGGAAGCAGAGCTTTTCCCGGTTCTCGTCTATTCCAGATAATCCAGAGGATCTACAGAGCTGTCTTTATGAAGCATCTCCAGATAGAGATTGCTTCCTTCCACCGTATAATATTTGGTTGGCTCTGCCACATATCCCATGAGCTGTCCCTTTTCCAGATATTCGCCCTCAACTGCAGTCACTTCCTTCAGCTGACCGCAAATCACCGAATACTCATTTCCCAGATCCAGCGTCAGATAGGTCCCGATTTCTTCGTTATTTCCCACAGAAACTACACGGGCATTGGCAGGCGCATAAACCGGCTCACTGATATCTCCCTGAATGACCAGACCCGGATTGCATTTGTACTGATCCAGAGTCGGAAAATAAATTGTGGAATCCATGCTGTAATTCAGCACCACATTGCCTCTCACCGGCCAGGACAGTCTGCTGGTATCTGAAAAATTCAGCGCCAGGGCTTCCACATTTCCCGATCCGGCTCCAGCCTCCTGCACCTTTTCTTCCTCCGGTCTCCCGGCCTCCTCTTTTGTTTTTTCCGCTGTCACAGTATCCAGGTTGTTTTCTGCCAGCTGCTCTGCCGTAATTTCGGTCTTCTCTTCCGGAGACGGAGCTGTTTCAGGAAGCTTTGCCTCCTGTATCTGTCCCTCTGGCTGCCGGGCGATGAAATCCCCCTGCTCCTGCATATCCACATAGGGATTCTGCTCCTGACCGTTTCCTCTCTGAGTTGTAACAACGCCTGCTGCGGCTACGATAGTCAGCAGGCCAAGCACCAACATGACAAGGAATAATTTGTCCTTGAACATTTGATTCCATTTCTCTTTCACCGTTTATCACCTCGGTACTATTTTTACCAAAGTGCTCTCACTTATTCAGTCACCAGAGAAATATTTTTATAATAATAATGCAGGATATCCTGATAATCCCATCCTTCAGCCGCCATATAATCCGCTCCTGCCTGACTCAGGCCGTATCCATGTCCGATTCCCCTCACCACTGCCTGAATTCCGCCTTCTGTGCCGTTAAAATAGAAACAGGAAGAAGGAAGTCCCAGCGCATACTGGATTTCCTCTCCCTTATAAATTCCGGATCCGATTTTCATTTCTATCAGATATCCGGCCTCATCCTTTTCAACCGTCTGAATCTGTTCCGGCACCTGCTCTGCCCCCACAGGCGCCGCCCCTGGAATCTCACTGATTTTCTGCGCAAATTCTTCTCTGCTCCAGGAAAATACCTGCTGATAATTTTCTGCCTCCACATCTCTCCTGCTTTCTGCAGAAACAAGATAGGGATACTCTGCGGCTCCGTTTCTCGTTCGTCCTGAGCTGATTCTGTGAAAAAGAGGAAGTACATACTGCTCCCCCCAGCGCATAACTACTCCTTTCGTTTCCTCTGCTGCCTTTTTGCACTGAATCAGACGTTCTGCCAGCCGTTCCTTTTCTCCTATTGTCAGGAACCTGTTTTCCTTTTCATTAATCTGCCCGAGATAATCCAGATCCAGCTCTTCTTCTGAAATCTCCTGCCTTCCATCCATCAGACGGCAGATATAAGTTCTGGCAATCACTGTCTGACATTTTAATGCCTCCCGCTCATACTCCTCCGGAATCTGACATACCACTACTCCCGGAAGATAATCCTCCAGATTCATATAGGTCGAAATCCCATCCCGCTCTATCAGAATCCGCCGTGATATACCGGCTGCACTGGCCTTTGCCTCCTCTGTTTCTGCTTCCTTCTCATTGTCTTCCTCACCGTCCGGTGAAGGCCGTAAATCCTCCTCTTCCTCCATACGCTCCTCGCTTCCCCACACAGCCTGTCCCGTTCCGGTCATACATGCCAGAGCCAGCAGCCAGGGCAGCAGCAGCATGAAAATCCCTCCAAGCATCCATTTTTTCATAAAAAAATCCCTCCCGACTATTATCAGTCTATGGAGGGATTTTCTCTTTATTCCTTAAAATAACCGGTTTCTGCAGGTTTTTCCGGATAAGTCATCCGAAAACCGCTGTGCTTTGAAACCTGAATCTTACAGTTCTACCTGAACCTTTTCCAGATGCCAGATATCCTTTACATACTCCTCAATGGTACGGTCAGAGCTGAACTTTCCGCTGCATGCGGTATTCAGAATTGCTGCCTTAGCCCACCATTTTTCATCTCTGTATGCTGCATCTACCTTTTTCTGGGCTTCTGCGTACATACGGAAATCCTTCAGAATAAAGTAAGTATCTGCCCGGTCACTGCTGCGGGTATTCAGCAGAGAATCGTAAATATCACGGAACATCTCCGGATTCTGCGGAGAATAGTAACCATTGATCAGCTGCATCAGCACGCGGCGGATATCCTGATCATTATTGAAGATCTCCATGGGATTGTAGCTGCGATCATGCTCCATACGGATAATGTCATCAGAAGAGGTACCGAAAATAAAGGCATTCTCCTGTCCGACTTCTTCCACAATCTCCACGTTTGCTCCATCCATGGTTCCAATAGTCAGAGCGCCGTTTAACATGAATTTCATGTTTCCGGTACCGGATGCCTCTTTACTTGCAGTGGAAATCTGCTCGCTGACATCTGCTGCCGCAAAGATAATCTCTGCGTTTGAAACCCGGTAATCCTCGATAAATACAACTTTGAGTTTTCCGTTAATGGACTTGTCGTTGTTGATAACATCTGCCACAGAGTTAATCAGCTTAATGGTCAGTTTTGCACGCTTATAGCCTGCCGCTGCCTTTGCGCCAAAGATAAAGGTTCTGGGAACCATATCCATGTTGGGGTTATCCTTCAGCTGGTTATACAGATACATAACATGAAGGATATTCATCAGCTGTCTCTTATACTCATGGAGACGTTTTACCTGTACATCAAAGATAGAACGGGGATCCACATCAATGCCGTTGTGTTCTTTGATATATTTTGCCAGACGAATCTTGTTCTGGTATTTGATGTTCATAAACTCATGCTGGCACTTCTCATCCTCTGCATAAAGCTTCAGCTTGTTAATGGCAGACAGATTGGTAATCCACTCATTGCCTACTTTACTGGTTACCCAGTCAGCCAGAAGCGGATTGCCGTGCAGCAGGAATCTTCTCTGGGTAATGCCGTTGGTCTTGTTGTTGAACTTCTCCGGCATCATTTCATAAAAATCCTTCAGCTCCTGATGCTTCAGAATTTCTGTATGAAGCTGTGCCACACCGTTTACAGAAAAGCTTCCGGCAATGGCCATATGTGCCATACGAACCTGGCCGTCATAAATCACTGCCATTTTGGCAATCTTATCCTGACGTCCCGGATATGCCTGCTGAATCTGAATCACAAAGCGGCGGTTGATCTCCTCCACAATCTGATAAATACGGGGAAGCAGTCTGGAAAACAGCTCAATCGGCCATTTTTCCAGAGCCTCTGCCATAATGGTATGGTTTGTGTAGGCACAGGTCTTGGTGGTAACATCCCAGGCCTCTTCCCAGGTAAGACCGTAATCATCCAGAAGAATACGCATCAGCTCTGCTACTGCCACAGTCGGATGGGTATCGTTTAACTGGAATACATTCTTCTCGTAGAACTTGCGTACATCATCGTGATTCTCCATGTACTTCAGCACAGCTCTCTGCACGCTGGCAGAAATGAAGAAATACTGCTGACGCAGACGCAACTCCTTACCGGCAATGTGGTTATCATTCGGATAAAGAACCTCGCAGATATTCTTAGCCAGGTTTTCCTCTTCAACTGCCTTCTGATAATCTCCGCGGTCGAATGCATCCAGACGGAAGGTATTTACCGGCTGAGCATCCCAGATCCGAAGGGTATTTACTACATTATTGCCGTAGCCTACAACCGGAAGGTCATAGGGAACTGCCATAACAGACTGATATCCCTCCTGAACAAATTTTTCTCTGCCGTTTTCCCAGATTGTTCTTACATATCCGCCGAATTTAACTTCAGTCGCATACTCAGCGCGGCGTACCTCAAAGGGGTTTCCGTCCTTTAACCACTCATCCGGAACCTCAACCTGGTATCCGTTCTCGATTTTCTGCTTGAACATACCATAGCGGTAACGGATTCCGCAGCCGTATGCAGGATATCCCAGGGTTGCAAGAGAATCCAGGAAGCATGCTGCCAGACGGCCCAGACCGCCGTTTCCAAGAGCTGCGTCCGGTTCCTGATCCTCAATCAGATTCAGATCAAAGCCCAGCTCATCGAGAGCCTGCTTAATCTCATCCTTTGCCATAATATTGATAATGTTGTTGCCCAGAGCCCGGCCCATTAAAAATTCCATGGACAGGTAGTACAGGGTTTTCACATCCTGCTTTTCATACTCTTTATGTGTTGCAATCCACTCATCAATAATAATATCCTTCACTGCGTAAGCCACAGCCTGAAATACCTGATTGGGAGTTGCCTGATCAATGGTTTTTCTGAACTGGCTCTTTACGTTATAAATGACATTCTTTTTAAATGTTTCTTTGTCAAATCCCTTATTTACACTGCTTATCATACTTCTACTCTTCCTCCTGCTCTGCTGCAGCTTAGTTTGCTGCAATTTTTTCTACACCCAGAATTCCGGTTTCCCCGTTGATGTTCCATTCTTTTGTATATCCGCCCATTTCGCCGACACGAATATCATCTGCCAATACTTCACTGCGGATGGTATCTGCATATCTGGTTAAGATGTCTGCGATCTTATCATTATTCTGCTGATATACGCAAATATGATCCATAACCTCAAATCCGGCTTCCTTACGCATGGTCTGAATTTTACTTACCAGCTCTCTTACAAAGCCCTCCTCCAGAAGCTCCGGAGTCAGTCTTGTATCAAGGGCAACGGTCACGGTATTGTCGCTTTCTGATACATAGCCTTCTGTCTGTGCCATATCAATCAGAAGATCCTCTTCTGTCAGCACTACCAGCTCTGCACCGAAATCGAATTTCAGAGCGCCCTCTGCCTTTAAGGTATCCATTGCCGCATTGCCGTCGATTTCTGCCAGTGCCTTGCGGATATTGCCCAGCTGTTTTCCGTATTTGGGACCTACGGTCTTTAACTGCGGTTTGAAGCTGTAGGAGGTAAAGTTTCTTACATCCTCTACAAATTCCACAGACTTCACATTCAGCTCATCCTCAATAATCTCTACATAGAAATCAGACAGCTCGTGATCCGCTTTTACATACATTTTTCCGATAGGCTGACGGTTTTTGATGTTTGCGGTATTTCTGGCAGCACGTCCCAGAACAACAACCTTCAGAACCTCATCCATATCTGCTTCCAGCTGCTTGTCAATATGCATTTCGTCCACAGACGGGAAGTCGCACAGATGAATGCTTTCCGGTGCGTTTTTGTCAATGCTGCGAACCAGATTCTGATAAATATCCTCTGTCATAAACGGAATCATGGGAGAAGCGGCCTTTGCCACATTCACCAGAGCCGTATACAGAGTCATGTAGGCATTGATCTTATCCTGCTCCATGCCCTTTGCCCAGAAACGTTCTCTGCTGCGTCTTACATACCAGTTGCTCATGTCATCCACAAACTCCTGCAGCACTCTTGCAGCCTCCGGAATCCGGTAATTGTTCAGATTGTCATCCACATCGCGGATCATGGAATTCATCTTGGACAGCAGCCACTTATCCATAACCGGAAGTTTTTCGTAATCCAGGGTATACTTGGTTGCGTCAAAATTGTCAATGTTCGCATACAGTACAAAGAATGCATAGGTGTTCCACAGAGTTCCCATGAACTTTCTCTGTCCCTCCTGCACTGCTTTGCCATGGAAACGGTTGGGCAGCCATGGAGCGCTGTTGATGTAGAAATACCAGCGGATAGCGTCTGCTCCGTAGGTTTCCAGAGCCTCAAACGGATCTACGGCATTTCCCTTGGACTTACTCATCTTCTGTCCGTTTTCATCCTGTACATGGCCCAGAACAATAACATTCCGGTAAGGAGCCTTGTTGAAAATCAGGGTGGAAATTGCCAGCAGAGAGTAGAACCAGCCTCTTGTCTGATCCACTGCCTCGGAAATAAAATCTGCCGGGAACTGCTGCTCAAACAGCTCCTTATTTTCAAAGGGATAATGATGCTGTGCAAACGGCATTGCACCGGAGTCAAACCAGCAGTCAATAACCTCCGGAACTCGCTTCATCTGCTTTCCGCATTTCGGACAGCGGATAGTCACTGCGTCAATAAATGGACGGTGAAGCTCAATATCCTCCGGACAGTTGTCGGACATGGATTTTAATTCCTCAATACTTCCGATGGAATGCTGATGACCGCACTCACACTCCCAGATATTCAGAGGAGTTCCCCAGTAACGGTTCCGGCTGATGCCCCAGTCCTGAACATTCTCCAGCCAGTCGCCGAAACGGCCCTTGCCGATGCTCTCCGGAATCCAGTTAATGGTATTGTTGTTGCGGATCAGATCCTCCTTCACCGCTGTCATCTTAATAAACCAGGACTCCCGCGCATAATAAATCAGCGGAGTATCGCAGCGCCAGCAGTGAGGATAGCTGTGCTCAAAATTGGGAGCTGCAAATAACAGTCCTCTCTCGTCCAGATCCTTTAATACCATCGGATCTGCCTTCTTGACAAATACGCCCGGCCACGGAGTTTCCTTTGTCATCTCGCCCTTGGGATCTACCATCTGTACAAAAGGAAGATCGTATTTTCTGCCGACCTTGGAGTCGTCCTCACCGAATGCAGGAGCAATATGAACAACGCCGGTACCGTCTGTCAGGGTAACGTAGCTGTCACATACCACATAATGAGCTTTTTTATGCTGTTTTTCTGCAGCATCTGCAGCACACTGATACAGAGGCTCGTACTCCTTGTATTCCAGATCGGTTCCCTTGTAGCGCTCCAGAACCTCGTAGGAATCCTCTCCCAGAACGGTATCACACAGAGCGGCAGCCAGGTAATATACCTGTCCGTCCTCTTTCATCTTAACCTTTACATACTCCTCATCCGGATTCACGCAGAGAGCCACGTTAGACGGCAGAGTCCACGGAGTTGTTGTCCAGGCCAGAATGCTGGCATCCTCACCCTTTACCCGGAAACGGGCAATTGCAGAACGCTCTTTTACATCCTTATAGCCCTGAGCCACCTCGTGGGATGACAGAGGAGTTCCGCACCGCGGACAGTAGGGAACAATCTTAAAGCCCTTGTAAAGCAGTCCTTTCTCCCAGATCTGCTTCAGAGCCCACCATTCAGACTCAATAAAGCTGTTGTGGTAGGTAACATAGGGATTGTCCATATCTGCCCAGAAACCAACGGTTCCGGAAAACTTCTCCCACATGCCTTTATACTTCCACACGCTTTCCTTACAGTGTCCGATAAACGGCTCAAGACCATACTGCTCAATCTGCTCCTTGCCGTCCAGACCCAGCATCTTCTCCACTTCCAGCTCAACCGGAAGACCGTGGGTATCCCAGCCTGCTTTACGGGGAACCATATAGCCCTTCATGGTGCGGTAACGGGGAATCATGTCCTTGATAACACGCGTAAGAACATGACCGATATGAGGCTTACCGTTTGCGGTAGGCGGTCCGTCATAGAACGTATAGGTCGGACCCTCTTTTCTGGAGTCCATACTTTTCTGGAAAATCTGATTGTCATTCCAGAATTTTTCAATTTTCTTTTCACGCTCTACAAAATTAAGATTTGTAGGTACTTTCTCGTACATGGCTTTCTTCATCCTCCATTCTTATTCTGCGTGAAGTCCAGTGGCAGCTGCAAATAACATAAAATCCCGCTGAAAGGATTATCCGCTGAAAGAAAAAGGCCTTTTTCCTGCAACAGGAAAAAAGCCTTCAATGTCTCTATCTACCACCTATACTGCATACAATTATATGAGTTCCCTGTAACGGTGGAAATCCGGCACGGCCTACTGTCTGTTCAGCCTGCAACTCAGGAGTGATTTTCGACTGCCGATGTACTGGCTTCGGGCTCTCACCATCCCCGAATCGCTTTTGCTTTCCTGTCGGCGCTACTGTCTCCATCTGCGTTTTTTCTTTATGAATACTCTGCTCTATTATATGATCACCCCCGGATATTGTCAAGGTTTCCCTTGTTTGTTATTTATTTATCAATCACATTGTCTTTTTTTGCCTTTGGTGGTATACTGCAAAAAAGCATTTTACCTGTTTTTTACACCCACGAAATCGGATGTTTCTTCTATAGAAAGCGGACATCCGGGAGAAGGAGAATACCTATGAGTGAACGTAATCTTACTCTGCTGACCGACCTCTATGAGCTGACGATGATGCAGGGGTATTTTAAAGAAAAGGACGCCAATGAAACCGTTATTTTTGATGCATTTTACCGCAGCAATCCTGTAGGCAGCGGCTATTCTATCTGCGCCGGTCTTCAGCAGGTCATCGAATATATCGAAAATCTGCATTTCGAGGAGGATGATATTGACTATCTTCGCAGCACCGGACTGTTTGAAGAGGATTTTCTGGAATATCTGAAGAATTTCCATTTTTCCGGCGACATTTATGCCATTCCGGAGGGAACGGTTGTATTTCCCAGAGAGCCCCTTATCAAAGTCATTGCACCGATTATGGAGGCTCAGCTGATTGAGACCGCTCTTCTTAATATTATCAACCACCAGTCTCTGATTGCCACCAAGGCGTCACGGGTGGTATATGCAGCCAAGGGGGACGGGGTAATGGAGTTCGGCCTTCGCCGCGCCCAGGGTCCTGACGCAGGCATTTACGGCGCCAGAGCTGCCATGATTGCCGGATGTATCGGCACCTCCAATGTTCTCTGCGGAAAAATGTTCCATGTGCCGGTGAAGGGAACCCATGCCCACAGCTGGATTATGAGTTTTCCGGACGAGCTGACTGCCTTCCGTACCTATGCAAAGCTGTATCCCACAGCCTGCATTCTTCTGGTAGACACCTATGACACCCTGAATTCCGGCGTTCCCCATGCCATTCAGGTATTTAAGGAAATGCGGGAAGCAGGCATTCCTCTGACCTTCTACGGAATCCGCCTGGACAGCGGCGATCTGGCTTACCTGTCCAAACAGGCAAAGAAGATGCTGGACGAGGCAGGTTTCCCGGATGCTGTCATTTCCGCCTCCAATGATTTGGATGAAACCCTGATCAATTCCCTGAAAATGCAGGGAGCTGCCATTAACTCCTGGGGTGTGGGCACCAACCTGATCACCTCCAAGGACTGCCCCTCCTTCGGCGGCGTGTACAAGCTGGCTGCCATTCTCGATAAAAATACCGGAAAGTTTATTCCGAAAATCAAACTGTCAGAAAATGCGGAGAAGATCACCAATCCCGGAAATAAAACCATCCGCCGGATTTACGACAAGGAAAACGGAAAGATTATTGCCGATCTCATCTGCCTGGTTGATGAAGTATACGATCCTGCCCGCTCCCTGCTGCTGTTTGATCCCATTGAAACCTGGAAAAAGACTCACCTGGCGCCGGGCAGCTATACCATGAGAGAGCTGATGATCCCTGTCTTCCAGAAAGGAAAACGGGTTTACGATTCTCCTGAGGTTATGGACATTCAGAAATACTGCAAACAGGAGATGGCTACCCTTTGGGAGGAGTCCCTTCGTCTGGAATTCCCGCACCGGGTTCACGTGGATCTGTCAAACGAGCTGTGGCATATGAAAAATCAGCTTCTCGACAGCTACCACTATAACAGCTGATTGCTTCCGTCTTTCTGATCCGCTGCTTCTCCCAGACACCGGGAAGCCCTTGAGGAGCTGCTTTCTATCCGCAGGAACAAAAAGAACAGGAAGAAAAAATAGGTCACTGCACATCTGCAGCGGCCTTTTTTGTTCATTTCTTATTCACAAAACCGTTACAAACATTCCACAGTTTTGCTAAACTTCTTTCATATTTTTTCACTATACTTTATACCATCAGATAACGCATTGCTGCATTGCTGATTACAGTTAGATAATTTTTTTCATAATCGCCGGCGGTTTCAAATGCCGCCGGCTCCTCCCTTTTTTACCATCTTTCCTATATTTTCTATGTTTTTTACCTCGATTTTCCAAAAATTAGTCAAAACAGAGAAAAACCATCTGGTTTTTTATAAAAGTTTTTTTACAAAAAGACTGTCGATCTTCCCTCTTTTATGTTACAATTTATACATGAGTTTTAAATATTAATAGGGGGATTTTTTATTATGGCAAAAGAAATGATTGCTATGCTTCTTGCCGGCGGCCAGGGTTCCCGATTATATGCCCTGACCCAGAAGCTTGCAAAACCTGCAGTTCCTTTTGGCGGCAAATACCGCATTATTGACTTTCCACTTTCAAACTGTGTGAATTCCGGCATTGATACCGTAGGTATTCTGACCCAGTATCAGCCGCTCGTATTAAACGAATATATTGGAAATGGACAGCCCTGGGATCTGGATCGTCTTTACGGCGGTGTTCATGTACTTCCGCCTTATCAGAAGGCATCCGGCTCTGACTGGTATAAAGGTACTGCAAACGCAATTTATCAGAACATTTCTTTCATTGAGCGGTACAATCCGGAATATGTCATTATTCTTTCCGGCGACCAGATCTGCAAACAGGACTACAGTGATTTTCTCCGCTTCCACAAAGAGAAAAACGCAGAGTTCTCCGTTGCTGTTATGGAGGTTCCGTGGGAGGAGGCATCCCGCTTCGGCCTAATGGTTGCTGACGAGAATGACAAGATTACTGAATTCCAGGAAAAACCCAAGAATCCCAAGTCCAACCTGGCCTCTATGGGTATTTACATTTTCAACTGGGATATTCTGAGAAAGTACCTGATTGAGGATGAAGCTGATCCGAACTCTGAAAATGACTTTGGAAACAACATCATTCCCAATCTGTTAAAAGACGGACGCAATATGTACGCCTACCATTTTGACGGCTACTGGAAGGATGTGGGAACTATCCCCTCTCTTTGGGAAGCCAATATGGAAGTGCTGGATCCGGAGCACAGCGGTATCAACCTGTTTGACACCGACTGGAAGATCTACAGCCGCAACAGCGGTATGACCGGACACAAGATCAGCGCTGACGCTGTAGTAGAGAATTCCTTAATCACAGACGGCTGCCGCATTGACGGAAATGTCAAACACTCCATCCTTTCCTCCGGTGTCAGAGTCGAGGAAGGCGCTGTGGTAGAAGACGCTGTGATTATGAGCGGAACAACCATTAAGGCAGGCGCAGTTGTAAAACACTGCATCATTGCTGAAAACGTTATGATTGGTGAAAATGCCGTTGTAGGCGCTATGCCTGCTGACGGAGAAAAGGGCGTTGCTACAGTCGGCTCCGGTGTTGAAATCGGTGCAGGCGCTAAAATCGGCCCCAATGCAATGATCAATAATAATGTAAAAGGCGGTGAAGAACAATGGTAAATTCCAATGCAAATGCCCTGGGCATCCTTTTTCCAAACAGTTATGATTCTCTTGTACCCGAGCTGGTTGTAGAACGCCTGATGGCTTCCATTCCTTTCGCCAGCCGTTACCGCCTGGTAGATTTTATTCTCTCCAGTATGGTAAACTGCGGAATCGACAACGTTTCTGTCATTGTCCGCAAAAACTATCACTCTCTGATGGATCATCTTGGTTCCGGACGTGAGTGGGATCTGACCCGTAAAAACGGCGGTCTGAATATGGTTCCGCCTTATGCAGAAAAAACTGTTTCTGTTTACAATGGCCGTATTGAGGCTCTTGCCAGCATTCTGGACTTCTTAAAAGAACAGAAAGAAAAATATGTTATCATGGCTGACACCAATCTGGCTGTCAACTTTGATTTCAAGGCCATGATCGAGGCTCATATGGCAAGCGGCGCTGATGTAACGGTTGCCTATACAGAGCAGCCTCTTCCTGACAGCATCCTGGATGCACCTCACACCAGCAAGGATATGTATTATACCCTGTCTCTGGATGAGGGACGTGTATCTGAGATTCAGATCAATTCCAAGGAAACCGGCGTTCAGAATCTTTCCATGAACATTTATATTATTGATCGTCAGCTTCTCATTGATCTGGTTGGCAAGGCCTACGTTCTGGGACAGATCTATTTTGAACGTGATGTTTTGGCTTCCAACTTAAAGACTCTGAATGTTCAGGCTTTCCGTTTTGACGGTTATGTAGCCCGTATCTCTGATATGAAGAGCTACTTTGAAGAGAACATGAAGATGCTGGATGACAAGAATGTAGATGCTCTGTTCTACAGCGGAGATCCCATCTACACCAAGATCCGCGACGACAACCCGACACGCTATATCAACGGCTCCAGAGCCAAGAATATTATGGCTGCTGACGGCTGCGTGATTGAAGGCGATGTAGAAAACAGTATCCTCTTCCGTGGTGTCAAGATTGCAAAGGGCGCCAAGGTTCGCAACTGTGTACTGATGCAGGGTACCTCAGTAGAAGCAGGTGCAAGTCTGGAATACGTTATCACAGACAAGAATGTTACTGTTACCGAATACAAAGAATTAAAGGGCAACGATGCTTTCCCGGTTTATGTTGCCAAATATCAGAAAGTTTAATCTTCTCTTCTGTCATATTGAAAAGCAGCCCGGTCATCTTTCTTCGATGACCGGGCTGCTTTTTGATTTGCTGCATTCTTTTTCTTGTTTGTCAATTACAGCTTCTGTTGTTTACGGAATCCATACGCCATCAGGACCTACCTTAAAGCCGTCAGGTGTCGTGGTATCTGTCAGCATCCGTCCTCTTGTTCCGTCTGATACATTATGGAAATAGTACCACTTTCCATCAATCTGATGCCATCCGGTGTACATATGGCCGCGAGTGCCGTCACTTTCTGCATGGAGATAATACCACTGTCCATCCAGAGAAATCCAGCCAACTGCCATAGAGCCGTCTGCATTGAAATAATACCAGTTGTTGGTGCCGTTCCAGTTAATGTACTGCCAGCAGGAAGCCGGTGTCACACCACCGGAGGTCTTAAAGGTCCACTGACCATCCTCTCTCACACTCCAGGTTCCAGTCACTGCTCCGCTGTTTCCGGCAGGCGCTGCACTTCCTCCGCCGCCAGCGTTGCTGCTGTTGGGACGGCTGGGTTTGTGCGGCTTTTCATTTTCCTCATAACTGAGGCCGTAATTCAGTTCGTAATAATTATTTTCACTGTCGCGGTATGCATAAGCCTTTCCGTTTCTGTCCTTCATTTCCTCAGGCATATACTGATCCTTCAGATATCCGGGAACATCGTTCGGGGAAATACATACGCCGTCTGCGTTCACTGCGATAACCTCATCATTCTTGGGAAGAGTGATCGGCATCTTGCCGGTCGGATTATAATCGCCTACAATTACATCCATTGTAGCATCTGCATAGGTATCAAAGCCGGCCAGAAGTGCATCTGCATAAGGCTCTACATTTCCTAACATCCATGCCAGCGTAAAGTTTACATTGGAGATTACCTTACCGCCATTGCCGTGAACTGCATCTGCAATTTCTTTAATCTTGCCTGCATTCTGCAAAGTGGTTTCCGCATGAGTGGATGCTGTCGGACGTCCCAGCTCATCTACATCATGAACAATCTTTCCGTCACAGATATCCAGCTCCAGATATCCTGCTGTTGCAGAGAAATAATTTCCGGACTTCGGATTTACAAACAGGATTGCATAATCAGCCTGATTATAATCCTCAGTTACCTGAATGCCGTACTTTTCTGTCAGATTCTTTCTCAGAGCCTCCGTCTGAGCCGGATTCTCTTTCTGAGAGAAATACTCTACATATACTTTCTTTCCTTCCAGCTTGTCCTCAGTCAACGGAAGAACCTGATCCTTGTTCTTTAACAGAACAACTGATTTCTGATGTACCTCATAAGCCTCATCCCAGTTTTCCGGATTGTCAACAACTCCTTTGGCGTTGTCCGGATCCCGGTAAGGATTCTCGAACAGTCCCAGTTCAAACATCTCTTTCAGAAGACGTTTGTTGGCCAGATCCAGATCCTCATTGCTTACTGTTACTTCTTCTCTTGTAAATCCGTAGGCAATCTCATGAGTATCATAATAATCGCTCTTACTTCCGTCCTCAGAACGCTCGTAGGCTTCCTTCATGGACCATACGTCATTGGTATCACCGATAATGTCTGTTCCTGCATTCACTGCATAACCGCACTTCTCCGGTACATCCAGATCCTCTACACCCCAGTCCATATTTCCGATGATGCCGCTGTCACTGTTCACATATCCGTCATGTCCCATCTGATCACGCAGTAAGCCCTGGATAAATTCTTTATTGAATGCAAATCCAACCTGCTGCATGTTCAGTTCCTTGCCGTTATTGTCATACTGCGGCTCGCTCTTTTCCGGAGCCGGTTTTGCGTAGTACGGCATGATTGAAGATACATTGTTGTCAACCGCTGCCTTAAATCCGGGCAGGTGATATCTCTGAAGGCTGTCTTCTGTCTGATATACGTTCCACTGACCCTGTTTATAGTGGGGATCAAATCCGTTTTCTCTTGCGCCGCCGCCCGGGAAATGTTTAATCGTCAGAGCAATACCATCTGTCTGTACGCCTTCACTGCTTCCCTGGAAGCCAACTACCAGACGCTCTGCTGCATCAGCAATAAATGCCGGATCCTCTCCAAAGGTACCATAGGTTCTCTGCCATCTGGGATCCGTCATGGTATCTACCATGTACATATATCCCTTTTTCAGTCCGCTGGCATCCCACTCACTTCTTGCAATTTCTGCAAATCTGGAAATCAGAGATGCATCTCCTCCTGCTGCAATATCGCCCTTGGCCGCTGCTGCCAGCCCCATGGTTCCGGGCCAGGTAGAGAATACGCCGGATGCGTCATTCATACCAAAGGTCATATCACCGTTTTCATTTCTGGAGTTGGAAGTTACCAGTACCGGAATACCAAGGGAAGTTCCCTCTGCCACATAGTTCATCTGGTTGATCCAGTTTGCCATATCCTCCGGTTCCGGATTCTGGCGCAGGATAAAGTGGCGCAGTCCCAGCTTTTCAATGGTATCAATGGTTCCCAGTGTTGAGGTTGTTCCAAAGATACTGGTATCATTGATCTTTTCTGTCTCATCCAGAAGTCCTGTCTTATCCTTTACAGAGGAATTGATTCCCATGCCTCTGGAATTATTAAACATCATACCAATCTTGTCATCTACGGTCATCTGGCTGACCAGATCTGCGGCTCTTGTTTCTGCATCCTCCCGCCAGTCCTCGTAGACATCCAGCTTTCCGTTTCCATTGGAATCCTTAAAGTACTTTCCATCTACCTCCAGAATGTTCTTCGCAGTAGCACCGATGACCGGTTCTCCGGTTCCGTTTGCTTTTTCCTGATAGGTACTGGACCAAACGCCGTATGAAGACGGATCTACCTTTTCGCCATGCATTGCCAGTTCCTTTCCGCCTTCTGCATCAGCATACGCTGTTACCTGATAGTTTTCGTATGCTCCAAAATACTTCTGGTAGGTAAATACAAGATTCTTATCATCGCTGTCAAGACCCAGCTCAATTTCTGTTCCCTGCTGGCCAAGAAGTCCATTTTCACTTCCGATAGAAGCTGCTGCCTGACTGATGATATCCCATACCAGGCCAAACTCATCCTTCTTGTCCTTTGCATTAATGGCTTTTCTCCACTCTCCGCCGCGTTTCTCCGCAGCTTCCAGGGAAGCTGCAATACCTACATATGCCTTGCCTTCCTTCATAAGAGCCTGTACATCCTGCTCTCCGTCTTTTTCCAGAATCGGATCCAGAACAACCTTTCCATTAAAGTTTTCCGGAACTGCAACTCTCACATAGTTCTTGTAAGGAGTCAGGGAATGACGTGTCCGGACAACCGTATTTTCTGTCATACGGGTATAAACATTGGCTTCACCATTTGCCAGATATTCTGTCTCGGTATATTTTACATCACCGGCCTTGCCTTCCTTCTGGTTCACAGTCTCCAGCTTGATCTCGCGTTCCATAGAAGCCTCAATCGCCTCAGAATCACGTCCTGTCTCACCAAAGAACGGCTCGTTTTCTGCAAGAGCTATCATCTTTTCTCTGTCAGATTCCAGAATCCATCCGTTCTCGATCATATTATCAAGAGCTTCCGCATACTGATCCAGGTAAGTATCTCTGTCACCGTAAAGGCTTTCTACCTGATCCTGAGCCAGATAAATCATAGAACCGCTCTTATCACTGAAAGCGCCGTTGGCACCGCCGTAATAGGAAGCAACTGGTACGGAAATCTGCGGAGAAATGATTCCGGATTTCATATTTCCAAACTCATCTCTCTCCGGCGCAAATGCCATGCCATTCATAGAGCCTGCTACCTCATCCTTATACGGACCACACGGAGCCGACTCTCCATTCTGGGCCCAGTTATCCAGATTTTCCAGAGCTGCATTGATAAATACAGTAATATTGAAATCTGTTACTGTATGATCTCCCTTAAAGTCTACATACTCTCTGGTATCCCGTCCTGTCTGCATCTGCAGCTCATCTGTCGGATCTGCCGGGAAAATAATATCTGAGTGCGGGCCACCTGCCACTACATAATGACGGTACATGTTATCCGGCGCATCGCTGTCATGGCGAACCGGACCAGGATTGTAGTCATTTTCTCCCACCATCAGGATAAACGGAACGTCTGTAGCCTTAACCGGCATAAACATTCTCGTCTTTGAGCTCTGCTTCTTTGCAATAGAGGTATCCATCATACCGCCTACAAAGTTCAGATACCCATCAAAAATGTGATCTGCACTTCCTACGCAGTCCTTATAATCCTCGTAGGTTTCCAAATCCGCTGCGTCCTCTGCTACAAAGTTTGCCAGACCAAAGTTATTGGCAAAGGTATTGACATACCAACCGGACTGAGAGGAGCCAAACAGGTAGGAATTTACATCGCCGCTGTAATCCTCACCGTAGAGAATCGGGCTGTTTTCCTGTTTCAGCAAAGTACCTACCTGACCTAAAATATCCCAGAAAATACCATTGTCATCTCCCCATTTCAAGGCTGCATATCGATCCTGGTTAAAGGTCTTTAAAGATTTTACGGTAACATCCTTGGAGGTAACGCCTACATAAGCAGCGCCCTTTTCCATGATGTAATCGTAGCTCTGGCGCCACAGGCTGGCAATATCGGTCTTGCTGCTGGCATTGAGAATATCTACAAATACCACACCGCTGAAATCTGCCGCATCCTTCGGCTTAAATACTATAATTCGATCGACGTATTCCTCCTGTGCGTTGCTGGAGGTTGCCTTCGCTGCATTGCTGGCAGTTGCCAGCTTGCCATCTTTGATGTCATAAATATTTGCACTGCCCTTCAGGAAATATTCATGCTCCTCATAGGTATCAGAAAAGCCATAATCTTCTCTGGTACGTCCTGCCTGCTGGCTCAGATACGGGAAATTCTTCTCGTCCTGAGGAACACTAAGCTCGTCCGGTGTGTTTCCCTCCAGCACTTTGCCTTCTGAATCTACAAATTCAACCTTACTGTTAAAGGACTCCATGGCAGTCAAAACTGCGTTTGACCAGGTTGCATACTCTGCGTCCGAATCAGTTGCAATCCTCTCTCTGTCCTCGTCCTCCTCATCCTGCCACAGACCTCCGTCTTCACTGGGAATATACCAGGAATACCGGTCAGATCCTTCCGGCGGCGGACCTGCAAACGCCGGAAATACAGTTGTAGCACTCATTGCCAATACCAGTGCTGACGCAACCTTACGCCGCACCCTCCCCCTTGACATTTTACATAGTTTCTGCTGTCTCAACTTCATGTCTTCTCCTTTCCCTACAAAATGAATCTTTGCAACAACTACAAAAGGTATTATATCACCATTCCCCAGCAAAATAAACAGTTTATATTACGTTTTCTTTCGTTTTATTAGTATTTTGTTATGCTTTTCTTACGTTTTCCTTACGTGCCAATGATTGTTTTTCGCGTTTTTGCACAATAAAAAGAATGTACCTTAGTACATTCTCACTAAAGAAAATCAGGCAGAGCATTCTTCTGCTCTGCCTGACCTGTATCAATATACGTTTTTCCGCTTTTCTTAGAACTTGCCAGCCTTAGCTGCTTCCTCAATGGAAACTGCAACTGCAACAGTCATACCAACCATGGGGTTGTTTCCTGCGCCAATCAGACCCATCATCTCTACGTGAGCCGGAACAGAAGAGGAACCTGCAAACTGTGCATCAGAGTGCATACGGCCCAGAGTATCAGTCATACCGTAGGAAGCCGGACCTGCTGCCATGTTATCAGGATGCAGGGTACGTCCGGTACCGCCGCCGGAAGCTACGGAGAAGTACTTCTTGCCTGCTTCCAGTCTCTCCTTCTTGTAGGTACCTGCTACCGGATGCTGGAAACGGGTCGGGTTGGTAGAGTTACCGGTAATGGAAACGTCTACGTTCTCTTTCCACATGATTGCAACACCTTCCGGAACGCTGTTAGCGCCGTAGCAGTTTACTTTTGCACGAAGTCCCTCGGAATAGGACTTGCGGGATACTTCCTTAACCTCGTTGGTGTAAGGATCATACTCGGTCTCAACGAAGGTAAATCCGTTGATACGGGCAATAATCTGAGCAGCGTCCTTGCCCAGACCGTTTAAGATAACGCGCAGAGGTTTCTGGCGAACCTTGTTTGCTTTCTCAGCGATACCGATAGCACCCTCAGCTGCTGCGAAGGACTCGTGGCCAGCCAGGAATGCGAAGCACTCGGTCTCCTCTTCCAGAAGCATCTTGCCCAGGTTTCCATGTCCCAGACCTACCTTACGGGTATCTGCTACAGAACCGGGGATACAGAAAGCCTGCAGACCCTCACCGATAGCTGCTGCTGCGTCAGCTGCTTTTCTGCAGCCCTTTTTGATTGCGATGGCAGCACCAACGGTATAAGCCCATTTTGCATTCTCAAAGCAGATCGGCTGAATGCCTTCTACCATCTTATATACATCAAGACCTGCGTCTTTTGTAATCTTCTCAGCTTCTTCGATAGAAGCAATGCCATAGCTGTTTAATACTGCATCAATCTGTTTGATGCGTCTCTCATATGATTCAAATAATGCCATGATATGTAGTATCCTCCTTAAAAAATTCGTTTACCGCTTTCTTTATTCCTGTCTCGGGTCGATGATCTTAACAGCATCAGCTACACGGCCATACTGACCTTTTGCCTTCTCCCATGCAGTATTCGGGTCATCACCCTTCTTGATAAAGTCAGTCATCTTACCAAGGCTTACGAACTGATAACCGATGATATGATCGTCTGCATCCAGAGCGATACCGGTTACATAACCCTCTGCCATCTCCAGATAACGCGGGCCTTTTTTCAGAGTTCCATACATGGTACCAACCTGAGAACGGAGACCTTTTCCCAGATCCTCCAGACCTGCACCGATGGGAAGACCATCCTCAGAGAATGCACTCTGGGTTCTTCCGTATACGATCTGCAGGAATAACTCTCTCATTGCAGTGTTGATTGCGTCACAAACCAGGTCAGTATTCAGAGCCTCCAGAACCGTTCTGCCCGGCAGAATCTCAGATGCCATGGCTGCGGAATGGGTCATACCGGAACATCCGATGGTCTCAACCAGAGCCTCCTGGATGATACCCTCTTTTACGTTCAGGGTCAGCTTACATGCGCCCTGCTGCGGAGCACACCAGCCGATACCATGTGTCAGACCGGAAATGTCTTTCACTTCCTTTGCCTGTACCCATTTTGCCTCCTCCGGAATCGGAGCGGCGCCATGATGTACGCCCTGCGCAACGGTGCACATTTTTTCTACTTCATGTGAATAAATCATGTTAAAACTCCTTTCAACTGTGTAATGTCCTGAAGTACGCGTTATAACAGTCCATAACACTCTGGATTGTTAATTTTATCACACCATACTTAATCTTATTTTCTCATAAAAACGCAAAATAGTCCAGTCCTTTTTGTGTTTTTTTGTAACTTCCTGTATTCTTCTTCCTGTATTCACCGATCCCGCCGGGAAATACCCCGGATCTTTGTTTTCGTAAAAAACTATCCTGTCAATTCTGATTTTCCCGCATCTGTCCCAGTTCTTTCAGAATTCCGGATACTATCACCGTTGCCAGAACAAAGGTCATCATATCCGCTATAGGCTGAGCCATCTGAAGACCGAGGATGCCGAACATCTTCGGAAGAATCAGAAGCGCCGGAATCAGAAACAGCCCCTGGCGTCCCATAGCTACCAGGGATGCGCGGAATCCATATCCAATAGACTGCGTCAGCATATTCACCATAATAACCCAGGCCTGGAACGGCATTGTCAAAAGCTGAAGCCGAAGAGCCAGAGTTCCGATTTCAATTACCTGAAGATCTTCTCTGCGGAAGGCCGTAATAATCGGACGGCTGATTCCAAAAGAAACAACACCAAACACAGTCAGCATAATGACAGCCACCTTTACGCAAAACCAGAAAGCCTCCAGAACCCGGTCGTACCGTTCTGCGCCAAAATTAAATCCGCATACCGGCTGGAAGCCCTGCCCGAATCCAATAAGGCTGGAGTTGATAAACATCATAAACCGGGTCACAATGGACATGGCCGCAATGGCTGCGTCTCCGTAAGGTCCTGCAGCAAAATTCAGAATCACAGCTGCAGCACTTGCCAGCCCCTGGCGGCAGAAGGAGGGAAGTCCTGCATGAAGAATCTGTCCGTATACCTTGCCGGAGGGACGGAATTTGGAAAGCTGAATTTTAATGCAGTCCGGCCGGGCATTGCACTGATAAAGCAGGATGGCAAAGCTGATCATCTGGCTGACCATAGTGGCAATCGCTGCTCCTGAAATTCCCATATTCAGCCCGAAAATCAAAAGAGGATCCAGAATCATATTCAAAATTCCCCCGACGGTAATTCCCACCATTGCAAAAACAGCATTCCCCTGAGAGCGGAGAATATTATTCATAACAAAGGAAGTCATCATAAAAGGGGCTCCAATCAGGATATATCTTGCATAATCCTGAGCATAGGGAGCAATGGTCTGTGTCGCCCCGAGAAAAAATACCAGCTGCTGGGAAAACAAAGTTCCAAATACCAGGATTGCAGTGCCAATGATAGCAGCCGTATAGAAAGCCGTTGCTGCAAACACTCCTGCCCTCTCCTCATCCCGATTCCCCAGGGAGCGGGAAATATGATTTCCGCTTCCCATTCCCAGGGTAAAACCGATTGCCTGAATCATGGACATGGCTGAAAACATAACGCCTACGGCGCCGGATGCGCTGGTGCTGATCTGACTGACAAAAAATGTATCCGCCATATTGTAAATCGATGTCACCAGCATACTGATAATCGTAGGAACCGCCAGTCTGGGAATCAGGCGGTTTACCGGCGTTTCAATCATCTGTCTGTACTTTTCTTCTTTCGTCATTCCTTTTGCCATAGGCTTCTCTCCTTTTTCTTTTGTATCCTTCCTTTTTATGCTTTCTTTTCCGGCAAATTTTCTTTTTCCAGATAGCGGTTTCTTTTTTCTGCCTTTCTATGCATGAGCTTCCGCCTGCGTCCCATGGGGAAGTCTCCTCAGAATCCATACATAGTAAATAACAAATACAATTCCTTTCATTACACTGGTAATCGTCAAAGCCCACCAGATGCCATCCAGTCCCAGTCCTGTTCTTCCCAGGAGCAGCGCCAGCGGGATTCTTGCCGCCGTCAAAATAATAGTAATCACAGAGCAGGACAGGGTTTTTCCCATTCCCTGAAGCGCGCCTCCTGTTACCAGCTCCTGACACATGGGCATCTGCCCCAGTCCAAGAATCACAAGATAATGAATTCCGATGGGAAGAATCTCCTCTTCCTGAATAAACAGGCGGAAAATCGGCTCTGCGCCGAAAATAAGAATGCAGGAGGTGATGATTCCCCAGATTCCAATGAAGAGTACCGCAATTCCATAGCTTTTCTTTACCCGGTCATACTGCTTTGCCCCGTAGTTCTGCCCGGTAAAGGCATTCATAGCCGAGCCAAAGCCCTCTGCGGTCATCCAGGAAATACATTCCACCTGACCGCCCACCCTCTGAACTGCCACTGCTGCGTCTCCCCAGGAGGCAATCATTCTGGTCAGCACCATGGAAATTCCGGAATACAGCATTGTCTGAAAAGCAGACGGCGTTCCCACCGCCAGAATCCTGACGAAAATTTCCCGGGGAACCTTCTTCCACAGACCGATTTTATGCAGCAGCACCGGCTCCCTGGAAGCTCTCATCGTCAAAACAAGGGTAACTGTCATCTGTGCCGTAACCGTGGCCACAGCAGCTCCTGCTGCCTCCATTCGCGGAAAGGGACCTATTCCAAAAATAAGAACCGGATCCAGGATCATATTCATAACAAGCCCTATGCAGTTTGCCAGAAACGGAGTCCTGCTGTCGCCCACCGCCGTAAACAACCCTGTCAGTGTCTGATTCAAAAACGGAAACAGAATCAGGCCGCAGGTAATCCTGAGATAAATCTTTGCCGCCTGTGCTGTCCCTGCATTTTCCAGGCGGAAAAAGCCAATCAGGGAATCCGCATACAGATTGGCAATCAGGGCAAAAGCCAGAGCAAGCAGCACCGTCAGCTGCAAGGCTCCTCTTCCATATGCCCTTGCCTCCTCTCTCTGCTGCTTTCCCAGACTGTGTGCCACCTTAACCTGTCCTCCCATTTTGGCCAGCATCACAATTCCGGAGGAAAACCAGGTATACATTCCGGCGGCTCCCACTGCAGTTACCGCATGACTTCCCACCCGTCCAATCCATGCCATATCCGTCAGATTGTAGGCGGTCTGAACCAGGGAGGTTGCCATAATCGGCAGCGCAAGTCCTGTCAAAGACGGAAAAATATGTCCGTTCAGTAAATCAATGTGATGGGATTCTTTTTTCATGTCTGCTGATAATCCTTTCTTCTCTGTCTTCTCCCGTTTTCTGTCTGAAATTTTCTCTTTTTTCTGCCGTCACCGGAGACTTTGCTTTCCTGAACCGCCTCTCCCGCATGTTCTAAAGCTTTCCTGTCACATCATAGTCTCTGTATACAGAAAAAGACGGGTGCTGCATTCTTCCTGCAGCACCCTACTGATTCCAGCGGTATATCCCGCCTTGATTTCTTTTAATTTTTATTGCGCAGATACTCGTCGATTCCCTTCGCGCCGTGTTTTCCTGCCTCCATGGCAAGAATAACCGTAGCAGCTCCGGTTACTGCATCGCCGCCTGCGAATACGCCCGGACGGGAAGTCTGGCCGTTTTCTGCTTCTGCAACAATACATTTGCGCTTATTGATTTCCAGACCTTCTGTTGTAGAGGAAATCAGCGGATTCGGAGAAGTTCCCAGTGACATAATCACGGTATCTACCTCCATCACATAATCAGAGCCTTCGATTTCTACCGGTCTTCTTCTTCCGGAAGCATCCGGCTCACCTAATTCCATCTTGCGGACTACCATTCCCTTTACCCAGTCATTTTCATCCGTAAGAATCTCTACAGGGTTGGTCAGAAGGTTGAAAATAACGCCTTCCTCTTTCGCATGATGAACCTCCTCCACACGGGCCGGAAGCTCTGCCTCACTGCGGCGGTATACAATATGTACCTCCGCGCCAAGACGAAGCGCTGTTCTTGCAGCATCCATCGCTACGTTTCCGCCGCCGACTACAACTACCTTCTTCGATTCCATGATCGGCGTGTCATAATCATCGCGGAATGCCTTCATCAGGTTGTTTCTGGTCAGATACTCATTGGCGGAAAATACGCCGTTGGCATTCTCTCCGGGAATTCCCATGAATTTCGGAAGACCTGCTCCGGAACCGATGAAAACAGCCTCGAAGCCTTCCTCATCCATCAGCTCGTCGATGGTTACGGACTTTCCGATAATCACGTCTGTCTCAATGGTTACACCCAGCTTTTTCACGTTTTCAATCTCGCTGCGAACAACGGAATTCTTCGGCAGACGGAACTCCGGAATACCATAGGTCAGAACGCCGCCCGGCTCGTGAAGAGCTTCAAAAATCGTTACCTCGTAACCCATCTTTGCCAGATCGCCTGCACAGGTAAGACCTGCAGGGCCGGAACCTACAACAGCAACCTTATGACCGTTTTTCTCAGCAGTTACCTTTGGTACAAAGCCGTTCTCTCTGGACCAGTCTGCAACAAAACGCTCCAGCTTTCCGATAGAAATCGGCTCGCCCTTGATACCGCGGATACACTGACCTTCACACTGGCTTTCCTGAGGACATACACGTCCGCAGACAGCAGGAAGAGCAGATGATTCTGCAATAATATTGGCTGCTTCTTCAAAATTGCCGGCTTCTACTTCTTTGATAAATCCGGGAATATTGATGGAAACAGGACATCCGCCCATGCACTTGGCATTTTTACATTTCAGGCAGCGGGAAGCCTCTTCCATTGCCTCTTCTTTATTATAACCATAGCAAACTTCTTCAAAATTCGTTGCGCGAACCTTCGCATCCTGTTCTCTTACAGGAACTTTCTTTAAGACGTCCATGATTTTATCCTCCGATCTGATTCCTCTGTTCTGCCATTAATCGTTGCAGTGGCCGCAGCCGCCGTGATGGGTATCTCCCTCGATTGCCTTTAACATTGCCCGGCCCTCTTCTGTCTTATACATCTGCTGGCGCTTCATAGCTTCATCAAAGTTTACCAGATGGCCGTCAAATTCCGGTCCGTCTACACAGGCAAATTTCACTTCTCCGCCTACAGTCAGACGGCATGCTCCGCACATACCGGTTCCGTCTACCATAACAGGGTTCATGCTGACAATGGTTGGAAGCTCCAGCTCCTTGGTCAGCTTGCAGACAAATTTCATCATAATCATCGGTCCGATGGCAACGCAGACATCATAGTGTTTTCCCTGGTTCTTTACCAGATCCTCAATCACGCTGGTTACCATACCTTTTCTCTCATAGGAACCGTCATCTGTGGTAACATAGAGATTTCCTGCCACCTGACGCATCTCATCCTCCAGAATCAGGAGATCCTTTGTCTTGGCGCCGACAATCACGTCTGCCTCAATGCCATGCTCCTTCATCCATTTTACCTGAGGATATACAGGCGCTGTTCCCACGCCGCCTGCCACAAACAGATATTTGCGCTTCTTTACTTCCTCCAGATCCTCCTTGACAAACTCAGAAGGCTGTCCCAGAGGTCCTACAAAATCCTGGAATGCGTCTCCGGCCTTCAGCTCAGACATTCTCAGAGTAGAAGCGCCTACAATCTGGAATACAATGGTAACCGTTCCCTGTTCCCGGTTGTAATCACAGATTGTCAGGGGAATCCGTTCTCCCTTCTCATCGATTTTGACAATTACGAACTCTCCCGGCTGACATGCTCTGGCAACACGCGGTGCCTCCACGTCCATCAGAAAGATCTTATCAGCCAGCTGTTCTGCTTTCAAAATTCTGTACATATTTATCCTCCCATGTTCTGCATCTGCTGCAAAATAATTTATCATGTGTTCTAGGATTCTCTTTTTCCGAAGAAACTGTTTCTTTCGGTTCTTTTCATTCAGCGTTTCCCGGCTCCCTGCTTCTCATATACGCGGTAGGTATAGCAAAGATCAAAATACGTCTGCTCATCGCTTTCCTCTGTCATCTCCCATTCTCCGGACTCCTCCAGATTCGGGAAATGCGCGTCTGCGGAATAGGCAAAATCGATCCAGGTAATTTCCGCCCGGCTGCAGTAGGGCAGAAACTGGCGGTAAATGCTTTCCCCGCCGATAATATAAATATCCTCCGGACTGCAGTCCTTTAAAAGCTCCAGACATTCCTCCACACTGTGACAGACATCAGCGCCTTTCACCCGGTACTCCGGATCCCGGCTGAGAATCACATTTCTCCGGCCGTAGAGAGGCTGACCGCCTGGAAGTGTGTCTAAGGTCTTCCGGCCCATCACAATCACCTTGCCTAAAGTCATATCACGGAACCGCTTCTGATCCTGCGGGATCGTTACAAGAAGCTGGCCATTCCGTCCGATGGCCCAGTGACTGTCTACTGCTGCAATATAAATCAAATTGGATCACTTCTTTCTGGTATTCTTTCTTCCTCTTCTGCAAGAATCAGCTCTCTGGCATAAGGCAGAGTCTGAATCCAGTCACAGAAGGTATGCCATTCCTGCAGCTTATGGCTGCGGCGGGCATAATACATATTAATCAGATTCTCATAATTCATCGTACAGGTACGCATCTGGTTATAGCTGGAAGGAAGAAGCTGAATCATATCATACCAGTAAGCCTTTTCCTTTGTCTCCATGTATTTCAGACGGATTTTCTCCAGCTGCTCTACTACTGTTTTCATATATTCCAGTGTTTCCGGAGTCATATGATCATGACTGAAATCGTCCAGTTCAAAGGGACGGCTGTGAATCTTGTGCATGGTGCTGGTTGAATTGGCAACCGTGGCCACTTTGTAGGTGTCATACTCCTTCCACCAGTACATAGGAGCCGTAATATCAACGGAAACAAAAACCTGACGAAGATACTTGCGGTGATCGCCGGTTCCCGCCTTTCTCAGGCGCTTTGCCAGATCCAGATCATTGGGTCCCAGCACATAATCTCCGTTTTCGTTGTATCCGCTGTCCATTCTCCCCCAGCTGTTCATGGGATTTCTTGCACCGCGAATGGCATTCTCCAGATTCATAACGCTTGTGCGTTCTAATGTTATCATGTGGAATTCCTTTCTTCTGCTGTTTCCATTCCCCTGAGGGGAAATTTATTTTCTGATAAAATCATAAATAAGCTGTCTTTCATTATAACCAAGGAAAAAGCGCATAGCAAGACTTTTTTGTAAAAATATGATATACTGTTAAGGTTTCTACACGGGAGTTTGACACTTCTTTTTAACATCCCATTACAGAAATCCTTTATTTAAGCCAATCAGGGCTTATTTTTTTGTCAAATTTTTTAAGATTATTAGTGCGCTTTTGTGCGCTTTGTGGTATAATAAGATTATATCGCAAAAGGAGTTGATTCCCATTTATATTTCACTTACTGGTAATTCAGATAACAAAGATGTCTATATCAAACGTTCCTACCGAAAAAGCAACGGAAAAACCGCGACCAAAATCCACAGAAAACTCGGAAAACTCAACGATCTCTTACAACAGTTTTCCGGAGATTATGATGCCATGATGGCCTGGGCAAGGTCAGAGGCAGAAAAAGACACCATGGAATACAACGCTAAAACAGGCAATGTTTCTGTTTCTCTATCCAAAAGTGCTTATATTCCCAGAAATGAAGAACGCTGCTTTCCGGTTGGATATTTGTTTCTTCAAAAACTGTGTACGGAATTAAAAATCGAT
This sequence comes from uncultured Clostridium sp., assembly GCA_900540335.1. Classification (GTDB taxonomy): domain Bacteria; phylum Bacillota; class Clostridia; order Lachnospirales; family Lachnospiraceae; genus Brotaphodocola. Next base: position 10,039 of record UQFC01000005.1, on the reverse strand, counting down.
TCCATTTGCCGCAAGATTTCCAAACGTCATAAATACACGTATGATTTCAGCGCAATTCTTACGGACCAGATTTTTTCAAGAATTCTGTCACCTTCCAGCAAGCTGGGCAGTTACTCTTATTGTCAGACACTGCTTGAACCGCCCAAGTATGAACTGCAGAACCTCTACCGCGCACTTTCCGTTATGGCTGAAGAATCCGACTTTATCCAGGAGGAGTTATACTTCAATTCAAACTTTGTTCATCCGAGAAACAAGAAGGTTCTTTACTACGACTGTACGAATTATTACTTTGAAATCGAGCAGGATGATGATTTCAGAAAGTATGGAAAAAGCAAAGAAAGCAGGCCAAATCCCATCGTCACAATGGGATTGTTTATGGATGCAGATGGTATCCCGCTTGCTTTTGATGTGTTCCCGGGAAACCAGAATGAACAGACCACCTTAAAACCTTTAGAAACAAAAATCATACGTGACTTTGCATGCAGCGAGTTTATCTTCTGCTCAGATGCCGGGCTTGGCAGTAAGGCAAACCGGAGATTTAACAGCTTCGGAAACCGTTCTTATGTCATCTCACAATCTCTGAAGAAGATGCGCAGGGAAGACCGGCAGATTGCCTTAAATCCAAAACAGTTTCGCAGGCTTGGTTCCAATAAGTTTATCGACATATCCACTCTGGATGAATCCGACCCGGATATTTACGAAACCATCTTTTACAAGGAAGTGCCTGTTGCAAATGGAGACATGAATGAAATCGTTATCGTAACGTATTCTCCAAAATACAAGGCATACCAAAAAAGAATCCGCGGACAACAGATAGCACGCGCTGTAAAAATGATAGAACAGCCGGGCAGAAAAAGACGTGGCAAAAACCAGAATGACCCGGCCCGTTTTATAAAATCCACTGCTATAACAGAAGATGGCGAAGTTGCAGGCAGGAATATATATGACCTGGATTCAGACCGTATCTCTGAAGAAGAAATGTATGACGGATTTTATGCGGTCATAACAAACCTTGAAGGAGATGTTGGGGAAATCTTAAAAATCAACAGGCAGCGTTGGGAGATTGAAGAAAACTTCCGAATCATGAAAACGGATTTTGAAGCACGTCCTGTCTATGTCAGGAGGGATGAGCGCATTAAAGCACATTTCCTGATCTGTTACATCAGCCTGCTTGTATACCGGTTACTCGAAAAAAAGCTCGGAAACGCCTATACCTGCAACGAGATTCTGGGGACTCTTCGTTCCATGCAAGTAACCCTTCTGTCAAAGGAAAGCGGCTATATTCCTTCCTACAAAAGAACCGATATGACAGATGATTTACACAAGGTATTTGGCTTTCATACGGATTATGAATTTATCTCAAAATCAACTATGCGAAGCATAATAAAAAGTACCAAAACAGAAGAAACAAAAAAATAGCACAAATCGTTTCTAAAAGGAGAATGGCTACAGCCCGCATAATTACTGGGCTTGTAGCCATTTTTTACTTTCACAAGTGTTAAACTCAGGATTGTATAATACTTATTTGCAAAATACAACCAATTCTTTTAAAAATGCTGATACACTGTTATTACTCACGTTGAATAACATATTTTTCACTATGATAACTGTCCCATCTGCATCATTCCAGCACTCTCCTTCACCACCTCCTGTCCGACCTGCTCCATCGCTCTTCCAAACTTTCCAATCTCCTCCTGATATTTTTCATCTGTCACATGAGTATAAATATCAATCGTTGTACTGTAATGCTGGTGTCCCATAATGCTCTGAACCACCTTTGGCTGCATATCTGCCTCAAAGCAGCGGCTGCAGAAAGTATGACGGATTGCATGGGGATATAAATCTTCAAAATAATGAGGCTCTCGCTGTTCTCTTACCGAATCGAAAGCCTCTTGTTCATTAATTTGCTTGATTACCTTTTTTATTTCTTTCTCCGCATGGTACCGAAGCACCGGACTTCCCATGGTGGTTACAAACACCAAATCCTCATACTCTCCGGCTGCTCTCCAACGCCGTCCCAGCGTCTTCTTCAGCAGATCCACTTTATTCTTCTGGCTCTGGAACATCTCCTCTGCTTCACCAAAAAATGGAATTTTTCTATAAGAATTATGGGTCTTAGGAGCTGTCAGGCGAAGGATCTTCTCTCCATACTCATATTGGCAGGATAGAGAACGGTTAATATGAAGACATTTATTTTCAAAATCAATGTCTTTCCACATCAAGCCTCCAACCTCTCCGAACCTCATCCCTGTCAAGAACATGATGTAAAACATCTCTTTATACCAATTGTGCTCCATTGCTGCTAAAAATGTATTCTGCTCCTCTCTGGAAAGAAAACGGCGCCGCACCTGAGTGTTTTCCCACGGCACATTGATTTCAAAACAGGGATTTAATGAAATAATCTGATTGTTTTTAGCTGATTCCATGCATTCACGCATCCTTCCTAATGCTTCCCTCATAGATGAGGTCGCCCTTCCTTCCTGACTCATTCGATTGATGACCCCCTGTATATCAATGTTCGTAATACTCGCCACAGTTCTTTCTCCGAGGGACGCCCCAAAGGAACTATAAAACTTTCGCTTCATAGGGAAAAAGCTGGTTTCTTTTACGACCGGCAGCTTGTATGTTCGGAACCATTCCTCAAACCATTCATTTAATGTCAGATTTTTCCGCCTGTATTCCACAGCATTTTGAGCCTGTTCCTTTAGCTCCTGAAAATTTTTTTTAATTCCCGCAGATTAAATCCGTAAATACTGACATCATTTCCGTTGATTTTCGCCCGCGCCTCGTAGCGGCCATCCTTTCTCTGATACAGCCCCTTTCCCAATTCTCTGCCTTTTAAATCTTTCCCCACGCTTTTGTTCTCCCCTTTCATCTATGTCAGTCTTACATCATCATCCGCATACCGCCAGTCATTCCATGCTCCTGTTCTTTTTTCTGCTTTCTGGGGAAATATTGTTTTTTCTGTACTTTGTTCCCGCTATTATTTAAAATCCATTTATCCAACTGTACTTTATTTGCATATACTCGTCCGCCAATTCTGACTGTAAAATTATTATTGGTCTTTGTTAGCAGCTCCCTTGACTTACTTTCCCCGATTCCGAGGTAAGCACATACTTCCTTTACATTCAAAAGCGCCTTATCAACTAATACTTTTTCCAATCTTGTTCCTCCTCAATCTGTCTGAAACCGCATAACTTCTATAATAGCCACTGCAGCAAGCATCGCCAGCTCTGCCGCTGTTACCAGCTGTTCTTCTTCCCAGAAATATTCATCTGATATTTCCCTACTGACTGCAAGAGGATTCCCCGCTTCCTGTTCTCCCATCTGAATCGGAGCCAGTGAAGCAATCAATTCCCTACAAAACCGCTGATCAGGACAAGTATCCAGAAACCACATCTGCGTATTTACTACTAACCGATCAAACATATCTGTTACGATTATCTTTTCTGATTCCAAGCCATATGTCCCTATAAAATTTGCCAGATTCTCTGATGACAAGGAAAGCATATATTCTTTCCGGCCCCCGCCATCCATCGGATACATATAGGCGTATCCCACATTTTCCGTGTCCAGGATATCACGAATTATTTTTCTATCTTCCTGCGTCATATCATTCTCACTTTCTCCTGTTTCCAGGCAATCCTACTTCCAGTGCATTTTTCTCTGTCAGTCACAATCAAAATAAATTCTTCCCTCCGCTGGGGAATATACTTCCAGTCCATATTTTTCTATCATAATCTGAAACTGCGCTATCTGCATGGCAGAGCGGGAAAGACTGTTCCTGCTGGCAATCAGCAATCTATTCGCCTTGCCGTGTTTGACTGCATGGACAAAATTTTGAAAACCAGGGCGTTTCCAGAGCGGCTTTGCCCCAATGTCACTGGAGCTGCCCGCAATCTCAAAGCCCATCTGTTCCCCATAATCAATCAATTGTTTAAACTGCTTCTTTAAAATGCCATGTGTATCTTCCGGGGCATCGATAGCGCAATAAATCCATGCTCGTTTCTCTGCTGTCGTCTCCATCCCTGTTTCTATCTTCGTTCCTTCTCTTTCCGCTCCATTTCCACATAGATTCTTCTCCTGTTGCTCCATGGGCCTTTCGGTCAGAGACGGGCTACCGCTCATTCCAAGTATTCCATCCAGTCCAAAGCTGACTGCTATAGCATGGTCCACATACTGCATGGTGGAGGCATTCAACTTCCCTATGTACTCTCTGAGACGTGTACGGTCAATGGTCCGTACCTGCTCCAGGAGAACTGTGGAATCCTGATGCAGTCCCTGGCAGTTTTCCGGCAAGCGGATATGGGTGGGCAGCTTTCTCTTTTCTGTCTGGCTGGTAATCGCCGCCGCAATCACAGTGGGACTGTGGCGGTTTCCGACATCGTTCTGGATAATCACCACAGGACGGACACCGCCCTGCTCACTTCCAACTACCGGAGTCAGGTCTGCATAGAACATATCTCCCCTCTGTATTCCGTTCTTCATGTGTGGTTTCTCTCCTTTCTGCGTATTTTCATAACACAAGGACAGCGGCAGCCTGAATCACAGGCTGCATAAAAACAAATGACCAGCCGTATGCGGGCTGCCACTGTAGTTTCTATTATGAAAAATGTTACTTGTTCTTCGTCTCGTTGGCTCCTATTCGACACTACTCCCCGAAGCCGGACACATCCGTATCACTTTTACACACGTCTGCGCCGTAGGCAGCATACATGGACCGGTTCTGGTCAGGAACCGTCATGGGCATCTCACCCCTCCGAGGATCTCTCCAAGCCGCCCTCATTGCTTGTTCCCGGTTATCCGGGGCTGTGACTGGACGGAAGTATCATTATAGGCTGTTCAGGATTATGGCAGGCGGCTTACCACAAGCCGCTTTGGGATGGACGATTCCCGCTTTGCACCTTTGATGTTATCTTGTTTGACAGACACTCTGACTGTCTGCAGGTGGTCGTGGCGCATCCTCCGCTGTGCTTTCCCTTCCGGGCTGAACAGCTAACGTATCCATACTGCTGGATATGACCACCCGCAGGCGGTATTTTTCAAAGAACAGAGGAGAGAAAATTTCTCCCTTCACTTACTTCCACGTTGAGTGAGATGTTTGAGAACCAAAAAAAGCAAAATTTTTTAATTTCTTTCCATCAGTTCCCGTAATCTCTCCAGAATCTCCTGATACTGCATTTTTCTTTCCGTGGTTCTAAGCACAGCGATGACTTCCTCGCTGGCCTCCGGATACAGCTTTTTAAAATCCGGAATTTTATATGGCTTTGCCATAGGCTTGTCCTCCTTGATTTTCGTTGATTGGCGAAAACGAAGGACAAGTGGCGGACTGCGGCATCTCGCAGCTGGTACTTTAAAACAGAAAAGAACGTCTGCTTCCGGCGCATAGCCGCTGTAGGCGTTCTTTTTTCTTTCGTGTTTTACATGTTCTGTCAGTACACCTTCAAGGTTATAAAGAGCTGTAGACTGACATGTGATTTTTTTAGCAGGCTACCATCCTGCCTCTTTTTATGAAGTCCGATTAAATGTCGCTGCTACAAATCAGCAGCGATGCAAAGGCAGACCAACGCATAAAAATACCCCCAAACTCAAAACGGAGTCTGAAGGGCCTATATTCTGGCATACAAATATCGCCCGACAGTAGTACCGTTTTTTTTGACGGGCAAATCTAAAATTATGCCATTAGAAACAGTATAAAAGATAATCGGGAATTTTTCGGGGTGTTATTCGGGAAGAAACAGGGAAGAATATCGACAGAAGACAACAAATCAACCGTTTTTACAGCTATTTGTCATCCTCTGGAAAAAAGCAGTAGCCAACACTCCATTCATTTTGAATATATTCCCTGCCAGATGGCAGGAGTTTCCTGCGCAGAGATTTGATATGAGCTTTCACACATTCATCTACATTATAAGCAGAGTCCTCCTTCCAGACAGCACGGTATATCTGTTCTCGGCTCAATACCTGGCCCGCATGACGAGCCAAGTAGAACAATAGATCAAACTCTTTTCGAGTTAGATTCATCGGTTTTCCTTTAAGAATGGCTTGACGTTTAACAGAATCAATAATCAAATTTACTCCGAAAGCTAATGTATAACATGAACTCTCAATCGTATGTAATTGCATATATAACTCTATTAGCGAATGTGCCTGTGCAAGACATTCCTCCATATCACAAGTTTTTTCCAGATAGCCATGCGCACCTGCTTTGAATACAGCAATCCTCTCTGCCGCTTTTGGCTTTGAGGATAATACAAGAACTGGAATTGACCTAATCTGACGAATCAGCTTCAAAAGATCTATTCCATTTATTTCTGGTTGAATGATATCCATGATTACGAGACAGAAACTATGCTGAGTAAGCAGTTTAATTCCCTCATTTGCCGAAACCGCATGATAAACTCCAATCATTTTATTTTGCAAAGCACATTTCATTTTACAAAAAACATTGGGATCACTGTCAATTATAAGAACCATCTTTTCGTACTTACACCTCCGGTCATGCAAAATCTAATCATCTATTCTGCATAGAACTTGTCTCTGAGGATTAACCTCTAAATTATTTTCCTGCGTATATTCCACACTTATAATTTCCGGTTGATTCTCTGATTATAGCAACATCTCAAATATAACATTTACATTGCCTGTATTGTTGCTGTATTCTCCAGCATTGCATATAGCTCTATGTCTCCGACTGTAATTTTAATCTGCACTTCCGATGCCTCTAATTCAAACTTATCACTGTTAGCTGTCGAATTCGGGTGTGCAACACATAAGCAAAGAGTGAAGGTATCCTGAAAGGAACTTTCGCTTTTCACTTCTCAATTATTATGGTTCCGCCCCGTCACGCAGGCGGTTGGTTTCTGACCGCATCCACAAGAATCAAAGTCAAACCGACATATCCGGCGAGGGCCAACACAATCAGTGACAGCAGCACAATACAGATGATACGCAGCGCCCGCTTATTACGCAGACATTTGCAGGTCAGTACAATACCAATGATTGCGACCGCCAGCAGAAGAATGGCGGTTCCGAGCGTCATACGTTTATCTCCTTCTTATAGAGGGTATCTTCCACGCGCAGCGTGTCGATGATGTCAGTGAACCAGCGCAGCTCACCCCAAAATTTCTGGCGCAGCCCTTCCATATTTGCTTCACTCTTTCCTAATTCAAAGAAGTCGCGCCCGGTCTTTACCGCAACGTGCATCTTTCCGTCTCGCCGGAAAGCCATATAGACAGTGCAGCCGATCTTGTCCGCCATGGCGGTAATATATTCCATCATGTGCGGTGTGAGGATGTAGAACGCTTCCTGCGAATCACTCGCTCTGACACAGAAGCGCTTGCTAAACTGTTCGTTATCCATAGTGACATTGCTGTTCATCTTTATGCGGTCTTTTTTGCCCCGTTCGGAGATATATACTTCGCCGGAGAGTTCCTTTCCGAAGTCGCAGATAAGCCACTGCCCCTTAAAGAACGTAGCGCTGCTTCTCTCCGTGTTTCCATCGGCATCGGTAGTCTCTTCCTCATTGATAAGCTCGATGTCGCTCAGTTCAATATTCAGACCATTGTAGACCGCCTTGATATGATCACTGCCGGTCGCCTTATTATAATCGAATGGAAACACCATGTAGCCAGGTTCTAATCTGCCCCAAGGGTTATATTCCACGGTATCTCCCAGTGTCTCCTTCAGCACACTACCGATGATATCGTCGCTGAGGAGCTTTTTGAGTGTGCTGCTGCTACTGGATGACAGATACGCAAACACCAGTGTTATTACCAGTAAAACCAGACCCATTGCGAGGTTTTGCATAAAGAACCAAACGATAATCATCGCCGCACCGAAGCCGTAAGTCAGAACCTTGGCAACCGTTGCCTTGCTGCGCAATGATTTGAGCTCGGATTCCAACTCTTTATTTGTCATCATCTGCTTTTCTTCCATAATCATCTCTCCCTTTTTCAGAACATCATTTTTACATCTTCGCGCTTGCTTGCGTCTGCGGCGAAGAATTCCTTCGGCTGGCGCGAGCCTGCCAGCAGCTTGGCCGGGAACATGACAATCGCTGTGTTGTAGGCGGTAATGCTGCTGTTATACAACCGCCGCGCCGCCTGTAAATGTTCTTCCGCGTCGCGGATTCCCCGCTGAAGCTCTACGAAAACATTGCTGGAACGCAGCTCCGGATAGTTCTCAGCCACGGCAAAAAACGTTCCGCTTAGGGTGTCCATCTGCTTTTGAGCATCATTCATTTCCGCAACGCTCATGCCGCGGCGCAGCTCGATGACCTTTGTGAACAGCTCGCTTTCATGCGCCATATAGCCCTTGGCGGTGTCTAACATTTTGATAAGCATATCGTAACGCTTGGTCAGCGCTACCTCTATGCCGGAGAGTCCCTCCTGCACACGGATCTCTTTTTTCTTGAAGTCATTGACCGTTCTGATGCACCAGAACGTGATGGCCAAAACTGCAATCAGAATAACAATCATCGGTTTCATAACAAATTCTTCCTTTCTCTTTTTCCTCGATCCGCCCCGCGAAAAAGGTTATAATTTCCCGCAGGATGTCGATCGGATCACACACCGGTGTCAGCGAGGCCGTGAATATCCTGTGAATCCTATCGATGTCCCGCAGATCCTGTTTTTCCGGAATGTCCGGAAAACAGAACCTGAATTATACACCAGTGTCAGCGCATGATCGCTGTCCAGGCAAAGGCTATACTTTTGCTCGGGGCAGTATCACCAATCTTCCGAAACATCACTAAAATACAGCCCGAGGAAGGTCAGAACATAGCCGGAATCGACCAGTTCGCCCTTTTCATTAAAATTAACTTTGCCGCCGGAGGAGCCATCTGCGTTCATCAGATAGGCAGCCTCCTCATCATATGACACCGGCCCCCATGCGAACGGGTCAAGTTCATCTGCCTCATAGACATTCCATCCTCCGCCATTGATCTCAAGTATTTCTCCATCGGGGTACTCCCAGAAGCCCTGATAAGCCTCCACCAGCATATCCAGCTGGTAGATTGCTCCATCGTCATTCCCGATATGGAACTGGATATCCGAATCGAAGTAGAAGCTGGTGATCCACTCACCGTCAAAAGTATAACAATCATACCGGTAGTCGCCGTTTTCATATTCATCAACACACTCAAGATAGCCGTCAGCTTCCACCGACCCGCTGGCATAATACATGGTAAACCTGCCAAAGCCATCCATCACGATACTGGCAGTGCCCATCGTCTCATCCATTCTCCACAGGCCCTTGGTGCAGGCATACGGGTTTTCCTCATAACCCTGCACATCGGTATGGGCGTAGTAGAATTCCGAGCCCATATAGGGGACATCAGAAGGGAATTCGCTGACAGGATACAGTTCCGTAAAGACCAGTTCCTTGCCGCCATCCATGGTGTAATAGATATTTTCGGTGTCAAGATTCTCGGTCAGGGTGCGCCAAAGACTGTCCATCATGAACCAGCTCAGTGTATCCTGGTCGAAGAAAAAGAACTCCTCTTTTTGCTCACGGTCGTGAAGTCCTGCAACCAATGTAGAATCTGCAGACCAGTCCACGATCCAGCCGTCACTGTTTTTGCTGATGGTGATGATAAAGTCCAGTCCGGTCAGTTCGCTCAGCTCATCTGCCAGCTCTTCAGCGGTTTTCTGGGCGCCGGTATATTCAATGGGGTATTCTCTGACGTCTTCCGCACTGAAAACGGCATAGAGAACATCCATCTGGGTTTCCTCAGCTGCGCTCTGCGACGATGCCGCCGGCTTCAATGAAGCCGACGAGCTGGATGCGTCGGAAGACGATGCGCTCCCGCAGGCTGCAAGCATGGAAATGAGCATAGTCAATATCAATAAAACACTAAGTTTTTTCATATGGTACCTCCGCATAACCATTGCACGCGCTTTGGTCGTTCTTCAATCATGGAAATGATCTTGTTTTCCTCCATTGGTCTTTGCTCTTGATTTGAGATACTTTGTTTTCTTTTAAGATTAGGGTGTCAAAAGGTCACTGACCTTTGATATAAATTTGTACCTTGAAAATT
>UQFC01000004.1 GCA_900540335.1 uncultured Clostridium sp. | reverse complement strand
CATCGATACTCCAGGCCACGTAGACTTCACCGTAGAGGTTGAGCGTTCCCTGCGTGTACTGGACGGCGCTGTCGGCGTGTTCTGTGCAAAGGGCGGTGTAGAACCTCAGTCTGAGAACGTATGGCGTCAGGCTGATACCTACAATGTACCTCGTATGGCATTCATCAACAAGATGGATATCCTGGGTGCAAACTTCTATGGAGCTGTAGAGCAGATCAAGACCAGACTGGGCAAGAATGCTATCTGCATTCAGCTGCCTATCGGTAAGGAAGACGAGTTCAAGGGAATCATTGACCTGTTCGATATGAAGGCTTACATCTACAACGATGATAAGGGCGATGATATCTCCATCATTGATATCCCGGAGGATATGAAGGATGATGCAGAGCTGTACCGCACTGAGCTGGTAGAGAAGATCTGCGAGCTGGACGATGACCTGATGATGCAGTATCTGGAAGGTGAGGAGCCGGCTGTTGAAGAATTAAAGAAGGTACTGCGTAAGGCAACCTGCGAGTGTACAGCCGTTCCGGTATGCTGCGGTACTGCATACAGAAACAAAGGCATTCAGAAGCTTCTGGATGCTATCGTAGAGTTTATGCCGTCTCCGTTAGACATCCCGGCTATCAAGGGTGTTGATATGGATGGCAATGAGATCGTGAGACACTCTTCTGATGAAGAGCCGTTCTCCGCTCTGGCATTCAAGATTATGACTGACCCATTCGTAGGTAAGCTGGCATTCTTCCGTGTGTACTCCGGTACCATGAATTCCGGTTCCTATGTTCTGAACTCTACCAAGGGTAAGAAAGAGCGTGTTGGACGTATTCTGCAGATGCATGCAAACAAGAGACAGGAGCTGGATAAGGTTTATTCCGGAGATATCGCAGCAGCTGTTGGTTTCAAGACCACCGGTACCGGCGATACCCTCTGTGACGAGCAGCATCCGGTAATCCTGGAGTCCATGGAATTCCCGGAGCCGGTTATCGATATCGCTATCGAGCCGAAGACCAAAGCCGGTCAGGGCAAGATGGCAGAGGCACTGGCAAAACTGGCAGAGGAGGATCCGACTTTCCGCGCATCCACCAACCAGGAAACCGGTCAGACCATCATCTCCGGTATGGGTGAGCTGCATCTGGAAATTATCGTAGACCGTCTGCTGCGTGAGTTCAACGTAGAAGCAAACGTTGGTGCTCCGCAGGTAGCATACAAAGAGACCTTCACCAAGGCTGTTGACGTAGACAGCAAATATGCTAAGCAGTCCGGTGGACGTGGTCAGTATGGTCACTGTAAAGTACACTTTGAGCCCATGGATGCCAACGGCGAAGAACTGTTCAAGTTCGAGTCTGCCGTTGTCGGCGGTGCTATTCCGAAGGAGTACATCCCGGCTGTCGGCGCTGGTATCGAAGAGGCTTCCAAGTCCGGTATCCTTGCTGGATTCCCGGTACTGGGTATCAAGGCTACTGTATACGATGGTTCCTACCACGAGGTAGACTCCAACGAAATGGCATTTAAGATTGCCGGTTCTATGGCATTCAAGGAAGCTATGCAGAAGGCTGGAGCTATTCTGCTTGAGCCGATCATGAAGGTAGAAGTAACCATGCCTGAGGAGTACATGGGTGATGTTATCGGTGATATCAACTCCCGTCGTGGCCGTATCGAGGGTATGGATGATGTAGGCGGCGGCAAGATCGTAAGAGCGATGGTTCCGCTTTCCGAAATGTTCGGTTACTCCACAGACCTGCGTTCCAAGACTCAGGGTCGTGGTAACTACTCCATGTTCTTCGAGAAGTACGAGCCGGTTCCGAAGTCCGTACAGGAGAAGATCATCAGCGAGCATAAAAATTAATAGATTGTAATGCTTTGAGCGGCAGTCCGGAGGAAGCTGCAGGAAAAATATTCTTTCTCCGGCAGTCTGCCGGCAGTACAAAATAGGCTTGAAAATATTGCAGAAATAGCATATAATAAAAAACAGCCTAACTATAAATTAAGCCCAAGAAGGGCCCGATTAAGGAGGACGTCATAAAATGGCAAAAGCAAAGTTTGAAAGAAACAAAGCGCATTGTAACATTGGTACCATCGGACACGTTGACCATGGTAAAACTACTCTGACCGCTGCTATCACCAAAGTTCTGTCTGAGAGAGTTGCTGGTAACACCGCTACCGCTTTCGAGAATATCGATAAGGCTCCGGAAGAGAGAGAGCGTGGTATCACCATTTCTACTTCTCACGTTGAGTACGAGACCGAGCACAGACACTATGCACACGTTGACTGCCCAGGACATGCTGACTACGTTAAGAACATGATCACTGGTGCTGCTCAGATGGATGGCGCTATCCTGGTTGTAGCTGCTACCGATGGTGTTATGGCTCAGACCCGTGAGCACATCCTGCTGTCCCGTCAGGTAGGCGTACCGTACATCGTTGTATTCATGAACAAGTGCGATATGGTTGACGACGCTGAGCTGCTTGAGCTGGTTGACATGGAGATCCGTGACCTGCTGAACGAGTACGAGTTCCCGGGCGATGACACCCCGATCATTCAGGGTTCTGCTCTGAAGGCTCTGGAAGATCCGCACGGTCCGTGGGGCGACAAGGTTATGGAGCTGATGGATGCAGTTGACAGCTGGATTCCGGATCCGCAGCGTGAGACCGATAAGCCGTTCCTGATGCCTGTAGAGGACGTATTCACCATTACTGGTCGTGGTACCGTTGCTACCGGCCGTGTAGAGCGTGGTGTTCTGCATCTGAACGATGAGGTTGAGATCGTTGGTATTAAGGAAGAGACCAGAAAGACCGTTGTAACCGGTATCGAGATGTTCCGTAAGCTGCTTGACGAGGCTCAGGCTGGTGATAACATCGGTGCACTGCTTCGTGGTGTTCAGAGAACTGATATCGAGCGTGGTCAGGTTCTGTGTAAGCCGGCTTCCGTTAAGTGTCACAACAAGTTTACCGCTCAGGTATACGTTCTGACCAAAGACGAGGGTGGCCGTCATACTCCGTTCTTCAACAACTATCGTCCGCAGTTCTACTTCAGAACTACCGACGTTACCGGCGTTTGCGAGCTGCCGGCTGGCACCGAGATGTGCATGCCTGGTGATAACGTAGAGATGACCGTAGAGCTGATTCATCCGGTTGCTATGGAGCAGGGTCTGCGTTTCGCTATCCGTGAGGGTGGCCGTACCGTTGGTTCAGGCCGTGTAGTTTCTATCGTTGAATAATTTCAGATAGAATATACTGAATTTTATAAAATCTAGATTTTAAAAGGGCTTTCCGCGTAAGCGGGAAGCCCTTTTTTGGATTTTAGCTTTCTCCGTTCAGTTTCGATACATAGGCACTGGGGGTCATTCCGGTTTTCTTCTTGAAAAGCTGAGAAAAATACTGGGGATTGTTGCCGCAGCCGACCTGCTCTGCCACTGTCTGAATTTTATTTTTATCATTTCCCAATGACATGAGAAGCTGTTTGGCTTTTTCGATGCGTACCTCTGTCAGATAGTTTGAAAATCGGGTTCCTGTCTCCTTTTGAAATTTTTTGCTTACATAATCGGTGTTCATAAACAAATACTGCTCGGAAATCCGCTTTAAAGTAAGGTTGGGATCCGAAAGATGCTGTTCCACATAATCGTAAATCTGCCGTATCATGGTAATTGTTGTAAGTTTCTGCGGCTTCATCATCAAAAGTCCACGAAATTTTTCAGCCAGAGTAAGTTTAAGCTGTTCCAGACTTGTTTCCTGTGTTATATTTAACAGCCATTCTGTTAAGTCTACAGTAGAGAGACGGTTGTCAGCCGCTGTAATTTTCAGCATGAGAGAATTTGAAAGCTGCTTCAGGAAGGACAGATCATTTACTGTTGACAGCAGACAGATCAGATTGTCAATATCCTCAGAACTGCTGCTGGAGAGGGCTGCTGAAAGCAGCTTTTCCGCCTCATCCATAATAAAGCTGTAATTACAGCTGGATAAAATATGGAAGTCATTAATGTAATAAATCATACTGAAACGCTTTACCTTGTCTAATGCTGTCTGCAAAAGGGTTTGAAGATTTTTAAAGGACAGATCCTCTGTTTCCAGAGAAGCGCGGTGATGGGACAGCTCCATGCTGGTAAAGAAACGTGACAGTTCCTGATAGTTTCCGGAAAATTCCTTGAAAAAGAGCAGCAGAGTGCAATTGACATATACGCCGTGAATCGTAACCTCGGGGAAATGGTTTTCCGCATATTGCTTCAGCTGCTGAAGAAATTCATCCAGGTTTTTCTGTTCCAGAAAATACACATAAAAAAGATGATAGGAAGAAAAATAAAAGTCCATATAGGGCTCATAGGACCGCATAATTTCGTCATAAGGCCGATTCTGACAGATTGCATTATTCAGGATGGTGAAAATAACATTGTGTCTTATGCTGTTCAAGGTAGGGTAAGAGTGCTCAGAACTGGTTTTTAAATAGCAGTCCTGGGCAATATCCTGAATACTTTCCAGAATCTGAACCTCGCTGCAGGGCTTGAGCAGGTAATGGCGCACGCCGTATTTCATTGCTGTTTTTGCATATTCAAATTCTCCGTATCCGGAAAGAATAATAAACTGAGTGTTTAAATCCGTCTGGGAAATTCTTTGGATCAACTCTAAGCCGTCCATTCCAGGCATACGGATATCGGTAAGTACAATATCCGGAGATTCGTCCAGAATCATATCGTAGGCCTCCAGACCGTTTTTGCACAGTCCTACCAGCTCGATATCATACTGTTTCCAGTCAATAATCGTTGAAATTGTTTCCCGGATAATGCGTTCGTCATCAGCAATCACTAGTTTTAACATGATACAGATTCCTCCGTGCGATATGGAATAGTAATGGCGGCAACGGCAAATTCGCCTTCGTTGTAAAGGGAAAGACCGTAAGCATCGCCAAAAAGCAGTTTAATGCGTTTGTTTATATTTAAAAGACCAATTCCGGAGCGGTTTGGCGTTTTTTGCTGTGTATCCAAAAGCTCCAGCAGATTGTCTTCAAAGGCAGAGCCGCTGTTTTTTACAAGAATTTTCAAAGAGGCTTCTCTGCCGGACGGATCCTGGGGAAGTTCCTCTGCCTGAATGGTGATATAGCAGGTTTCCATAATTTCTTCAAGTGCATAGTGGATGGCATTTTCCACAAGAGGCTGCAGGGTAAGAGGAGGAAGCAGAGCATTTTTCAGGTTTTCCGGTATCTGGCTTTCAAACTCCAGCCGTTCTTCAAAACGGATCTGTTGTATGGTAATATAGGAGTTGATTAAGCTTAGTTCATAGGACAGGGTAACCAGAGATTTTTTGTTGCTCAGGGTTGCCCGCAGCAGGGAACCAAGGGATTCTGTCATCAGAGATATTTCCTGATTATTTACTGCTTTTGCCCGCCAGTTAATGGACTCCAGAGTGTTATACAAAAAATGCGGGTTAATCTGGGATTCCAGGGCTTTAATCTGGGCCTCCCGTGTTAAAAGCTCATTTACATAGTTTGTATTTACGAGATTTTGAATCCGCTTTGTCATCCGTTCAAAGCCCTGATGGAGGCGTCCGATTTCATCTTTGCGGTAGGCGTAATCAGAATCATACTTGGTGCTTAAAAGCGCTGCCTCATCCTGGCTGAATCGTTCCATTTTTTGGATCAGTATATTGAAATGCTTCAAAATCGAGCGAATCAGATGGTAGGAAACCACAATAATTACACTGACACCAATCAAAAGAATAACAAGAAAAAAGGCTGCAGAGGTACGCAGAGTACGAATAATCTCATCATAGGAAACCAGGCTGTAGTATTCCATATTATAACCGGGAATACGGTTATGAACGGTAAAATATGTATGAGAATCCAGGGTTATTGTCTGATATTTGTCCCTGGAGGATGATATAATCTCGTGGACTTCTTCATCTGTAAAAATATCAGGGACATAAATCATCTGGTTTCCTGAGCACAAAATATACTGGCTGTCAGAATATTGATTCGCTGCAGCGTTGGCTTTTTCAATAATCTGATTTAAATCCACATAAATGACCAGAGTGCCTAAATGGGAAAGTTCCAGATTGTTTACTTTTCGGATTTTCCGGCTCATAAGCAGGGAATTGCTTCCCGGATCAGCGGGAGTCCAGGTGACAGCTCCGTTTCGTTCATCGGCAGCCTCCACGGCAGTTTCAAATGTCTTTTCAGACAGCTTTTTTTTCCATACAGTGTATGTGGAATTGGAAAAATGTTCGTTTTGTATCATCAAAAACGATGCCCCGTTGTTTTTCACAGAGGCATGATAAGTCTGCAGAGAGTTGTTGATAATACGGTTGGCATTGGTCCATGCAGGCATATCATTTGATTCTGCTACATCCGTTAAAGCAGACTGGATTTCCGGGGCTGCGATAATGGAGGAGGAAACAGCTTCAATACTTTTCAGACTCTCGGAAATGGTATAGGAAGAATAGGTCAGATTTCCGGCAGTTGTTTTGTAAAGAAGCCGGTTATAGGCAGAGCTGCAGATAAAGAGGCCTAAAACCAGAAGTATTACAATAAGAAAAACATTGTTGAGAACAATAAAAAGCAGCTTTTGAAACAAGGGAATATCGTTTAATCTGTGCCGTATTTTTCTGCTGACAGAATGCAGAAAGGCATAAAATTTCCGGGTCATAGATAGCTCCTTTCTCAAAAATGGAGAGATTTTCCTGACAGCTTCCAGTATACATATAAATCAGAAGTTATGCAATTGATAAAGAAAAGAGGTCTGTTTTTTGAACACGAATGTCGGTTTTGACTATCACGGAAGGGAAAAAAAGAAGAGTATAATAAGGGCAACAGTAAAGGAACTGAGAAACCGGAAAGCGGTACAGAACACAAATTTTCACAGGAGGGTAAATACAATGAAAAAAAGAAACTTGGCGCTGGTAATGGCGGGAATGATGACAGCTGCCAGTCTGGCAGGATGTTCAGGCGGAGCTTCTTCAGATGCAAAGCCGGAAGGCAATGCGAAGACAGAGGCAGCCGGAACAGAAGCGGAGAGCGGAGAAAAAAATCTGACGGTTGCATGGTGGGGAAATCAGGTCCGCAATGAAAGAACACAGGCAGCTCTGGATAAATATGCGGAATTAAATCCAGGTGTAACTCTGGACGGACAGTTTTCTGAGTGGGGCGATTACTGGAACAAGCTGGCAACCTCATCAGCAGGAAATTCTCTTCCTGATGTGATTCAGATGGACTATGCATATTTGGATCAGTATGCCAAGAATAATCTGCTCCTGGATCTGACACCGTATGTAGAGAACGGAACCTTAAAGCTGGATGATGCAAACCAGGACGTATTAAATTCAGGTAAGGTAAATGATAAGCTTTATGCAGTTCCGATTGGCATCAACGCACCATCCCTGTTTTATAATAAAACAGTAACCGATGCAGCCGGTGTTACTATTAAAGACAATATGACTCTGGATGAGTTTGTAGAAATCTGCAAAACGATCAAAGAGAAAACAGGCTACCGCACGAATATGGCTTATGGTGTAAATCAGGAGATCATCCAGTACATGGTTCGTGCCAACGGACATTCCATGTACGGAGAGGGAAAGCTGAATCTGGAGAGCGCTGAGGAGTTAGTTCCCATGTTCAAGATCCTGGAAGATGGAGTAAAAGAGGGATGGCATGTAGAACCCAGCATTTACGCAGAAATCACTCCTGGTGCAATTGAACAGGATCCCTTTATCTACGGCGCAAGCAAGGATTCCAGATCCTGGTGTGTATTCACCTGGTCCAATCAGACCGGAACTTATGAGAACAACATGCCTGAGGATATGAAGGAAATGGGCGTAACCACATGGCCTTCTGCAGATCCGAAGAAATCCAATTTCCTGAAACCGGCGCAGTTCTTCTCCGTATCTGCTAATTCCGCAAATCCGGAGGAAGCAGTGAAACTGATTGACTACTGGACAAACAGTATGGATGCAAACAGCATTCTGCTGGCAGAGCGCGGTGTGCCGCTGTCTGAGAAAGTAGCAGCAGAGCTGTCTCCGTCTCTGGACGAGGCAACTCAGGACAGCATCAAATTTATTAATGAGGTAGTATCCCCGTCCTCTTCTCAGATTGATCCTCCGATGCCGAATGGCTCCAGTGAAGTAACAGAGCTTCTTCTTCAGCTGGAAGAGAAGGTTGCATACGGACAAATGACATCTGAGGAAGCAGCAGAGGAATTTTTCGTAAAGGGAAATGAAATTATGGCTTCCAAATAAGAATCAATGTTTTGAATAAATAAGAAAACCGATCAATAGATTTCTTAAGCTTCTGCCTGCCGCGCTGAAATGATGTGAGCAGGCAGAAACTTTTAGAGGAGGAAATACGATGAATCCAATTAAAAAAGCCCTGAACAAAGAAAGCACGGCGGGGATTGTTTTTACACTGCCTTTTACTATTGGATTTCTTTTGTTTATGATTGTACCCATGGGATTATCCCTTTATTATTCCTTTTGCAAATATGATATTCTTTCACCGCCGGTATTTACAGGCCTGGATAACTTCGTGAAAATGTTCCATGATGAGACATTTTTTAAATCCATCGGAGTAACCTTTTATTTTGCTCTGGTATCCGTTCCGCTGAGACTGGTTTTTGCTCTGCTTGTGGCAATGCTGCTGCTGAAAAACTCTAAAATGAGCGGGTTTTACCGGGCTGCATATTATCTGCCTTCTATTATCGGAGGTTCTGTAGCAGTATCTATTTTATGGAAAAGAATGTTTGCAACAGACGGCGTTTTGAACCGGCTGCTGGGTGTCATTGGAATTGAAACGAATTTTGCATGGCTGGGAGATACGAGAACGGCTATCTGGGTGCTGATCCTGCTGGCTGTCTGGCAGTTTGGTTCCTCTATGCTGATATTTTTATCTGCTTTAAAGCAGATTTCAAGAGAATTGTATGAAGCAGCAGAGGTAGACGGAGCCAATGGAATCCAGAAGTTTTTCCGGATTACGCTGCCGCTGCTGACCCCTACAATTTTCTTCAATCTGGTAATGCAGATGATCAATGGTTTTCTGGCTTTCACACAGAGCTACATTATTACACAGGGAAAACCCATGAATTCCACACTGTTCTACACCGTTTATATGTATCAGCAGTCCTTTGAATTTTACAATACAGGATATGGCGCAGCTCTTGCATGGGTAATGCTTGCCATTATCGGCACGATTACACTTATTTTATTTGCAACCAAGAAATTCTGGGTTTACGAGGAGGGTTAAGAGATGAAAGAAAAAAGAATGATAAAGTCTGCAGTTTATCATGTGCTGGTCTTCCTCGGAGGCCTGATTATGCTGTATCCTCTGGTATGGATGGTAATGAGTTCGTTTAAGCCGACCAATACTATTTTCCAGACTGCCGGAAGTCTGATTCCGGAAACCTTTACTCTGGAAAATTACATAAATGGATGGAAGGGATTTGCCAAGGTTACCTTTGCTGCCTTTTTAAAGAATTCCCTCTTCATTTCCATCATTGCCACGATTGGAACTGTGCTTTCTTCCGCAGTGGTTGCATATGGATTTGCAAGATTTCAGTTTAAGGGAAAGAAGCTGCTGTTTTCTGCAATGCTTCTTTCCATGATGCTTCCGGCACAGGTTCTGATGATTCCTCAGTATCTCTGGTTCCAGAAGCTGGGCTGGGTAGGAAGCTACAAGCCGTTAATTATCCCCTACTGTTTTGCAATCCAGGGCTTTTTCGTATACCTGATTTCTAACTTTATTTCAGGAATTCCGAAGGATCTGGATGAGGCGGCAAAGATTGACGGCTGTTCCTATGTTTCAATTTTTACAAAGATTATTTTGCCGTTGATTAAGCCGGCACTGGTAACGAGCAGTATTTTTTCCTTTATGTGGAGATGGGATGATTTCCTTTCTGCATTGCTGTATGTAAATAAATCCATTCGGTATCCGGTCAGCCTGGCATTAAAACTGTTCTGCGATCCGGGTTCCTCCTCAGACTATGGCGCAATGTTTGCAATGGCATCTCTTTCTATTTTGCCGTCTGTTCTGATTTTTATATTTTTCCAGCGGTATTTAGTAGAAGGTATCAGTACTTCAGGTTTGAAGGGATAATTCAGGAAGGAAGGACATGACAATGAAACTGAACTACAATAAGGAACAGATCGAACAGGTTCTCGATAAGATTGCTGAGAGAACCATGAATATGGATATGACCTGGGACTGGCCCTGCGGTGTGGCTTATTATGGAATTGCCGAGGTATATGAAGCTACAAAAAATGAAAAGTATCTGAATATGCTGACAGAGAGAGTGGATGAACTGATAGAGCTTGGACTTCCTGATTTTACGGTTAATTCCTGCGCAATGGGACATGTTCTTCTGACTCTTTATAAGGAGACAGGAAGAGAGGATTATAAAGAGATTATTGATCAAAAGCTGGAGTATCTGACCGGTCAGGCGCTTCGTTTTGGAGATCATGTACTTCAGCACACCGTATCGGCAAACAATGATTTTCCGGAACAGTGCTGGGCGGATACTTTATTTATGGCTGCCTTTTTTATGATGAGAGCAGGTGTCATGTTTGAACGGCAGGAGCTGGTGGAGGATGCATTGAATCAGTGGTACTGGCATATTCAGTATCTGCAGAATGAAAAAACGGGACTCTGGTATCATGGATATGACAATCTGGCTAAGGATCACATGAGCGGATTTTACTGGGGCAGGGCAAACTGCTGGGCAGCCTTTACCATGTCGCAGGTCGCACACATTCTTCCTCAGTGTTATCTGTATCCCCAGTATCTGGAAATTGTGGGAAGCTTAAATGAGCAGCTGGCTGCATTAAAAACACTGCAGACAGAAAACGGACTCTGGAGAACCATTCTGGACGATCCGGAATCCTATGAAGAGGTTTCTGCTTCTGCAGGAATTGCAGCAGCAATGATTTTAAAAGGGAATCCTCTTCATATCAAGTACATAAATAAAGCGATTGACGGAATCCTGAAAAATGTTTCCGAGGATGGAAAGGTGATGAATGTTTCCGGAGGAACAGCGGTTATGAAGGATCGGGAAGGATACAGAAATATTTCCAGACGCTGGATCCAGGGCTGGGGACAGGGAATGGCAATGGCATTTTTCGCATATGTTTTGAATTATGAGAAACTGACAGGCGACGGGGCGCTGTAGGAAAGGAAGCGGCTTTTGACTGCTTCTCTTTACGAATATAAAGAAATGTGTTTCTTATATTATGAAGCTTTGGAGGAAGAGCTGAAGCCGGAAGATTTTCTGACAGACATGGAAGCGATTCTTGAAATGTGGCCGGAAGAACAGGGAAAAACACCGTGGGCAGAAATGTACCCTGTTTTCTTATTTTGAAACGCCCAAACATATGGTGAATATCAGACAGATGGAAGCACAGTCTGATGTAATTGACGGATGGACAGAGGCGGATCCGGAAAGCCATTTTGACAGGGAAAAGGCAGGAGGAGAGAATTTCAGAATTCTTCCGGCGCTTTTTTCAGCAGGTGGGGATGCAGAGGAGTAAACAGAACAGGAGAATAACGATATGGTTTATAATATTCTGGATTACGGGGCAGTGCCGGACGGCACTGGAAAAAGTACAGAAGCAATACAGGCAGCGATTGATCAGTGTACCAGAACAGGCGGGCAGGTGCTGATTCCTGCCGGACGTTTTCTGTCAGGCTCTCTTCGTTTGAAATCGAATGTAGATCTGCATCTGGAGCAGGGGGCAGTTTTGATTTCCAGTCTGGACAAAGAAGACATGATTGATTTTGCAAAAGACTTCGAGGATGATAATCAGGATGTGGGATGGGACGGAGGCTGCTTCCTTTTTGCACGCCATGGAAAGAACATAAAAATTTCAGGAAGCGGAACGATCGACGGACAGGGACGACTTGTTTTCACAGATGATAATGCAGATCATGGATTTCATGAATGTCCCCTTCTTGTAACGGGGTTTCGTCCGAGGACAAGTTTTCTGGAAGATATTGAGAACCTGACGGTTCAGGATGTGACTTTTTATGATGCGGCCTTCTGGACCCTGCACATGGCAGGCTGCAGAAACGTTATGATAAAAAACATCAGGATTCTCAACAATGACAGAGGACCCAATAATGACGGAATTGATCCGGACTGCTGCAAGAATGTAGTGATTCAGGGATGTATTTTAGAAACAGGAGACGATTCTATTGTTGTAAAAGCAACAGGTCCCATGTATCAAAAATACGGAGACTGTGAAAATATTGTAATTCAGGGATGCACCATGCATTCCAGAGATTCTGCTCTCAAGATTGGAACGGAAACTTACGGCAATATCCGGAATGTAACCTTAAGCGATTGTATTGTAAAGGACTGTTCCCGGGGGGTAAGTATCTGGTCCAGAGACGGAGGAACCATTTCGGATATTTATATTCACCATGTTCTGGGAAATACCAGACGATACGCAGACTGTCCGTGGAGAACAGACTGTGCCCCAAGATGGTGGGGCAAAGGAGAGCCGATTTTTTTATCGGCAACGAAACGGCGGGGAGTAGACCGGATTCCAGGTACTATCAGCCGGATCTACATGGATCATCTCCATTTTCAGGCGGAATCAGCTGTTTTTATCGCAGGAGAAGCATACAGTCCGATCCGGGACATTTATCTGGAGGATATGGATATTACATGGGTGCAGCAGGGACCTCATAAGCCGGATGTGTTTGATGAGCAGCCGTCAGAGCGGGATGTGTATGAGCATGAAATTCCGCAGGTA
The DNA here is from genome assembly GCA_900540335.1 of uncultured Clostridium sp. GTDB lineage: Bacteria > Bacillota > Clostridia > Lachnospirales > Lachnospiraceae > Brotaphodocola. Next base: position 39,141 of record UQFC01000004.1, on the reverse strand, counting down.
TATATTCGAAACGGAGAAAATATTCAGGTGGAAGGACGTTTTCAGGTGGACGAATCTCTGAAAGCGGTGATCCGGAAACAGGAGATAATAGAAGAAGGAATCAACTGCTGTGTCAGAAACAGGTTCCGTTAAAGAGCTGATGGAAAAGGAAAGACAGCGGCAGCAGAAAAATCAGGAGGAAATGATAGAGATGAGAGAATATCCGCATACCAGCGGGAGCTTTACACTTCCCGGTGAGGCAGGGTGTGAGGAGCTTACCTTAAAGCTGGCAGAAAAATGGGGAGCAGATGTGATTCGCGACTCTGACGGAACAAAGCTGTCAGACGAAATTATAAATGCAGGATACGGAATTTATTCGACAATCTGCATTATCAGAGATCATAATGAATGGGCAAAGAAGCATAGAAATATGCTGCAGCAGACCTTCCTTATGTCAGAGCCCGCAACGGCCCGGGGAGAGCAGCTGGAGATCCACCCTCTGGATGGTTATTTTAAGGAGCAGTTTCAGATAAATGACTCCGAAGAATCACTGGAGTTCTGGCAGGTTTTTGATCGTACAGAAAACAGGGAGATTTTTAAAGAACAGTGGTCCTACTGCAGACAGAGCGGAGCTGTGACAATTACAGGAACAGAGGAATTTCACCAGTATACGGTTAATTTCCTGGCATACCGGATTTGGGAAGAAATCAATATGTACAACCATGTGACCAATCACTGGAATAAAGAACATTTGATGCCGGTAGATCCCCGGTATCCTGAGGCGAGAGAATATCTTCTTTCCTGGATGAAAAACTGGTGTGAAGAGAATCCGGATACCACTGTAGTACGTTTTACTTCTCTGTTTTATAATTTTGTATGGATTTGGGGCGAGAATGAGCGCCACAGAAATCATTTTACTGACTGGGGCTCCTATGATTTTACCGTAAGTCCCCTGGCCTTGAAGCAGTTTGAAAAGGAGTACGGATATGCTCTGACATCAGAGGATTTCATCTCCCAGGGCAAGCTTCATGCCACTCATATGGCGCCTGGTAAAAAACAGCTGGATTACATGAAGTTTACCAATCAATTTGTGATTTCTTTTGGAAAACAGCTGGTCGATCTGGTTCACTCTTATGGAAAAAAGGCATATGTATTTTATGATGACAGCTGGGTAGGACTGGAACCGTATTTTCCGACGTTTCCTGAGTTTGGATTTGACGGTATTATCAAGTGTATTTTTTCCGGTTATGAAGTGAGATTATGCGCAGGTGTTGACACTCCGGTTCATGAGGTTCGCCTTCATCCATATCTCTTCCCGGTAGGTCTGGGCGGCGCGCCGACTTTTTCGGAAGGAGGAGATCCGAAACGGGATGCCCAGAAATACTGGGTGGCAGCCAGAAGGGCCATGCTTCGGGCAAAGATTGACAGAATCGGACTGGGCGGATATCTTCACCTTCTGGAGGAATATCCGGATTTTGTAGATTATATTGAAGAGGTGGCTGATGAATTCCGCACGCTGAAAGCGCTTCACCAGGAGGGCAGTCCGGAAAACCTGAACTTCCGGATTGGAGTTTTGACAGCCTGGGGAAAGACCCGCTCCTGGACCTTATCGGGACATTTCCATGAAACCTGGCAGAATGATCTGATTCATATCAATGAGGCAATGTCAGGCTGGCCGGTAAATGTAGATTATCTTGATTTTGAGGATGTGAAAAACAAAGATCTGTCCGGATATGATGTAATTATTAATGCCGGATTTGCCGGAAGTGCATGGAGCGGCGCTGAATACTGGAAGGACAGCAAAGCAGTGACAGCCCTGCGCTCTTATGCCTGGAACGGGGGATGTATTCTGGGGGTAAATCAGCCGTCTATGACAGATGGATTTACGACCAATTTCCAGCTGGCTGATGTGCTGGGCGTGGATCAGGATATGGGAGAACGGTGCTGCCACGGAAGAATCGCCTATGAGAAGCAGGAGAAAATCCTGGATTCCATGGAAGTGTTTGCAAAAAGCGGTTCCGGAAAAACTGCAAAGGAGATTGCAGGAGATTTTCAGGGAACAGCCGGTATTTATCTTACAGATCCTGCTACAGAGGTTCTGGCAGAAACTGTGGCATACAGTCCGATTGGAGAGGAGGTTCATACACCGAAGCTGACGATTCATTCCTATGGAAAGGGCTGCGGTATTTATTTGTCCCACTTTGTATATGGGGTGGAGAACAGCCGTTTCCTTCTGGAGCTGCTTCTGAAAGCCGCTGGAAAAGAGTCTGCAGTACAGCAGCTGGGAGATAATCCCTGCTGTGAAACCGCATATTTCCCGTGTTCCGGAAAAGCAGTGGCAGTAAATAATTCCGGACAGGTACAGAACCTGCATGTCACGGTAGGCGGGGTGAATAAAGAAGTGGAACTGAAGCCCTATAGCAGTAAGCTGATGGAAGTGAGCATTTAAGTGTTCAGGTAAGACAGATGAGAGAATACAGATTTACAGAGACAGGCGGAGAGTCTGGAAAGAGCGGAGAACACATCCGGTATTGTTCTGCTTCTGACCGGTATTCTTCTGAAACAGAGGCTGGTTTTCTGGAACCGGACGGGGAGACAGCCGGTGAGGATTTTTATACTGGTACAGCCGGTTGGATTCCGGGAGAAAAAGCTTTGGAAGAAGAACCTGTTTTTCTGAGAGACAGTAAGTATGGTGCAGAAATAAACAGCAGTGTTTATCCCCTTCGTTTCGGGATAAACGCTGCAGCAGGAAGATATAAGATAACTGTAGAAATTGAAGGCGGAAGCGATGGGACAGGAAGTCTGACCCTTTGTGCCGGAAGGCGCAATATTGTGGAAAGAGGTTTTCGTGTGCAGGCCGGAACACGTTACAGAAAAACTTTTTTCTATGGAGTTTACCCATACAGGCCGGTAGTCAGAGCAGATGAGGCGGTTCTGGATCCCATGATTGGAATCAGCATTATTGGGGAAAAGGCCAGACTCAGCCGTATTTATGTGGAAAAGGTTCGGGAAGATTCAGTGCCTGCTCTTTTCATTGGAGGAGATTCCACTGTGCGGGATTATGAGGGAATTTATCCTTATAATCCTCTGACAAACGGAGGAAGCTGGGGACAGAATCTTCAGCAGTATTTTAACGGAATGCTGGTTTGCAATCAGGCTCACAGCGGACTTACCAGTAAATGCTTTCGGGAAGATGGTCATTGGGAACTGGTGAAGAAAGCACTCCGTCCGGGAGACGTATTTTTATTCGGTTTTGGTCACAATGATCAGAAGAGAAGAAATTTAAAGCCGTATGATCAGTTTACGGCAAATTTTCGTGCCTATATTATGGAAACGCGGCAGGCCGGAGCAATTCCGATATTAGTTACACCAATGAGCCGCATTCCCGGGAAAAATGAAGACGGGTGGTATGATCTGCTGGAAGCTCAGGCAGACAGTATCAGACAGGTCGGGAGAGAGATGAAGGTTCCTGTGATTGATCTTCACAGCCTGTCGTTTCGCCTGTTCTGCAGTATGGGAAGAGATGTCTGCCAGCAGTATTTTAATGATACGACGCATGTAAATGATTATGGCGGGGCTCTTCTGGCAGAGTTGATTGCCGGGGAAATCCGCCGGATAAAAGCAGAGCCTTTGTGCAGTCACCTGAGAGACGGGAGTGTCAGTGCGTGGAAGCCGGATTTATCTCTTCGTCCGGAGGGAAGGGAAGAAAGCAGCCGTATCGAAGAGCGGCCTAATTTAAGTACAGATTTGCCGGAGCTTCCTTATGCAGACTGTCGGGAACTGCCGGAGGAGGAGCTGAAGATTTTAAAGCAGGCGATGAAGATGGGGATTCTGGATCCCTGTGTCCGCTTCCTTCATCCTCATGAGGAAATGCCGCGGGCCCAGTTTGTGTACCTTTTGCTAAAAATGGTAAAGCCTTCTAAAAAACGCTTCTGGCAGGGACAATTTTGTGATTTAAGTCCGTTTGAGTTTGATGCAGAGCAGATTCAGGCTGCACTGGATGAAGATTTGATTGATCCGGAGTCGGTGACGGAAAACAGATTCCGCCCTGATGATCCGATTACATGGGAGGAGGCAGTCAGTTTTGTTGTCAGAGCAGGTACTCCCGGGAAAGAGCGGCGCTTCCTGGATCTTGCCTCATGCTGGGAAACGGCAGAAAGCCGCGGCTGGATTCCGCAATCTCTGAGGGACAGAAGGAGTCCTGCAACGCGGGCGGAATGTATTGGAATAGTGACAAAATTGTAAGGAAACTTCACAGATTTTTCAAACCATATCTCGTCAAACTGTGGTATACTTAATTACACTGCCGCAATTCATTCAGAATGTATGGCAGTGTAAAAGAATTTTTCCGGAATGGAGAATCAGGAGAATGAGAATACACAGATTGATGCCGGGTGTGCGGCGTTTTCTTCTGGCCGCCCTTGCCGTGGGACTGCCCCTGGCTGTTTCAGAACCTGCTCACAGGTATGATTTTTCTGTCCGCGTCTTTGGTCCTGGCGAGGAAAATCTTTCTGTCAAGGATCCCTATGCCCGCTATCAGTGGGCGCTGAAAAATGACGGGGAGCTTCAGTATGTAGAGATTAAAAACCGTTTTGAGGACAGCAATCCGGAACTGGCGGCTCATATTGATATGGCGAATATGCTGGGACTTCCGGCTCCGGTTTCCGGACCGGATGCTTATAAGCAGGCAAAAATCACAGCGAGAAAAGGCGTTGATATTAATGTGCTTCCGGCCTGGAATCAGTATGATGCCAGTACAGAGCCCCGCCGTCCGGTAACGGTAGCTGTGATTGATACAGGAGTGGATATCAATCATCCGGATCTGCAGGGAAGCATCTGGGTCAATGAAGATGAGATCCCGGATGACGGCATTGACAATGACCAGAATGGCTTTGTGGATGATGTAAACGGCTGGAACTTTTTTGACAACAGCAATCAGATTTACACCGGGAAAGAGGATACGCACGGAACTCATGCAGCAGGAACCATTGCAGCAAGCAGAAAAGGAACGGGAATTGCAGGAATTGCGGATAATCAGTATGTAAAGCTGATGGTTTTGAAGGCTCTTGGCACAGAATTTGGTGTGGGAGAAGAAGAGGATGTGATCAATGCTATCCGGTATGCAGAGGCCAACGGAGCAGAGATCTGCAATCTCAGCTTTGGAACGACCCATTACTACCCGGAACTGGAAAAAGTCATGCGGGAGTCAAAGATGCTGTTTGTTGTGGCTGCCGGAAACGGAGATAAAGATGGAAACGGCATTGATATTGATGCAAATCCTGATTATCCGTCCTGCTTTGGACTGGATAATGTGATTTCTGTTGCCAATCTGATTTTTGACGGGAACCTGGAGCAGACCTCAAACTACGGAGCAAATAACGTAGATATTGCAGCTCCCGGAACCTATATTGTCAGCACAACGGCGGACAATTCCTACGGCTTTATGACAGGAACCTCCATGGCAGCTCCTATGGTAACGGGTTCAGCAGCATTTTTATATTCTTACCGGACAGACATTGCCCTGACAGATGTACGCAGGATCCTGATGGAGACTTCCCGAAAGCTGCCGGGACTGGAGGGAAAGATTCAGTGCGGCGGAGTGGTCAATGTGTACGATGCAGTGAATTACGGGAAATAAGACGAATCCTGCACAAAGTCAGGTGAGGATTTTTCAATTAAGGAATGCATTGTGATGTGTGAAGAATTCTGCAGAAATACAGGATTCGGACTGCAGACAAAGTCCCGAGCAATCGCTCGGGCTTTTTTTTGCTTTATAGGACGCAATTATTTCATTTTTGTCTGAACAGAAAGAAAAGATATGCTACAATAGAAGCAGTCAGTATGAAAACGGGTTATTCATAGCGGCAATCCATATGAAAACAGGAGAAGAGAATATGTTATTTGAAATGCCGAAATATCATCATCCGGACTTTACAAAACCGGAGTTTGTGAATGCGCCGGATGTAAAAACCGGAATTGCAGAGCAGGATGGAGTGGTTCCGGAATATTATCACAGTACATCGATGTATCCGGAATATTTTAAGATTGACGGAAAATGGGTTCTGGCAGAGGAGAGCCGCATGGATTCCAGCGTGGTGCTCTGCGATGACGGCCATCTGCCGGAGGTCTACGGCGATGTATATGAGGGAGCGGCAGCCATGCGGGAGGTAGTGAAGAAATCTACAACCGTGATTTGTCTGGCAACGATGCTTCATACCATTGCCACAGGCAATATGACCCCCTCTTTCCGGGTAATGCCGGACGGGGAGATTCGCCCGGTCTTTCTGTACACAGTAGATGCAGATGAATTTGTGGTCAATAAGCTGCTTGACAGAGGAAGTCTTTCTGCAACAACTATTGTGACCAATGTTCAGGATTTTATTACCATTGTGGCAAAGGGGCTTGGGGTAATCGACTGATAAGGGGAGAGACTGAACGGTTCCCGGAACGTGTGAAAAAGAAAAAGAATCTCCGGTAAATATCCGGCGCAGAGGAAGCGCAGGCGTTTACAGGAGATTCTTCTTTGAGTAACTGGATTACCAGTTCTTTACAGTTTCAATAGCAGCCTTGATATCCTGATACAGCTCAACCAGCTTCGGATCATCCAGAGCAACAGGAAGGAAGGGAAGTCTGGGATCGCCCATGGGACAGCCATCCAGAGAAATAATTCCCTTTACAGCGCCGTGCATGGACGGGAAGGAGCAGAGACGGTAAATCAGAGGGGTGACCAGATTCTGAACCTGGGCAGCCTTTTCCCATTCTCCGCGGGCAATCAGCTCATCAATTTTCATATACAGCTCAGGCATTGCGCCGTAGGTTCCGCCGATTCCGGCATCAGCGCCAAGAAGTCTTCCGGCTGCATACTGTTCGTCGGGACCGTTAAATACGATAAAGTCCTTGCCGCCGGCCTGCTTAAAGCGAAGAATATCCTGAGCAGGATCGGAGGAGCACTTGATACCGGCAACCCGGGGATTCTCCAGCATCCGGTTGAACAGGTTCATGGAAAGATTGAAGCTGGTCAGCTGGGGAATGTTGTAAATAAAGAACGGAAGATCCGCAGCCTCGGTAATAGCGGTCCAGTGACGGTAAACGCTTTCCTCACCAAGGTGATAGTACACACAGGGAACTGCAGAAGTGGCAGCTGCTCCGATTTTTTCCGCATGGGCAGCCAGCTCGCAGGAATGACGGGTATCCGGGCATCCTACATGAACAATAATGTTCATATCCTGACCGACTTCATTTACAACTGTTTCGGCAACCAGTTTGCGCTCTTCTGTATCCAGAAGGAATCCCTCGCCGGTGCTTCCGCAGACATACATCTGCTTGATTCCTTTGTCACAGAAATAGCGGGATACAGCCTTTACAGCATTGACGTCTACACTGCCGTCAGCAGCAAAGGGGGTGTTGAGGGCAACAGTTACATGTTTGAATTTGCTCACATCAAATTTGGACATTTTTTTCTCCACCTTTTTGATATCATATTTCAGTTACGTTTTGCTTCTAGGGACATCATATCACCAATGAAATGAGAAATCAATAAAATAAAAAAATATTTTTATATATTTGAAATTAGTTGAAAATATTTTTTTAACATGATATATTAAACCTAAGATATATTGGTAAATATTAATAGAATTTTTGAAAAAGGAGGAAGATTTTTTATGAATCAGGCAAATCAGGCAATCTTAGACCGGATTAAAGGAGGGCTGGTGGTTTCCTGTCAGGCGCTGAAAGAAGAACCTCTGTACAGTTCCTATATTATGTCGAGAATGGCTTATGCAGCTATGCTGGGCGGCGCAGTTGGTATCCGGGCCAATACCATTGCAGATATTACGGAAATTAAGAAAACGGTAAGCCTTCCTGTTATTGGAATTATCAAAGAAGTGTACGGGGACTGTGATGTTTATATTACGCCGACCATGAAAGAGGTAGATGCCCTGGTTGAATGCGGAGTTTCTATTATTGCGGCGGATGCAACAGATTCTTCCAGACGCCCTCGTCCGGATGGAAAATCTCTGGATGAATTTTTTGGAGAAGTGCGTGAGAAATATCCGGATCAGCTTTTTATGGCAGACTGCTCCAGCTATGAAGAGGGAATGCATGCGGCAGAAATCGGATTTGATCTGATCGGAACGACCATGAACGGATACACCTCCTATACAAAGGGCGTTCAGCTTCCTAATCTGGAACTGATGGGACAGCTGGCAAGAGACTGCGGAAAGCCGGTGATTGCAGAGGGCGGAATCTGGCTTCCGGATCAGCTGAAGGCGGCTTTGGATGCAGGAGTGCATGCAGCAGTAATCGGCGGCGCCATTACGCGGCCAATGGAGATTACCAAGCGGTTTGTAGCTGCGATTCAGTAAAGGGGGATACCATGGGAAAGACAGTGGCAGCACTGGATATCGGGGGAACCTCCATAAAATCCGGTCTCTGGGATGGAACACGACTTCTTCGGACGGCAGAGCAGGATACGAATGCAAAAAACGGCGGCGCCTATGTTATGGAACGGGCCATTGAAATTCTGAAAAGCTATCAGCCCTTTGACGCGATTGGAATCAGTACGGCAGGTCAGGTGGATTCGGTGCGCGGCTGCATCCGGTATGCGAATGAAAATATTCCCGGATATACAGGGATGGAGGTGCGGAGGATTCTGGAGGAGGAATTCCATGTTCCTGTAGCAGTGGAAAATGATGTAAATGCAGCAGCTGCCGGTGAGGCGGCTTTCGGCGCAGGAAAAGAAGAAAAAGATTTTCTCTGTATTACCTACGGAACCGGAGTGGGCGGCGCGATTGTGATCAACGGCTCCGTCTATACAGGAAGCGCTTTTTCTGCCGGTGAGTTTGGCGGAATTCTTGTTCATCCGGAGGCGCGGGCAGCAGGCAGTCCTTTCAGCGGCTGTTATGAAAAATACGCTTCCGCAACGGCTCTGGTGGAGGCGGCAAAAAGACTGGATCCGTCTCTGGACAATGGGCGGAAAATATTTTCAAGATTTCAGGAAAAACAGGTGAGAGAAGTGATCGATGCCTGGATCAATGAGATTGTATACGGGCTGATAACCGTGATTCATATCTTTAATCCCTCCTGCATTGTTCTGGGCGGCGGTGTTATGGCGCAGCCTTATGTGACAGAGCAGGTGGAGAAGAGGACCCGCGAGGAGATTATGGACAGCTTCTCCAGTGTGAAAATCTGCCAGGCGCAGCTGGGCAATCAGGCAGGAATGCTGGGAGCTGCCAGTCTGGCATGGAGACTTCTGGATTCAGAGAATCAGAAAGCAGAATAACAAAAATTTGACATCAGGAAGAGACAGGCTCCGGATAAGGAGCGAAGGGAAAGGGGAATAGAAACCATGGAAGGAGATTTCCTTATTAAGGTCCGGTCAGCCTATAATCAGCTGACCAAAGCAGAGAAGAAGGTTGCAAGCTTTATTATGCAGAATCCCAAGCAGGTGCTGTTTATGTCCATTACGGATCTGGCAGAGGCCTGCAGTGTGGGAGATACCAGTGTATTCCGGTTCTGCAAAACCATGGAGCTGAAGGGGTATCAGGAGTTTAAAATGATGCTCTCTTTAAGTCTCAGAGAAAGTGAAGAGGAGCCGGGAATGGAGGGAGACATCAGCCTTGACGATTCCTTTACAGAGGTGGCAAGGAAGGTGCTGAATACGAATATGAATGCCCTGACAGAGACCTATTCCCTTCTGGATGAAGATTCCTTTTTTCAGGCCATTGATGCCCTTCATCAGGCAAAGCGCATTTACTTTTTCGGTGTGGGAGCAAGCCTTCTGACAGCATTAAAAGCAATGAACAAATTCCTGAGGATTGAGCCGAAGGTATACTGTGTACAGGACAGCCATATGCAGGCGATGGTGGCCTCCATGATGGGGCCGGGGGATGTGGCCATGGTATTTTCCTATTCCGGCGCAACCAAGGATACGATCCATGTGGCAGAGCTGGCAAAACAGGCGGGAGCGAAGATTATCTGCCTGACCAGATTTGTGAAATCACCGCTGACCTCTTTTTCTGACATCACCCTTCTTTCCGGCGCCAACGAGGGGCCGCTTCAGGGTGGTTCTACTTCTGCAGAGATCAGCCAGCTGTTTTTGATTGACTTAATGTATACGGAATACTACCGCCGTTATTATGACGAATGCAGCAAAAATAACAAAAAAACTTCCGGCTCAGTCATAGAAAAAATGTGTTAATAAAAAAAGTTTCCAAAAAGAAAATTGAAAAGAAATTTTTTTCATATATTATTGACAAAAGAAAATTCCTATTCTATAATGGCGTTAGTAAGTTTGATACGGCATTAAAAAGATATCCTAAAGGAGGAAATGTAATGAAAAAAATTTTATCAGTAGCACTGGTAGCTGCACTGGCAGCATCAACCCTTGCAGGCTGCGGCGGCGGAAAAGCCGAGGAGACAACAGCTGCTCCGGCAAAGACAGAGGCAGCAGCAGACAAGACAGAAGCTCCGGCGGCTTCAGAGAGTGCAGCAGAGGCAACCGAGATTACCTGGTGGGCATTCCCGACCTTCGGCGTTGACACCGGATATGAGCAGGAGCTGGCTGATGCGTTTACCGCAGCTCATCCGGAGTACAAGGTTAAGGTAGAGTACATTGACTTTACCTCCGGCCCGGACAAGCTGACAGCAGCTCTTACCTCCGGCACCGCACCGGACGTTCTGTTTGATGCTCCCGGACGTATCATTGAGTTTGGTAATGCAGGCTATCTGGTACCGTTAGATGACATGTTAGACGAGTTAAAGTCTGATTTAACCAGCGATTCTCTGGTTGATACCTGCGTAGGCGCTGACGGAACTGCCTGGATGTATCCGATTTCTTCTTCCCCGTTCTACATGGGACTGAACAAAGAGGCTCTGGAAAAGGCAGATGCTCTCCAGTATGTAAATCTTGAGGGAGATCGCACCTGGACAACCGATAATTTTGTAAAGATGTGTGAGGCTCTGAGAGATGCAGCTCCCACCCAGGTTCCGGCAATTGTTTACTGCGGCGGCCAGGGCGGCGACCAGGGTACCCGCGCTCTTGTAAATAACTTATACAGCTCCTCCATCGTTGGCGAGGACGGCAAATGGAACGTAGATGAAAACGGCGTGAAGGCACTGTCTCTGTTAAAGAGCATGTACGACAGCAAGGCTCTGGATGCAGGCTTTGATATGGCAGCAGCAGATGAGCTTCAGAAGTTCCAGCAGGAAACCTGTGCAATGACCTTCTGCTTTGGTACCTCCAACGAAGTAACCTATGCATCTGAAGACTTCACCCAGATTGCAGTTCCCTTCCCGTCTGAAGATGGAAAGCCGTCTCTGGAATACCTGGTTAACGGTTTCTGCGTATTTGACAACAAGGACGAGGCTCGTGCCGAGGCTTCCAAGGAATTCATCAAATTTGTATGTGATGATGCTGAGTGGGGCCCCAAGAGTGTAGTAAAGACCAATGCATTCCCGGTACGCAAATCCTTTGGCGATCTGTATGAAGGTGATGAGCACATGACTCTTCTGGCTTCCTGGAGCCAGTACTACGGACCGTACTACAATACCAAGGCTGGTTTTGCAGCAATGCGTCCGCTGTGGTTCAACATGCTTCAGCAGGTATTTAACGGTACAGAACCGCAGGCAGCAGCTGATGAGTTCAATACCTCTGCCAATGCAAACTGATTGAACTGACATTCTGACCGGCATCATATTTGCACTTGGAATCCTTTCCTCTGCTGAGTGCGGAGGAAAGGATTTTTTACCTTAATAAGCGCAAAGGCCTCAAAAAAGGGGCTGCGGCTTATGCTTTCGAAGAAAGGAAGAGTAGGAAAATGTCTAAAAAAAAGCAAAAGGCTCCTGCCCGCAGTCTGGTTCTGCAGCGTCGGGAAACCATCGTTTCTTATCTGTTTTTACTTCCGGCACTGTTCTTTTTTGTAGGCTTTGTGATTACCCCTATGGCTATGGGCGTGTTTACCAGCTTTACAGATGCAAGCTTTGCAAATCCCAAGGGACAGTTTGTGGGCCTGAAAAATTACGCCCGTCTGTTCCAGGATAAGATTTTTATCAAATCGGCAATCAATACAGTGATTATTGTAGTTGTTTCTGTGCCGGTAGTTACCGCGTTTTCTCTGTGGGTAGGTTCTGCGATTTACAAAATGAAATCCAGTGTCCGTTCCTTTTACCGCTGCGTATTTTATCTGCCGGTAGTTACCGGTTCTGTGGCAGTAACCGTTGTATGGAAATGGATGTTCGACAAATACGATGGCCTGCTGAACTACATTATCCGCTCCTTCGGCGGACAGCCCCTTCCCTGGACTTCCGGAGAATCCATGGCTCTTGGGTGTATCATCCTGATTCTTCTGACCACCTCCATCGGCCAGCCGATTGTACTTTATGTGGCTGCCCTGGGAAATGTGGATGTATCCTTAGAGGAGGCGGCAAGAGTAGACGGAGCCAATGACCTTCAGGTTTTCTGGAGAATCAAATGGCCGTCCATTATGCCGACAACCCTGTATGTAGCAGTAATTACCACCATCAACAGCTTCCAGTGTTTTGCACTGATTCAGCTTTTAACCTCCGGCGGCCCCAACTACAGCACCAGCACGGTTATGTATCTGCTGTATGAGATTGCCTTTAAGACAACGAAGGAATTCGGCTATGCAGACGCCATGGGCGTTGTTCTGGCCATTGTCATTGCTCTGTTCAGCGCCCTGCAGTTTAAGGTGATGAACGGCGGAACTACAGAATAAGGAGGAGGGAAAAAGCATGAAAAAGAATACCTTAACACCCTACCGTGTGATTTGCGCAGTGATTCTGGCTGTGCTTGCAGTATTTTTCCTCTTCCCCCTGTACTGGATTATTACAGGTTCTGTAAAGGAAAAAAGCGATATTATTATTAAATCCGGCGAAATGGTCAAGTGGATTCCCACAACGATTACCTGGGATAACTACCAGAGACTGTTTAAGACGGGAACCAAGCTGTTCGGCATCGGAATGCCCATGGCAATTCGCTGGCTGTTTAACAGTGTGTTTATCTCCGTTGTTGCGATGGGACTGACCTGCGCCACCTCTTCTCTGGCCGGATATGCCCTTGCAAAGAAGCGCTTCTGGGGAAAAGGCCTGATTTTTGGTCTGTTTGTGTGTGCAATGGCTCTTCCGAAGCAGGTTATCCTGATTCCTCTGATGACAGAAATGTCCAATCTGGGGCTGTTAAAAAGTGTCTGGGGTTCCATGTTTGCCGTGATTTTCCCGGTTGTAGGATGGCCCTTCGGCGTATTCCTGATGAAGCAGTTTTCAGAGAATATTCCCAGCTCCCTGCTGGAGGCAGCCAGAATTGACGGAGCCAATGAGTTCCGTACCTTTGCTGAAATTGCATTCCCCATTATCAAGCCGGGATTTGGTGCTCTGGCTATTTTCACCTTCATCAATTCCTGGAATGAGTATCCGCTGCAGCTGGTTATGCTGACACAGAATGAGGCAAAGACCATTTCTCTTGGTATTGCCAGTAAGTTGAGCGAGATGTCCAACGATTTCGGCCTGATTATGGCCGGAGCAGCCCTGGCGGCAGTTCCCATTATTATTGTGTTCCTGTGTTTCCAGAAATACTTTACACAGGGAATTACCATGGGTGCAGTAAAGGGTTAATTATCATTCTGACTGATTGAAAACAGGTTTGATACAAAAGATTCTATCTGAAAAAAGACGGATTATTTTTCAGATAGAATCTTTTTTCATTAAAATCCAGTTAAAATACATGGCAGGTTTTCATTTTTGTCCGAACAGAAAGAAATATTATGTTACAATAGAAGCAGTCAGTGTGAAAGCGGTTATTTATAGCAGCAATCTGTATGAAAACAGGAGGAAACGATATGTTATTTGAAATGCCGAAATACCATCACCCGGATTTTACAAAGCCGGAGTTTGTGAATGCGCCAGATGTAAAAATCGCCATTGCAGAGCAGGATGGAGTTGCACCGGAATATTATCACAGCACATCCATGTATCCGGAATATTTCAAAATTAACGGAAGATGGATTCTTGCAGAGGAAAGCCGCATGGATTCCAGTGTGGTTCTCTGTGATGACGGTCATCTGGAGGTAGTGGAAAATAGAAATATCAAAAAGGGCGATCAGGTGATTCTGGGGCGGACGGAAAAATGTGAAGAAGGGATCTATATGCACTGTCATGGATTTATAGACGAGACAGAGGCGTTGGAGGATCAGTTTGTCTTTCGTCAGGGACGAAGCCGGGAAACCTCTTATGCGCGGGATTATGATCGGCTCATGAGCTTGCTCAAATATGAAAAGGAACACGGTGGAAATGTAGTATGGGTTATGGGGCCGGCCTTTGCTTTTGATTATGATGCAAGAAGGGCTATGCAGGCAATGGTTGAGCATGGCTACGCTCAGGGGCTTCTGGCAGGAAATGCTCTGGCAACTCATGATTTAGAAGGCGCGCTGCTTCATACAGCATTGGGACAGGATATTTATACGCAGAAATCCCAGCCAAACGGACATTATAATCACCTGGATGTGATTAATAAAGTCAGACGCAGCGGTTCGATTGCACAGTTTATAGAAGACTACCACATTGACAACGGAATTATGTACAGTATTGTAAAAAATAAAATTCCTTTTGTCTTAACTGGATCCATTCGGGATGATGGTCCTTTGCCGGAAGTATATGGAGACGTATATGAGGGAGCGGCAGCTATGAGAGAACTGGTCAAAAAATCCACAACGGTTATCTGTCTGGCAACAATGCTTCACACCATTGCCACAGGCAATATGACACCGTCCTTCCGCGTTCTTCCAGGGGGAGAGATTCGTCCGGTATATCTTTATACTGTTGATGCAGATGAGTTTGTTGTGAATAAGCTGCTTGATCGAGGAAGTTTGTCTGCAACAACAATTGTTACTAATGTACAGGATTTTATTACCATAGTAGCAAAGGGTCTTGGGGTAATTGACTAGAGAACGAGTGCTTTATATAAAGCAGGGAGGAGCAAATGGGGGTTCACGTAAAAAGTGAAATAGGAACATTAAAGCGTGTTATGCTGCATCGTCCAGGAAGAGAACTGGAGCAGTTGGTTCCAGGGGAACTGGAACAGCTGTTATTTGATGACATTCCTTATTTGAAAACGGCAAGACAGGAGCATGACCAGTTTGCGGAGCTTTTGAGAAGAAATCATATAGAGGTTTTGTATCTGGAAGACTTGATGGCGGAGACATTAAAGCTAAATGAGCATTTAAAAGAGAAATTTATCGAGGAATTTATTTGCGACAGTGGAAATAATGCATATCTGAATAAGAAGGTATTAAAAAAATATCTAATGTCTATAGCTGATGAAAAAACACTGGTGGAAAAGACCATGGAAGGCATTTTTTTTGATGAAATTGCATCAGAAGGAAAAAATCCATTGGTAGATATGGTTCGTAATCACAAGCGCTTTCTTACGGATCCAATTCCTAATTTATATTTTACGCGAGATCCTTTTGCAATCATAGGAAATGGTGTAAGTATCCACAAAATGTATTCAGGTACGAGACGCAGAGAAACGATTTATGGAAAATATATTATGGAGCATCATCCTGATTTTGCAGGAACAGTGAATCAGTATTACAAGAGAAATGATTTGTTCAGTATCGAGGGTGGAGATATTTTGAATTTGAGCAATCGGGTTCTGGCAATTGGAATTTCTCAGAGAACAACGCCCGAGGCTATTGAATTGCTGGCAAAGAGGATCTTTGCAGATGAATATTCAGAGGTAGAAACAATTCTGGCATTAGATATCCCTAATATCCGTGCGTACATGCATTTAGATACAGTATTAACACAGGTGGATCATGATAAATTCACGGTTTATCCCGGTATTTTAGGAAGTCTCAGAATTTATGAAATTTGTAAGGGAGATAAAGAAGAGACATTAAATGTGTCAGAGTTAGAACAGAGTCTGGCAGTTATTTTAGCTACACATTTGGGATTAGATAAAATCACACTGATTCATTGCGGCGGTAAAAACGGCATAGCTTCTGAACGTGAACAGTGGAATGACGGTTCGAATACGTTAGCCATTGCTCCCGGAAAGGTGGTTGTGTATGATAGAAACAATATTACAAACCAGATTCTCCGGGAACATGGACTGGAGGTATTGGAAATTGCCAGCTCAGAGCTTTCAAGAGGAAGAGGAGGCCCGCGCTGCATGAGTATGCCGTTGGTGCGGGGAGATATTTAAAAGGAGATTATTATGGGTGTAAATATTCGGGGAAAAAATTATCTGAAGCTTTTAGACTATACATCAGAGGAAATTAGATATCTTTTGGACTTATCAAAAAACTTTAAACAGATGAAAAGAACAGGCGTTTCTCATCGATATTTAGAGGGGAAGAATATTGTTTTATTATTTGAAAAAACCTCAACGAGAACAAGATGTTCTTTCGAGGTAGCTGGTATGGATTTGGGAATGGGGGTAACTTATCTAGATCCGGGCAGCTCTCAAATGGGGAAAAAAGAAAGTATAGCGGATACAGCACGAGTACTAGGTAGAATGTATGATGGAATTGAATATCGTGGATTTGATCAGGAATTGGTAGAGACTTTAGCAAAATATGCAGGAGTGCCTGTTTGGAATGGCTTGACTGATCAGTTTCATCCAACGCAGATGCTGGCTGATTTGTTAACCATTGAAGAAAAATTTGGATATTTAAAAGGTATTAATTTTACCTTTATGGGAGATGCCAGAAATAACATGGGAAATTCGCTAATGATTGCCTGTGCAAAAATGGGATTGAATTTTACAGCCTGTGCACCAAAGGAATTATTTCCAGCAGAAGAATTGGTAAAAATAGCAAGACAGATAGCAGAAGAAAACGGATGTAGTATTACTTTAACAGATGATGTAGAGAAAGGTACTTATAATGCTGATGTAATTTATACAGATATCTGGGTATCTATGGGTGAAGCCGATGAAATATGGGAAACTCGTATTAATCTTCTGAAAAAATATCAGGTGAATAAAGCGGTAATGGAACATGCCAAGAAAACAGCAATTTTTATGCATTGTCTTCCCTCTTTTCATGATACTAATACAACAATAGGTCAGATGATTGCACAGAGATTTGGCTTAAAAGAGATGGAAGTTACTGACGAAATATTTGAATCAAAGCAGTCAGTTGTATTTGATGAAGCAGAAAATCGCATGCATACCATTAAAGCCGTTCTTTATGCTACTCTCTGTTAAAGGGGGCAGTTTTATGAAAAAAAAGAGAATTGTAGTTGCATTAGGGGGCAATGCTCTGGGAAATTGTCCGGGTGAACAGATTCTTGCTGTCCGAAAAGCTGCAGAGGTCATAGCACTTTTAGTAGAACAGGGACATGAGGTTATTATTGGGCATGGAAATGGTCCACAGGTGGGAATGATAAATTCAGCTATGAATTATGCATCGGAATCAGATGATAAAATTCCAGCTATGCCATTTCCAGAGTGCGGAGCAATGTCTCAAGGCTTTATTGGTTATCACCTTCAGCAGGCATTAAATGAAGAATTATTGAAGAAAAAAATAAGCAAAACCGTAGTAAGTATTATTACTCAGGTTCTCGTGGATAAAAATGATAAGGCATTTCAGGATTATACAAAGCCGATTGGACGTTTTTATACAAAAGCTGATGCAGAAAAATTATCAAAAGAAAAAGGGTATTATTTTATAGAGGATTCTGGACGAGGTTATCGTCGGGCAGTACCGTCTCCGGTACCTCAGAGAATCATAGAGCTTTCTGCAATACGTCGTATGATTCAAAGCGGATTGATAGTGATTGCAGTAGGTGGAGGAGGCATTCCGGTTATTGAAGGAGAAGAGGGACTTCAGGGCATTGATGCAGTAATCGATAAAGACAGAGCATGTGAAAGACTGGCTATTGATTTAAAAGCGGATATTCTATTGATACTTACGGCAGTGGACTATGTATGCATTAATTATAATAGTCCCAATCAAACAGAATTGAAAAAACTGACAGAGTTAGAGGCAGAACAGTATATCAGAGAAGGTCAGTTTGGAAATGGAAGTATGCTTCCTAAGGTACAAGCGTGTCTTGGGTTTGTACATAGTTTACCAGGGAGAATGGCAGTAATTACATCATTAAATAATGCCGGTTTGGTTTTTAAGAAGGATGTTGGTACAAGATTTTTTTCTGATCGGAATGTACTACAGAAGCCAGAGAAATCTATGGATGATTACATAGTTTGTCTGGATAATATTTAATAATAAAAGATGATAAAAGGGCAAAGAGGAGAGAAACTTTGCCCTTTTTTATGGTAAAAAATCAGGAAATATTTTGTATGAACAAAAGTACAAAATCCTAAAAGAAAAGTGGGTTTTCGTACAATTGAAAAAAATAGTGTTTTTGATAAAATAAAAATATGTAAATATTCACAAAAAACAATGTTAAAAATGGTCGTGGTCTGTTATTTTTGTGAAAAAAGTATCTATTTCAAAGAAAGGAAAAAAGATTATGAAAAGATGGAAAAAATTGATTAGTATTGGAATGGTAGCAACAATAGCTTTTTCTGCGACAGGATGCAGTGGCGGAAGTAAGGTAAAAGATGACAAAATTGTGTTGGGGTATATTGGACCATTAACAGGTGAATCAGCACTGTGGGGAGAGGTAGAATCCAATACTTTGAAGATGCTGGTAGAGGAAACGAATGCCAATGGTGGAATTATTGGAAAACAAATTGAATTAAAGATATATGACAATCGTGGTGATGCAGTAGAAACTACAAATGCGGCAAGAAAAGCATTACAGGCTGATGGTGTTGTTGCATTTATTGGCCCAGATAGTTCTTCAGGTGCTATTGCATTGGATGAGGTCTGTGAAGAGTATAAAGTTCCACATATTACAACTACTGGAACGAATTATAAAGTAACGCAGAAAGAAGATGATGGATCGGTACGCCCTTATGCATTCCGTGTTTGCCTTTCTGATCCACAGTTAGGTGATATTATGGGAGGATATGCCTTTGATAAATTGGGATATAAAAATGTTGCTATTCTTTATGAGATTAGTAGTGAATATTCATTAGGAATTACTCAAAATTTTACGGAGGCTTTTGAAGCAAAAGGCGGAAAGGTGACGATTACAGAAGCATACAAAACAGGCGATGTTGATTTTAGAGCACAGCTTTCTAAGATTAAGGAAATGGGTGAATTCGATGCGTTTATGGTTCCTGCAAATTATAAAGAAGTTGGCTTGATTGCAAAGCAAGCAAGAGCTTTAGGAATTGAACAGCCATTTCTTGGTGTAGATGCATGGATGATGCAGGATCTATTTGAAGTAGCGAAGGAGGAGGTTCAGGGTGCTGTGTTCCCGTGTGCAATGGATGTAAATGATCCGAATCTGCAGGAATTTAAGACCGCTTATCAAGAAAAATGGAACATGGATCCGGATAAGGGTGGTACAGATGCATATTTAGCATATGATTGCTTTGAACTTATTAAATACGCGATTGAAAAGGGCGGAGAAGCAACTCCGGAAAAGATTCGTGAGAATTTAGAAAATGCAAAAGATGTTCCCTGTCTGACCAGTGTAATTTCTATTGATCCGGAAACACATAACCCTGTTCGTACAGCAAGTATATTCAAAATTGAAGGTACGGAATTTGTGAAACTGGATGAGTATCGATTTGAATAATAGTCACCTGAAATGATACCAAGCTGCCACAGGGAGAGCATTATCTATGTGGCAGCCATTTGACTTTTAAATAGTAAAGGAGGAGGAAATTTGTTTTTTCAACAGTTAGTGAATGGTTTATCCATAGGAAGTATTTATGCATTGATGGCAGTTGGATATTCTTTGATATACAGTCTCTTAAATTTTACGAATTTTGCTCATAGTATTACAGTAACTATAGGAGCATTCTGTGCATTTTTCTTTTTAAGTAATTTGGTGCAGAATCTCTATTTAGGAATTGCCATTGCCGTGTTGGTTGCAGGCGGTCTGGCCATGCTGATAGAACTATTAGGCTATCGACCATTGCTTCAGAAAAAAGCCCGTCGAATTTATCTTTTGATTACTGGTTTGGGAATTTCTACTATGTGCGAGAATTTAATTATTATTTGTTTTTCCAGCCGTTTTCGAGTTTATCCGATAAACTTTTCTAATGAAAGTATCAATATTTTGGGAGCAAGTGTGGGACAAATTGATTTAATTATTTTCGTTGTCAGTATGATAGCTCTGATTGCAGTAGAATTATTTATTAGAAAATCCCGTGCAGGTCTTGCTATTCGAGGAGCGTCTTTTGATTTGGAAGCAACCTCGTTGATGGGAGTAAATGTACAGAAACTTATTTTAATTGTATTCATGATTGCAGGTTCCTTAGCAGGCTTAGCTGGAGCCTTGTTAGGTGCAAAATACACAGCATTTCCTACACTTGGAACAGCGATGACGAATAAAGCGTTTATAAGCTCTGTATTTGGTGGACTTGGAAGTATTCCGGGAGCTGTATTAGGAGCTATTTTACTGGGAGTGGGGGAAACAATGATTGCTAGTTATGTTTCTTCTTCTATGAGAGATATATTTGCATATTTACTTCTGGTGATTGTCCTATTTGTTCGTCCGTCTGGATTAATGGGGAAAGAAGCGGAAGATAAAGCTTAGGGAGGTGAAGATATGAATTATTGGCTTGGAGTTGCAACATTGACGGGAATTTATATGATTGCCATACTGGGAGTTTCTATTTTAACAGGTTTTACAGGACTTTTTTCTATGGGACATGCAGGTTTTATGGCTATAGGTGCCTATACATCTGCCCTGGTTACAAAGATTTTTCACCTTCCGGTTTTAGTGGGTGTATTTTTTGGGATGTTTACAGCGTTGGCTGTGGGATTATTAATCGGATATCCTACTTTAAAACTAAAAGGAGATTATTTTGTTATTGCTACATTAGGAATTGGTGAAGTAACAAAGCTGCTTATAGAAAATTTACCAAGTGTAACAGGCGGCGCCAGAGGTTTGACAGATGTTCCTAAGGGAACAACATTCCCCATGGTAGCAGTATTTCTAATTATTATTATATGGGGATTGCATAATTTTCTTCATTCAAAACAGGGAAGAAATTGTGTTGCAGTCAGAGAAGAGGAACTGGCAACGGCATCTATCGGAGCCAGTGTATCTAGTTATAAAATGCTGGCAATGGGGATCAGCTGTGCTTTGTGTGGAATATCCGGAGCATTATTAGCGCATTATATGCATTATTTAAACCCCACAATGTTTAATATGGTAAAATCCGATGAACTTGTAATGACAGTTATATTAGGTGGCTGCGGAAGTCTTACAGGAACAATTATTGCGTCTTTGATTTTGGTTCCACTGCCGGAAATTCTTCGGTTTGGTTCTGTTCAAGAATGGAGAATGGTATTTTATGGTCTTCTGGTAGTACTTGTCATTATATTTAAACCATCTGGTTTAATGGGAACAAAAGAGTTTAGTTTGCAGGGATTAAAGAGTGTATGTGGAAAAGTAACCTCCCACAGAAGGAGAGGTAATTGATGGGAAAAGAAGAAATTATTTTAAAATTTGAACATGTAGTAAAGCGGTTTGGAGGAATTACTGCATCAAATGATATTAATATTGATGTACCCAAAGGTAGTATTTATGGAATTATAGGGCCAAATGGTGCAGGAAAAACGACACTGTTTAATATGGTGACAGGTGTGTATGATTGTACGGAAGGGGAAATTCGTTTTTTGGATCAAAAAATAAATGGACTGCCTACACATATTATTGCACAGAAAGGAATTGCCAGAACATTTCAGAATATTCGTTTATTTGGAGATTTAAGCGTATATGAGAATCTTTTAACAGCCTGTCAAAAAAATATTTCATATAGTCTTATGGATGGAATCCTTCGGACTAGGAAGTGTAGAAAACAGGAAGAGGAAATGCAAAAATATTGTAATACCCTTTTAAAAGAAGTAGGTCTTTATGAAATGAGAGATCAGAGAGCAAATAATCTCCCATATGGTATGCAGCGTCGTTTGGAAATTGCCCGTGCATTAGCTGTGAGACCTCAGATAATTCTTTTAGATGAGCCAGCAGCAGGAATGAATGAGGAAGAATCAGCACAGTTATCTGAATTTATTCGTACAATTCGTGATACAAAAGAGATTACAGTTGTTATTATTGATCATCACATGGATGTAATTATGTCAATCTGTGACAAGATTTCAGTATTAAACTTTGGAACCCTTCTTGCAGCAGGAAAGCCTTGGGAAATTCAAAATAATCCGGAAGTTATTTCTGCATATTTGGGGGTGGATGAATGATGAAAGTAGAAAATTTAAGCTTTTCTTATGGGAAAATACAGGCAATTCATGATGTGAGTTTTGAACTGGGACAAGGTGAAATTATGGCTATCGTAGGAGCAAACGGAGCCGGAAAATCTTCGTTAATGAAATGTATTGCAGGACTTTTGAAACCGCAAAATGGAAATGTCTATATGGATGGAGCAGCTTTAGATGCGACACCATACCAGGTGGTAGAAAAAGGAATTAGTCTTGTTCCTGAAGGCAGATGGATTTTTCCGAACCTGACAGTAGAAGAAAATCTTTTACTAGGAGGATATACAAACAAAAAGAGAGATGAGTTTTTAAAGCGTTCTTATGAAATGTTTCCAAGACTGGGAGAACGAAAAAAACAGAGAGCAGGGACAATGTCTGGTGGTGAGCAGCAGATGCTTGCTATTGCCAGAGGATTGATGTCGAATCCGAAGGTTTTATTACTAGATGAGCCTTCATTAGGTCTGGCTCCGTTGATTGTTAACGATATTATGGAAATCATAAAAAATATAAACAAAGAAGGAATTTCAGTGTTATTAGTTGAGCAGAATGCAAGAAAGGCGCTTGCAATTGCTCATCAGGCATGTGTTTTAGAGCAAGGAAGGATTGTAAAAAGAGGAACGGGTAAAGAATTGGCAGCAGATGAAAGTATTATTGCAGCATATCTTGGGAAATCAAAAAATGTCAGGAGGGATATTTAATGACAGAAAAAGTAGAAAGGGCAATGTTTGATTATTTTGGATTGGAGGGACAAACAGCAATTGTAACAGGAAGTGGAAATGGAATTGGACGTGCTACAGCAATTATGCTAGCAGATTTAGGTGCAAATGTTATGGTTTGTGATATAGAGACAGACAGTGCAAAAAAGGTAGAAGAAGAAATTTTGGGGCGAGGGGGAAAAGCTGTTTCTAATAGATGTGACGTAACTAAGCTGGAAGAAATTAAGGAAACTATTCGGAAAACGGTAGAGGCATTTGGAACAGTGGATATTCTGGTAAATAATGCAGCCGGATTTGGCGGCGGAAAGACATTTGATAAGATGACTTATGAGGAATGGGATCGATTGATTCGTATTAATCTGACAGGCGCCTATATGTTTACGAATGAAGTGCTTCCTTATATGGTAGAAAAACAGCATGGCAAGATCTGCATGGTAAGCTCTGGAGCAGCGCTAGGCTATGATTTTTCCGATCCACATTATGCAGCATCTAAAGCGGGAATGATTGGATTAGCGAAGGAACTTTCACAGGAGCTGGCGAAGCACAGAATTAATGTGAATGTACTGGGGACAGGATTAACAGATACTCGCATGGCACATTTGCCAGGACGTTCTTGGGAGGATGAAACAAAAGGGCTTCCATGGTATCGTGTTGGAACTCCAAAGGATCAGGCTTCTGCAATTGTCTTTTTGGTATCAGAAGCTGCAGAATATATCACAGGTCAGGTGCTTTGCCCTAATGGTGGAGCGTGGATGTAGGAGGATTAAAAATGGAACGAGATTATTTGAAAATCACAGGAAGAGCGGCAATTGTAACAGGAAGTGGACGGGGAATTGGACGAGCTACAGCAAGGGCGCTGGCGAACTATGGAGTTAGAGTTATGGTCTGCGATATAAATGATGAATGGGGAATGGAAGTAGTTAAAGAGATACGTGAAAACGGAGGAATTGCTGAATACTGTCATTGTGATGTGGCTGATACATTGCAGGTAAAGGAAATGGTAAAAGTTACAGTAGAAGCATTTGGAACAGTGGATATTCTGGTAAATAATGCAGGGATTGGAAGTGTTTCTTTACCGTTTGAGGAAATCACAGATGAACAGTGGGAGCAGATGATCAAGGTGGATTTGACCGCTCCGTTTTATGTATGTCGTGAAGTAATTCCATATATGAAAGAACAGAAGCACGGAAAGATTATTAATATCAGCTCTGGTTCTGGAATTATTGGATGTGAATTTTGCTCTCATTATGCATCTGCAAAAGCAGGGTTAATTGGTTTTACTCAGTCTATAGCAAAGGAATTGGCAATGGATAGGATTAATGTGAATGTTATTGCAGTTCCGACTACGCAAACGCCGATGCTAAAGGAAACAGAATTTGATATTTTTGTGGAAGATGAATTACGAGATATTCCGTGGGGACGAATTGGAGTCCCGGAAGATATTGCAGATATGGTACTCTATCTTTCTTCTGATTCTTCTGAGTATGTAACAGGACAGATTTTGGCACCGAATGGTGGTCGGCGTACACCTATTTAATTTCGGAGAGGAGTGAATCATATGATTTGGCCAAATGGCGCAAAGACTGCATTTTCATTGGGATTTGATATGGATGGTGACACTATATGGTTAAATAAAACCCGTAATCTTCCAAATGGGAATACATACTTAAAGGGACCATCTATTGGACGATATGGAACAAAAAAAGGTGCCTTGCATGTACTTGACATATTAGATGAATTTAATTTGAAAACTACATGGTTTATACCAGCAGATATTGTGGAGAGACATAGCGATGTAGTGGAAAAAATATTAGAGAGAGGCCATGAAATTGGCCATCATGGATTAGATCATACTGGTGAGTATGGAAAAAACTTTGAAGAGCAAAAGGAAAGAATTTTGAGATGTCAGGACATTTTTGAGAAATATACAGGGTACCGAGCTGTAGGATTTAGACCAACAGGATATTTATTACCAGAAACCGAACGTTGGATTTATGGAGAAGGTGGATTTATTTATTCTAGTGCAGGGATTAGCGGAGAGGCTTGCGGTTACTATGAGATCGAGGGAACACCCACAGCTGCAGTAAATATTCCGTGTCGTGATGAGCAGATGGATGACTATGTTCAGACAGTTTTTCATTCGTATCCGGCAGTACTGGTAGGAATGCCAAGAATTGCTCTTTATGATAATGCTTATTATAACTGGGTGCGGGAAGTTGAAGGGATGATTTGTTATGGAAATTCAGGTTCCAGTGCATTTCATCCTCAGATTGCAGGAACACCGGGAAGAGCAGAAGTATTCAGAAAGTTTTGTAAATATCTTGCGGAGAATGCTGATATATGGTGCACAACCTGCCGTGAGATTGCAGAGCATTATAAATTGATAATGGAGGGCAATGCATATGTTAAGTGAAAAAATAAAATGGCCGTCCGGATGTAGCTGTGCAGTAATGATAAGTGTGAATTTAGATGCAGAATTTTTTGGGAAAATATATTATCCGGATGTAGATGTAAATGAAGGAGATATCTTTAGACTTGGCCAAGTTAGTATTCGATATGGATTGCCAAAGCTTTTGGAAACATTAGAAAAATATGATGTAAAAGCTACATTTTTTATTCCAGGAGAAGTAGCGAGACGATATCCGGATGCAGTAAAAATGATTTTTCAGAAGGGACACGAAATCGGATGTCATGGAGATCAGCATGAGATTATGGCACATTTAAGTCTGGATGAGCAAAGGAATGTATTAGAACGAGCAACTAAAGAATTGAAAAATTTAACAGAGGTAGATGTGAAAGGATTCAGAATGCCAGAGGGAGAAATGAATTTGGATACATATCGTGCGTTAAAGAGTTTGGGTTATAGATATTCCAGTTCTCTTTCCGACGATGATATTCCTTATATAGAAAAAGACACAGGAATTCTGGAACTTCCGATTCATTGGGAATTATTTGATCTTCCTTATTTTACATTTACATTTGATCCTCCGATTCCTCCGGGGCAGGCACGATCGGCTCGAATGGATGATGTACTGGAAAACTGGTTTTATGAGTTGGAGGGTGCAAGGCGGTGGGGGACTCTTCTGAATCTTCAACTAGATCCACAGGCAATTGGTGAGCAGGGACGAATTTTTATGCTTGAAAAATTTCTGGATAAAGTGAAGGAAAGTGGTGATGTCTGGCTTACGAATGGTGGTGAGATTGCAGAGTATTTTGAAAAATAACAGGAGAGGAGATTATCATGTCGGAAGCAGTATTAAATGCATTAGCACAGCGTTTGGTTGAAATGACTTTATCAAAAACCAGATATGATTTGTGGGATTTGCAGTGGTATACAGAAGGGCCATTCTGGAGAAGAACGAGTATGCGCTATTCACGGGAATATAAAATTATTCCTGATTATGAAATTGCGGATGCGAAACATGGAATGACCTTGGAAAATATTGTGACAGAATCTGCGCTTCATATGGAAACATTAAAGGAGTTAAAAAAAAAGGTGTCTCCAAAGGAATGTCAAAGAGCAGATTATTTATATGAGCATATGTGTCATATTAATCTTCGAAGCAGAATGCTTCTGGGAGAGAAGGTCGCGTTTGATCAGATGACGGATGGACTATACTGTCTGGTTGCTCCTAATTTTGATTATAAAAAATTTGATGCTATATTAGATAAGATGAATCAGGCATTGCCAGGAACAGGAAGTGTTCAGGAGAAAATAACATCTTTCAGAAAGCGTCTGGCTATTCCACCGGACACACTTTTAAACGTAATTAAAATATCTACTCAGGTTTTTCATGATATTTCTGTAAAAAAAATGCATGTGACAGGAAATAGCATGCCAAGAATAAGAGTGAGAGAACTTCCTAGCAAGGATATGGTTTTCCTGTCTATTTTATTCGGATACGATTATAATCATTTAGAATATGAACGTAATTTTAATTTGTTATATCCATGGACTGTGGACAAAGTAGTAGAATATGTAGGACATGAAATGGAACCGGGACATTTAACGTATTTTGAAAAAAGGTTACAGACGATGATTGATACTTGTTGGCCGGAAATGTCGATAGTTTCCCAATTTTCATCTTCAAATTCTTTTAGTGAAGGTTCTGCACGTCATGCCATTATGATGAGTTTTGACAATAATCTGGATAAACTAGTTGATTTTGAAAAGGAGGTAATTTTCAGAAATGCCGGAATTGATGAAAAACTAACTGAATTGATGCCATTGTGGCATGAATACTGTGAGTTATCCGGCTATGGAAAATTGGAGGCCTCCAGAAAATTATGGGATGAAATCTGGGAAGAAGAGGATGCAGCAGCTTTTTTGGAACATTATGGATTTGCAGATCAAGGTAAAGGTGTAGAAACTGTTCGTAAAATGGCCACAGAGGATGATGGCCATTATGTAGCGCATGATTATGCTAGGGACGTAGTACGGGACTATTTTAATTCCGTAACAGATAATGTTGATGAGCAATGGAGTCTCTATGAAAAAATGTGCTGTGCACATATGTCGATGAGGCAAATAAAAGAAAAGACATATTGTGTAGATGATGGGTTGATAATTGCAAAATAAAGGATGAGGATTCCTGCAATTGCGCTTCACCAAGAAGAGTATCTATGGTATCATGGTAAACATGGATGGACGAAAACCAGTTGACGTTTAAAGGAGGCGCTTGCATACATGGAATTACTTCTTAACTCTTTTATTACTCATCAAATATTGGAACCGGTATTTCCTTCAGGTTTCAGAAATAATTCGCTGAAAATTAAGCATATTGGGATTTTTGAAAGGGGAAAGGAATTTGGCAGTAAATTGAAAAATAATATGCTGATTTTTTTCCCCGAAGATATTTCTTTTAGGGAGGTAGAGGGGCTCCACCTAGAAGAGCGGGACTGTAGCGCTGTATTCTATAAAAATAGTATGGCATTGAGAGAAATGGAGGAGGTTCATTTTCCTGTTTTGCAAATCAGGGAGAAGAAACTGCTGTCTGAAGCAGTTGAAGAATGCTATGAACTTTTTTCTAGAGATAGAGAGAGTCTTGCACAGATCTCTCTGGAAACAATGGAAATATTGTCTTCGGAACTTGTAAAAAATCATGAGGAAGAAAAGAGCATTATAAAAATTGCGTCAAAGCTGCTGCATTGTCCAGTAACTTTTTCTACTCCAGATTTTCAACGTTCGCCTAGTCAGTTGAAGGAGTATCTGGTAGTTGTTCCTTTATGTGGAGAAACAGGGTTTGATTGGGATCAGGCTTTGGAAAATTTTTCACTGGATAAAGCTTCTTTTCATCCGGCTCTGGCAAAAGCTCCGGGAGGAGAAAGGCTGGCGGGATATAGGTATTACCCGAAGTGTTTAGATGATAGGGGGCTTCAGATTTTAATTTTTCCTGTATCTGATGAATCCTATTTATATGGATATCTTTATATGACTCAGGATATGAAGGAGCAGAAGCTTTCTATGGAACAGGTAGTTAAGCTGAGACAGATTTTAGCTTTGTTGAAGTTTGAAATCATAAAATCAAATGAGATTGCCAGAACGGTTAATCGTTATTATGATTTCTTATTAGATGAATTAATTGAATCGGATCGTACTGATTTCAGAAAGCTGATGGAAAAATATGGATTGATTCAAAAGCCCATTTATGATCAGTATTTTGTTTTAATTGTGGGTAGAAGTCCGCAGGAGATATCGGATTCGCCGTTTCATGATCTAATGACGAGTCAGTTTTTTAATACAATGTATGATAAATTAGTAAAATCAATTGGAACAATTAATTTTTTTGTTTTTGAACGGAAGGATTATATTGTCACATTGATTCCCAAAGAATTAGCAGGAAGAGATAATGGTGCGCTTTATGCTGCAGTATCTACTTATAGAGAATTCCTGGCAGAGCAGTATCAGGGAATAGGAATTAGTGATGTAGTAGACACAGAAAAAATAAGGCAAGGATATCTCCAGGCATTAAAAGCATTAGCAGTATCACGACATTCTCGAGATAAGTCTCCGTGTTATTATGGTGAACTTGGAGTGCTGCGTTTCTTTTTTGATAACTCTAATAAACTAGATTTCGCTCCGCTCATGCAGGTATATGAAGAATATATAAAGCCTATTGCAGAATATGATAGTCAACATGGAGGGGAACTTCTATCTACACTTACAGCGTATATTACATACAGATGTTCACCTTCGGCAAGTTGTCAGGCTTTGTTTATTCATAAGAACACGTTATATTCTCGTTTGGATAAAATATCGCAGTTATTAGGAAAAAGTCTTTCCGATAGTGAAATTATTTTTAATATATCTTTTGGACTTAAGATACAGACTCTTCTTGAAACCGGAATCATACAGAAAACATTTGATATGTAGTAATATAGAATGGTAGTAATATTGAGAGGATGTGGCGAGATGAGTAAAATAATACAAATGCAGGAAGCGTTTCGTTCACTTCAGAATCTAAAGCAAATATGCAGCTATAATAGAGAGATGATCGATTGTCCAACCCGATGTTTAATACACCAGGAGGCTAGAATTTGGCTGATCGAAAGTGGAAGAGCAACTGTTAAGATACAAGAACAGAAATTTGAGCTTTCCACTGGAAATGTTGTTTCGATTCTTCCTTGGCAGATGACAGAAGTAATTCAAGTACATGAAAGTTTAAGATATGATATTATTGTTTATAATTATGAGTACTTTAATCATATAATTAAATCCTTATATAATATTGATAATGAATCATTTTGTCTTACCGGATTGTTGAAAAAAAACATGGTTTTATCTGTTCCTGAAGAAAAAAATCAGAATTTTCGAAATATAGTTTTTAATATACAAGAAGAGATGGGAATGGAATGTCTGCTGCGAGAAAGAGGAAATGATGCTACACCCTATGTCATTAATCAGATAGTAGCATTGATACTGGAAATTATTCGATGGGGAGAATACAGACAGAGAATTTCGGAGCGGGAAAACAGAGAAATTGTAAAGAGTGATATTTTTTCTTATATTTTTGGCCATTTGAATGAGAAAATCACTTTAAAGCAACTTTCTAATTTATTTTATATGAGTGAATCTACGGTCAGTGCTTATATTACACAGACGACAGGACTGTCATTTTTTGATTTACTTAATGAAATGAGAGTGGTGAGGACGTTGGATTTTCTTGCATATACAGATTTGAATCTGGAAGAATTAGCGGAAATTCTTGGATTTGTAGATAGTGCTCATATTAGTCGTGTTTTTATGGCCAGGACAGGTTTGAAGGTAAGTGAGTATAGAAAAATATACGGGATTGTAAATGAACTTTCCAGAATAAAAATAAGTGAAGAGAATTATCAAATTGTTTCTTGCATTTATAGAAACTATGAGAAACCGTTGACAGCAAAAATAATAGCAGATCAGTTTCATATTTCTGTAAAAGAGGTGAACAGGATTTTGTTATACTTTGTAGAAATGAACTTTACAGAATTTTTGAATGATATCCGAGTAAACCGAGCTAGGCAGCTTCTTATAAAAACTCAACGAAGTATTCTTGAAATTGCCTTGGAAGTGGGGTATTTAAATGAAAAAACATTAACTAGAAATTTTTTAAAGAAATTTGCAATGACACCGGGGCAGTTTAGAAACAATACATTGGAAAAGATATTGTGGGAAAAAACCAAGGTCTCAGAATCCTGATGCCCGGATTCTGAGACCTTTAAATAAGGCACGTTGTTATTTTTTCTTTTTGTTCTTTACGGAAGCGGCGTCTCTGGCTTTCCACTCGGCCAGCAGCCGTTCAAACTCTTCTTCCTCTCCGGACTGTATCAGACGTTTTCTGCGGGCTTCCCGGCGGCGGGCCAGGGCCTCGGCTTCTTTTCTGCGCCGGTAAACAATCCAGGCAGCTGCAGCTGCAATCAAACCAAGGACGAGAACGATTCCGACCCCTTTCATGATGATTCCCAGGGCAGCAGGGGTAAGCCCTCCTTTGGAGGAACCAGACAGATTGGATGGCGTTGCCTCCTCGGTCTCGGATACCTCCGTCTCTTCCGGTACAGTTTCCGGTTCTTCATCGCCTATCAGAACGCCGTCCTTTGCCATCAGATAGGCAGTTCCAATTACACGATCATTGTAGGTGTAGGTAAAAAGCGCAACAGCACGATCCGGGTGATTCTCGGGAAGAGGATCCAGGGAAAGCTCTGCGTCGCTGAAGGTAGAGCCCAAAGGAAGCGTGATTACGCTTTCCGGGTCAACCATCAGATCCGATGCCTGAAAGGAGCCGCGATCCAGATTGATGATTTCGTTGCCGGTTACATAACGGCTTTCATAATCTGCAATCACGGCATTCTGAAAGTTGCGGAAGCCAAAGGAAAGAAGCTCGGTGCTGTCTGTGAAATACTGCCGGGGCTGACCTTTTAAGACAACGGAAATCAGTTTTCTTCCGTCTTTTTCCGCATAGGTGACCAGAGTATTTCCAGCGGCCTGAAGATAGCCGGTTTTTCCCGCCTTTGCAGGGGAATAATAAAAATCATCGCCTTCTTTTAAGAGCCGGTGTTCCTGAGAGACCGTCAGACCGCCTGGATAATTGATGGTAGGAGCCAGCTTATGAGTCCGCACAGAGCTGATCTCCAGAAGGGTTTCATTCTGGTAGGCCGCCCGGGCAATCAGGGCCATATCGTAGGCAGTGACATACTGGGTATCGCCGTTCAGTCCGGACGGATTGTCAAAATGGCTTTCTGTACAGCCCAGCTCGGCCAGCTTGTCGTTCATCATATCCACGAAAGCAGGGATGGAGCCGGCTACATGCTCTGCCAGGGCATTGGCAGCCTGGTTGGCAGAAACAAGAAGAAGTCCGTAAAGGCAGTCCTCTACAGTAAGGGTATCTCCGGGGACAACGCCCAGTTTGTTTCCGCTGTCAGATTCTACACTGTTGCAGGCGGTTTCTGTAAAAGTAACCACTTCATCCGGCTGGCTGTGCTCCAGAGCAATCAGAGCAGTCAGAATCTTGGTAATGCTGGCAGGCGGATAGGGAACATGGATATTCTGTCCGAAGAGAATGGCTCCGGAATCAGCATCCATAACGATTCCGGCCTCTGCCTGAATTCCTGTATCAGCCGGCCAGTCCGGTCTGGCCCAGGCAGTGCCGGTAAAAAGCTGGCAGGCCAGCAAAAGGCACAGTAATTGCTTTATCTTTTGTTTCAATGGAAAACTACCTCCAGTTCTGATCAAATTCACACAATCTTATCATACCGTATTGAGGAGGATTATTCAAGAGAAAATCTGCCGGCCATTTGTTGTAACAGTTCAGCCTTGCATCTTCTTGTCCGCTGTAAGCGGGCAAGAAGATGCAAGGCTGAACTGTTACTATTTGTCTGAAAACAGCCTTCTTTTTCCGGTTTTCTGCGCTACAAATTGGTACAAAATATTATTAAAATTCCTCTTCCAATCCAGAGGGTTTTGTAGTATGATATTACAGGACACCAGATATAGATAAAACTGGTGAAATAAAAAACAATATCTAGTGTGCATCTCTCCTTTTTTTCAGACAGATAGGGAAAACAGGAAAGACGCCGGTCAGTCCGGGCAGAGGCAGGGACTGACATGGAAGTATAATATAGAGAGTAAGGGAGCTGCAGGAAAATGGAAGTAAAGACCAACGTAATTAAGAGAAACGGCAAGGAAGTGTCTTTTGATATTTCCAAAATTGAGAATGCGATCCGGAAGGCAAACCAGAATGTAGAGCGGATTCATCAGATGAATGATTACCAGATCCGGGCGGTTGCAGACAATATTGCCCAGCAGGTAGAAGAGTCCACCCATGCTGTGAATGTAGAGGATATTCAGGATATGGTAGAAACCGGCATTATGGAAATGCGCGGTTACGAGGTTGCCCAGAAGTATGTGCGCTACCGCTATAAACGGGAGCTGACCCGTAAGTCCAATACCACAGATAATGGAATCCTGTCTCTGATCGAGCATATCAATGAAGAAGTAAAGCAGGAGAATTCCAATAAAAACCCAGTGATCAACTCCACACAGAGAGACTATATGGCTGGTGAGGTCAGCAAGGATTTAAGCCGCCGGGTACTTCTGCCAGAGGAGATTGTACAGGCTCATGAGGCAGGAATTATCCATTTCCATGATACAGACTATTATGCTCAGAAGGAGCACAACTGTGATCTGATCAATCTGGAGGATATGCTTCAGAACGGTACAGTAATCAGCGAAACCATGATTGAAAAGCCCCACAGCTTCTTTACTGCCTGCAACGTAACCACACAGATCGTGGCACAGGTGGCCAGCAACCAGTACGGCGGTCAGTCCTTTACCCTGTCCCATCTGGCTCCCTTTGTAGATGTCAGCCGTCAGAAGCTGAAAAGAAGTGTGATTGCAGAGCGCCAGGAATGCGGAGAATCCATGGACGAGGCTATTATCAATAAAGTAGTAGAGCGCCGTCTGCGGGAAGAGGTAAAAAGCGGAATTCAGACCATTCAGTACCAGCTGATTACCCTGATGACCTGTAACGGACAGGCGCCCTTTGTAACCGTATTTATGTATCTGGACGAGGTTCCGGAGGGTCAGACAAGAGACGACCTTGCCATGATTATTGAAGAGGTTCTGATTCAGAGAATGCAGGGCGTGAAAAACGAAAAGGGCGTATGGATTACACCGGCCTTCCCGAAGCTGATTTATGTGCTGGATGAGGACAATATTACCGAGGATTCCAAATACTGGCATTTGACAGAGCTGGCAGCCAAATGTACAGCTAAGAGAATGGTTCCGGATTATATTTCCGCCAAGATCATGCGCCAGTTAAAGAGAGGCAATGTATATACCTGTATGGGATGCCGTTCCTTCCTGACTGTGGAGGATTCCCAGCGCAATCCTGATGGAAGCCACAAGTTCTACGGCCGTTTCAATCAGGGTGTTGTGACCATTAACCTGGTAGATGTGGCATGCTCTTCCGAGGGCGATATGGATCGGTTCTGGGAGATTCTGGAGGAACGTCTGGAGCTTTGTCACCGGGCGCTTCGCTGCCGCCACGAGCGTCTTCTGGGCACCATCTCTGATGTGGCACCGATTCTGTGGCAGAACGGCGCCCTGGCCAGACTGAAAAAGGGCGAAACCATTGACCGCCTGCTGTTTAACGGTTATTCCACCATTTCTCTGGGCTATGCAGGCCTTTATGAGATGTGCGTCCGGATGACCGGAAAGTCCCATACCTCTCCGGAGGGCAAGCCCTTTGCTCTGCAGGTAATGCAGAAGTTAAATGACAAGTGCGCAGAGTGGAAGGCAGCAGAAAATATCAGCTATTCTGTATACGGAACTCCCATGGAGTCCACTACCTACAAGTTTGCCAAATCCCTGCAGAAGCGGTTCGGCATTATTCCGGGAGTAACGGATAAAAACTACATTACCAACAGCTATCATGTACATGTGGCTGAGGAGATCGACGCCTTTGAGAAGCTGAAATTTGAGTCTGATTTCCAGAAGCTGTCACCGGGCGGCGCTATCAGCTACGTAGAAGTGCCCAATATGCAGAACAACATTCCGGCTGTTCTGACGGTTATGAAGTTTATCTATGACAATATTATGTATGCAGAGCTGAACACCAAGAGCGATTACTGCGAGTGCTGCGGTTATGACGGAGAGATTAAGATTGTGGAGGACGAGTCCGGCAAGCTGGTTTGGGAGTGTCCCAACTGCGGAAACCGGGATCAGGACAAGATGTCTGTAGCCAGAAGAACCTGCGGATACATCGGAACCCAGTTCTGGAACCAGGGACGGACCCAGGAAATCCGGGATCGGGTGCTGCACCTGTAAAACTGCAAATATTCTTGTGTAAATGTACAATGATTCAGTTGATAAAACAATGATACAGTTGATATATTGATTAAAGCAACAAAAAATATGTACAATAATACAGTTGATATATTTGAAACAATCCATGAGTGATGGCGTAAAATGGAGCTTGACGAAAGTCAGGCTCCATTTTTTGAAAAATACAATGATACAGTTGATAAATTAATGCCCAGGCCTGGAATTGTATCGAAAGATATGTTAATATGTAGATAGATACCCATTAACATAGATTTAAAGGATCGATTTTATGGAGAATGTATCAATTAAAGAAGGAATGGCATTACAGCATGCCAAGACAAATCAGATTATAAGATTGTTGGCGATATTCGACGGAAATGTTTATGCCTGTAAATGCGGCATTACAAAATTGGAAATTTTGTATTTTAGCGTATCCGAATTATTGAATGCAATGAAAAAAGAAGAGTATTTGCTTTTGGAAGAACAAATTTATCTTGTGGATCAAAATATGCTTAGCGCTTCTGAATCTAAAAAATTTTTACAGTATAGAAACATGTGTGAGGATGTTTATTCGGAATATAAGTATCACATATATGATTTAGTATCTAAAAAATCTAAACCTATAATAGACAAATATATCTCTGATTATAAAATATCCCGACAGTACTTTTGGAAAATTTTTATTAGATATTTGCAGAGTGGTATGCGAGAAAGTTCTCTGATCGATCAGCGAAAGTTCATCAAGCATGACAGTAATGCGAATGTGATATCTGTAGGGCGGAAAAATCAGAATGGGAAAACGGCAATCCGAATTACCGAAGAAGACGAGAAAAAGTTTAAAAAGTACCTTCGTAAATATTTGAACAGCGAAGTCAAAACAAAAAATGCAGCGTATCTTGATTTAATCGAGCATGAATATTCGATGGTTGTGAACCAATTAAATGCAGAAGGTGTTGTTGAGCAAAAATTAATTTTATTACCTCCAGAGCAGCGACCATCCAGTAGACAGTTTTTTTACTACATAGAACAGCATTCAACAGAACAGCAACGAAAAGAAGCAAAAAAGACGGCAGCTGTGGTGCGCAACAACAATCGGGTATTTACCGGAACCGTTATGGAAGGTGTTCGTGGACCGGGACATTTTGTAGAATGCGATGCTCAGGAAATGGATATAGCACTAATTTCAGATGAATACGATCAGGTGCCTGTAGGCCGCCCCATTCTTTATGTCATGATTGATGTGATGAGTGAGATTATTCTGGGTGTGTCATTGGCCATGGATAACAACTCTATCGTTGGTTTAACAAATTGTTTTCTGAATTTGATAGAAAACAAGGAACAGTTAATCAAAAAATATACCGGGACAATGTTTGAATTTGATCATGGTATAACTATGGATGATATATGGCCAACTGGGTATAAACCAAGGGTATGCAAGTTTGATAATGGTTCTGACTTTGTTTCCAAACCCATTGCGAGAATGGCGGGAGAGTTGGGAATTCGTCTGGAACATGTGTCTCCGGCATCTGGCTCTTTAAAACCGCTTGTTGAAAGCTTTTTCGGAATTATTAAGAAAGATTTGGATGATCTTTTGGAACATAAAGGGTTGATTCGTAAAACATACAACTCTAAGCATCATGAAGAGGCCTGTCTGACGTACGGAGAGGCGTTTGCGCTGGTTTTAAATCATGTCATAGAACATAATAGCCATGTAATCAAAACATACCCTAAATCGGCTGATATGAAGCAAAAACGGCTTATTGCAAGTCCCATGAACTTATGGAAATACGGTTGCGATACCATGTTTCCGCCAGAAAAGTTTTATAACCAGGAAGAAGTGTTATATAAACTTTGCCTGCCAGCAAAGGGAGCCAAAATATCTCGCTACGGTATTACATTCAAAAATATGCCATATTTTAACAGTGCAGATATAGAATTGCAGAAACAGATGTTTCGTCAGGGAACTTCTAAAACAAAATTCGAGTGTCGGTATGATCCAAGAGACATGGGACATTTATACTATTTGCGAGACGGCAAAATGATGGTAGCGTCATTGCCGCAAGATTTTCGCTATGCTGGATATTTTGGTATGTCAGAAAAGCGGTTTGATGAGTTAGAAAAGCTTAGTAAATCGCAGGAACTGGAAGAAGCGGAATTGAATTTACAAGTGAGAATAAATAAACGGCGCCAGAACAGACAAATTATAGACAACGCAGCTAAAAGACATACTGGCAAGAATGAAATCAAGGAGTTGCGGGAATCACGTAAAGAAGAAAAAGAGATTATTTCAGGTGATAACAGTATAGCAGAGAGATTTGAAGTTGTACCCAAAACGGAGATTTCTGCTTATCAGATTACGGAACCTATATTAAAACAGAGTTCTCAACATACGTTAGAAGAAGACCATACAAAAGAAAAAAATCATTCAACTGTGCAGATCAGTCGAGAAGATGGTGACACAATGGAAGATCTGAAAAGAAAAATGATGCAGGTAACTCTTGACGAAGATTATTATGACGATTAAGTAGAGGAGAGTAAAATATGGGATTTACATATCCGTATGTGGAAGACTTAAGACCTGGTGAGAATCAGTATGATGCACGGTATGACCTTGATCAGGAAACCATTGTGGATGCTATTTATATTCATTCCGAAAATGCTCCGGGAAATCCGTATATCGAGGCGTTGCCGAAGCCTTGGAGTATAAAAGAAATTGCTCAGAATTATAATCAGCCGATCCGTGTGCCGACAGTGGAGCAGCTTTTAGAAATGGACGAGCATGATCGTGATGATAATATCGATATTGGACTGGATGAGTTTCGCGTAAATCTGCCTTTTCATGCAACTGTGGAAAAACAGTTTCATAGGGCGTTGGTTCGTTCCTATGCAAAGCGAAAAACTATTGAAGATAAACGGATTAACGTAAAGCTACATGTAGAAGATGAAGAGGTTGTTACCCATAATCGTCTGGAAGTAAAACATATGAGTGATCCGGTTGGTGGTTTTACACTTCTCGGAAGTGGTGGTTGTGGAAAATCAACTGGTGTAAATATGATGTTGGCTCATTATCCTCAGACGATTGTTCATCAGCGAGAAACATGGCAAAGAACATATCAGATTGTATATTTGTTGGTCCAGTGTACAGCAAACAGCAATTTTTCGAAACTGTATGAGAATATCGGAGAAGCGATTGACAAGGCGCTTGGAAATTTTAATCCAATTTATAAACTGGAATTTCGCAAAGGTGGTTTGGCGGATAAGTATGACCTTTTAAAACAGCTTGTAATGCGTTTCTCTATTGGTTGTATTATCTTAGATGAGATTGAACTAATGGATATCAAATCGACGAAAGAGAGCTCTCTGGAGGCCATTATGACCCTTACAAATGAGACCGGGGTAGCAATCTCAGTCATTGGAACCATGGATGCCTACAAGCAGCTGTTTTTTAAAGCTCGGACGGCAAGAAGAATGGGTGTCAGCATTATTGCAAGTAAATATTGCTATGATGAAACTAAATTTTGTAGAATCATTAATCTGCTGACGGTATTTCAGTGGGGAGAACCAATTGATTATACAGATGAGCTGATACATGCATTATACGTTGCTTCGCATGGAGTGATAAGTGATCTGATTGAAATCTATAAGCTTATTCAGAAGGACAGAATTAAGAATCTTCCTTCACCGGATAGCGGTGAAAAGGAAAAGAAAGAATGGAGAAGAAAGTCAGCTCCGGAGGTAACGGTGCAGTATATTGCCAAAAAAGCGGAAACTTATTATGAAATTCTCAGACAGGCCAGAGCGTTGGAGGATAACCCTGTAAGAGATGATAATCAGCGCCTGATTGCATCAGAGATTTCGCGCTTAAATACTGCGGCAGAAATGACTGACCAGGCACAGATGGAGAAGCGCTATGATGAAGTCATGGCCGATCCAGCATATAGAAAATTTGTTATGATGAGAACGAATGTGGTAGCAGATATCCGTGCTATGAAACTTGGTTACAGAGAGATTACGATTGAACGTGCATTTAGTATTGTGATGAAAAATCAAAGTCTGGATATGGAATTATCACAGGTTACGGCATTAACAATGGCATGTCTTGAACGTGGAAAAGAAAAAAGGGAAGAACGTAAAAAACAAAAAAACGGAGAATAGGCCAACTGTTGATTTGCAGACATTACAACGGCAGTTATTAGAAAATAATCAATGATTGTCAGAATGGGAGAGTTTGTCAAGTAAAGTGTGTAAATTTTTATAATTTTTTATGGCGGTCATTTTTTGACCGTAAAGGTCAAACCACTCGCCTTTCACTAAATCCATTTTTAGT
>UQFC01000003.1 GCA_900540335.1 uncultured Clostridium sp. | reverse complement strand
CAGAATGCAGTGATGTTTCTGCTGCATCTGCTGTCGTATTCCGTTTTGTATCTGAAGTCTGAGGATGAGCGGGTCGTACTGTTTTATCTGGCTCAGGCAGTGTTTTTTACTGCCTACATGGGGCTTTCCCGGTATTTTTACCGCAACCTGTCCAGAATTCTGATGAACAATATGTGTGTTCTTCTGATGATCGGGCTTATGATTCTGACCAGGCTTTCCTTTGATAAGGCGGTCAGACAGTTTGTGATTGTGGCAGCCGCGGCTCTGATTACCTGGATCATTCCGTTTGTGCTGGATCGGGCCTGGCAGCTGGCGGAGATTCCCTGGATTTACGGAATCGGCGGTCTGGCAGTTCTGGCTCTGGTGTGGATTGTGGGAAATAACAGCTTTGGAGCCCAGCTGTCTATTACCGTTGCCGGTATTTCTTTTCAGCCGTCGGAATTTATAAAAATAACCTTTGTTTTTTTTGCAGCCGCCATGTTTTACCGATCTGTGGATTTTAAGACTGTGGCTGCAGTGACGGCGGTGGCAGCCGGCCATGTGCTGATCCTGGTTCTGTCAAAGGATTTGGGAAGCGCTCTGATTTTCTTCCTGACCTACCTGACCATGCTGTTTGTGGCAACGGGCAGATGGCTTTATCTGGGAGCCGGGCTTGGCTTCGGCTGCGGAGCATCTGTGCTGGCCTACTATCTGTTTGCTCATGTGAGAACCCGGGTGGCAGCCTGGATGGATCCCTGGGCAGATATTGACAACAGGGGCTATCAGATTACGCAGTCTCTGTTTGCCATAGGAACAGGAGGCTGGTTTGGAATGGGGCTTTATCAGGGGATGCCCTACAAAATTCCCGTTGTGGAAAAGGATTTCGTATTCGCGGCTGTGTCAGAGGAGCTGGGCGGTATTTTTGCCATCTGTATCCTGCTGATCTGTCTGGGCTGTTTTCTGCAGTTTATGATGATTGCAGGAAGAATGCAGGCTCTGTTTTATAAACTGATTGCCTTTGGCCTGGGAATGGTTTACGGAATCCAGGTGTTCCTGACTGTGGGAGGCGTGACAAAGTTCATTCCCTCTACAGGAGTGACTCTGCCCTTTGTCAGCTACGGAGGAAGTTCGATTCTCAGCACCTTTATGGTGTTTGGAGTGCTTCAGGGACTGTACATTCTGAAAAAGAATGATGAGGAGGACTATGAATAAACAGACACCGAATCCCGGGGAGAATAAACACATTCTGATAATTACCTATGTGGTGGTGGGAATGTTTGTGTGCCTGATGGGATACTTTGGTTATTTTCTGCAGGTGCAGAGCGAAACGGTGATTAATAATTCCTACAATGCCCGTCTGGACAGTTTTTCGGATCGGATTATCCGGGGAAAGATTGTAAGCAATGACGGAAGGGTACTGGCGGAAACGACTGTGCAGGAGGACGGTTCGGAGGTGAGAACCTATCCCTACCAGGATTTGTTTGCCCACGCAGTGGGATATTCGGATCATGGCAAGGCAGGACTGGAGGCTCTGGCTAATTTTTATCTTCTGTCCTCCCACATGAATCTGGCAGAGCAGACGATGAATCAGCTGGCGGATCGGAAAAATCCGGGAGATAATGTAATTACAACCCTGGACGTGGATCTGCAGCAGGCAGCACAGGCAGCTCTCGGAGACAGGAAAGGAGCTGTTGTGGCTCTGGAGCCGGATACCGGAAAGATTCTCGCCATGGTTTCCAGACCGGGATTTGATCCCAACACTTTGGGGCAGGAATGGGAAGCTCTGATTTCCGGTGACAATACCCAGGCCCAGCTGCTGAACCGGGCATCTCAGGGTGTATATCCCCCGGGTTCTACCTTTAAAATTGTGACGGCTCTGGAATACATGAGGGAGCATCCGGATACCTGGCAGGAGTTTTCCTTTGACTGCGACGGTTCCTATGAGCATGGGGATTACACCATTTCCTGTTATCATGGGAATGCCCACGGCCATCAGAATCTGACGCAGGCATTTGCCAATTCCTGCAACGGAGCCTTTGCCAGTCTTGGTCTGGAGATCAATCTGGAACAGATGCAGAATCTGGCAGAGCATCTTTTGTTTAACGGGCCGCTGCCGGTATCCATTGCCTACAGCAAAAGCTCCTATGCCATGGGAACCGGAGCAGGAGACTGGGAACGGCTTCAGACTGCCATCGGTCAGGGCAATACCCAGATGACCCCGCTTCACAATGCCCTTCTCACAGCGGCCATTGCCAACGGAGGAGTGCTGATGAAGCCTTATCTGATTGACCGGGTGGAGACAGCAGAGGGGGAAGAGGTGAAAAAATTTCTTCCTGTTACCTACGGAGAACTGATGAGTGCATCAGAGGCAGAGGCTTTGTCAGGGCTGATGCGTCAGGTGGTAACAGCGGGAACCGGATCTGCCGTCCGCACGGATGCCTACGCAGCGGCAGGAAAAACCGGCTCTGCGGAGTTTGAAAAAGGAAAAGAAAGTCATGCCTGGTTTACGGGCTTTGCTCCGGCAGAGGATCCGAAGCTGGTAGTGACGGTTCTTGTAGAAGAGGGCGGTTCCGGAGGACGGGAGGCTGCGCCGATTGCAAGAGCCCTGTTTGATTTGTATTTTTCAAAATAACAGCAATTGTTTCACAGGAAAATTTTCCTGTTGAGATAAAAACGTGAAAAAGAAAGGGGATATCCTGTGTTTCGAACAAATGAGTTTGTGAAGGCGCAAAGCCTGGAAGAAGCCTATCAGCTGAATCAGAAAAAGAGCAACGTGCTCCTGGGAGGCATGATGTGGCTGAAAATGGGAAGCAATTACAAGTCGGCAGCCATTGATTTATCCGATCTGGGACTTGATTATATTGAGGAGGATGAAGAGGAGTTCCGCATTGGCTGTATGTGCAGTTTGAGAAGTCTGGAGCTTCATGAGGGATTGAACCGGTATTTTGGCGGGGTTTTCCGCGAGTGCACCAAAGGGATTGTCGGTGTCCAGTTCCGAAACGGAGCTACAGTAGGA
This sequence comes from uncultured Clostridium sp., assembly GCA_900540335.1. Classification (GTDB taxonomy): domain Bacteria; phylum Bacillota; class Clostridia; order Lachnospirales; family Lachnospiraceae; genus Brotaphodocola. Next base: position 50,847 of record UQFC01000003.1, on the reverse strand, counting down.
GGAAGCGTATTCGGAAGATACGGTTTTTCTGATATTCTTACCTGTATGATGATGCTGGATGCCCAGGTGGAGCTTTACCGGAGAGGAAGAATTTCTCTGGAAGAATTTGCAAAACTGCCGTATGACCGTGATATTCTGGTGCAGGTGATTCTGAAAAAGGATGGAAGAAGAGCGGCTTATACCTCTTCACGCCGTTCTAAAACGGATTTTCCCATGATTGCCTGCGGAGTGGCAAAAAAAGGAGACAGCTGGTATGTATCTGTAGGAGCAAGACCTGCAAAGGCTGCCCTGTGTGTGCTTCCTGACGGAAAGGAGACCGTACAGGAGCTGGCAGAAAAGGCCGCTGAGGCATTTACCTACGGAGACAATATGAGAGCCGGAGGAGAATACAGAAAATATCTGGCGCAGGTATCTATCCGGCGTCTGATGGAGCAGATATCCAGGGAGGAAGAAAAATAAATGCGAAGCAATATGGAAATACAGTTTGTTTTAAACGGAAAAATGCAGACAGCAGTGATTGGGGCGGACACCCTGCTTTTGGATCTGTTGAGAAGTCTGGGATGCTACAGTGTGAAACGGGGCTGCGAAACTTCCAACTGCGGTCTTTGCACCGTATGGATGAATAAAAAGCCGGTTCTTTCCTGTTCCGTTCCGGCGGCAAGGGCAGACGGCTGTGAGATTACAACTCTGGAGGGAGTCCAGAAGGAGGCAGAAGAAATCGGACGTTTCCTTGCAGAAGAGGGAGCGGATCAGTGCGGCTTCTGCAGTCCGGGTCTGATTATGAATCTGCTGGCAATGGAAAGGGAACTGGTAAATCCTGATATGGATGAGATCCGGGAATATCTTTCCGGAAACCTTTGCCGGTGTACCGGTTACGAAGGACAGATGCGGGCAATTGAAAAATACCTGAACCGGAATAAGGAGGGCGGAAACTGAGATGGAGAAAAAGAAAACCTATGTAGGCCAGTCGGTTGTAAAGCGGGACGCCATGGCTTTGATGACAGGAAAGCCGGTGTATACCGATGATATTGCTCCGAAGGACTGTCTGATTGTCAAGGTTCTGAGAAGCCCCTATGCCCATGCATGGATTGAAGCGATTGATAAGACACGGGCCCTGGCTGTTCCGGGAATTGAGACGATTTTAACCTGGGAGGATTCTCCCCAGAAGCGGTTTACCATGGCCGGACAGACCTATCCGGAGCCCAGCCCCTATGATCGTCTGATTCTGGATAGAAGAATGCGTTTTGTAGGAGATGTAGCTGCTATTGTGGCAGGAATTTCCGAAGAGGCCGTTGATCGGGCTCTGAAGGCAATTAAGGTGAAATATCAGGTGCTGGAGCCGGTTCTTGATATGCGGACAGCAAAAGACAACCCGGTTCTGGTGCATCCGGAGGAAACCTGGAAAAGTCTGTGTCCTGTAGGAGCGGATAATCAGCGCAACCTCTGTGCATCCGGAGACGATATCCACGGAGATGTGGAGGGAATCCTGGCCTCCTGCGCTCATGTGATTTCAAAGACTTATCATGTAAAGCCGAACCAGCAGGCTATGATGGAAACCTTCCGTACTTATACCTCCATGGACACCTACGGACGTCTGAATGTTACCTCCTCTACCCAGGTGCCCTTCCATGTGCGTCGGATTGTAGCCCATGCCCTGGATATTCCCAAGTCCCGGATTCGTGTTATAAAGCCGCGAATCGGCGGAGGCTTTGGAGCAAAGCAGACTGTGGTCTCAGAGGTATATCCGGCTCTGGTAACCTGGGTGACAGGAAAGCCGGCCAAGATGGTTTTCAGCCGGTATGAGTCTCAGATTGCCTCTTCTCCCCGCCATGAGATGGAAGTGACCGTTCGTCTGGGAGCAGATGAAAACGGTATATTCCAGGCGATTGACTTATATACCCTGTCAAATACAGGCGCATACGGGGAACACGGCCCGACAACCGTAGGACTGTCCGGCCATAAATCCATTCCTCTGTATTCTACACCAAAGGCCTTTCGTTTCCACTACGACGTGGTTTATACCAATACCATGTCGGCAGGCGCATACCGCGGCTATGGAGCAACTCAGGGAATCTTTGCCCTGGAATCGGCAGTCAATGAGCTGGCGGCAGAATTACATATGGATCCGGTTGTTCTCCGTGAGAAAAACATGGTGCATGAAGGGGATGTGATGCCTGCTTATTACGGGGAAACAGCAAACAGCTGTACTCTGGATCGTTGTATGAAGCGGGCGAAAGACCTGATAAAATGGGATGAAAAATATCCCTGCCGTGTAATGGAAAACGGAAAGGTCCGTTCTGTCGGAGTGGCTATGGCCATGCAGGGATCTTCCATTTCCAACTGTGATGTGGCCGGAATTACCTTAAAGCTGAATGATGATGGATTTTACAGCATGATGATCGGAGCATCCGACATGGGAACCGGCTGTGATACCACCCTGGCGCAGATTGCGGCAGATTGCCTTGGCTGTGATATGGACAATATTATTGTTCACGGCGTAGACACAGATGTTTCTCCCTACGACTCCGGCTCCTATGCCTCCAGTACAGCCTACTTAACCGGTATGGCAGCGGTAAAGGCCTGCGAGGCCATGCGAGAGAAGCTTGTGGAAAAGGGCGCGGAGTATCTGGAGCGGACGGCAGATGAGGTGGACCTTGACGGCAGCCAGGTATTCTGCAGAGACGGCAGCGGCGCCATCAGCTTAAAGGATATTGGAAACAGAGTGATGTGCAATAACGGAAAGGCTCTGGAGGTTACCGCCTCTCATTCCTCTCCTGTTTCTCCGCCTCCCTTTATGGTAGGTATGGCAGAGATTGAGATGGATATGGAAACCTATGAGTACGAGCTGATTAATTTTGTGGCAGCCGTTGACTGCGGAACACCGATTAATCCCAACCTGGTGCGGGTTCAGACAGAAGGCGGACTGGGACAGGGCATCGGCATGGCAATGTTTGAGGATGTAACCCGCTCCCAGAGAGGACGCGTGTTTGAGAATTCCTTTATGCAGTACAAGCTTCCGACCCGTATGGATGTGGGCCATCTCCAGGTGGAATTTGAGAGCAGCTATGAGCCGACAGGTCCCTTTGGCGTTAAGTCTATTGGAGAGGTTGTAATCAATACGCCTTCTCCTGCGATTGCAGGGGCTGTGGCCAATGCAGCCGGTGTATGGATTCGTGATCTTCCTATTACGGCAGAGAAAATTTACATGGAAGCAAAGGGAAAAAAGAAGGCTGACAATTAAAATCAGAACAGAGATTTCAAAGCCCGGCAGGAATGAGAAAGAAAACTTATAGACAACTCAGGGAAACTTCATGTTGCATCTTCTATCAAATGGAGTTATACTAAAACCAGTCTGTGCGACACACCACCGCGGTGCTGATACAGCGCTGCGCGACCAGGAGGGATTGCAATGATAGAAGCAACGAGCTGTGGAGGTGTGGTTATATTTCGCGGCAAGATTCTGGTTCTCTACAAGAATTACAAGAACAAGTATGAGGGCTGGGTTCTGCCAAAGGGAACTGTAGAAGCAGGAGAAGAGTACAAGGAGACGGCTCTTCGGGAAGTAAAAGAAGAAACCGGCGTCAGTGCTTCCATTATCAAGTATATCGGAAAAAGCTCCTATTCCTTTAATACACCGCAGGATATGGTGGAGAAGGATGTTCACTGGTACTTGATGATGGCTGACAGCTATTACAGTAAACCACAACGGGAAGAGCATTTTGTAGATTCCGGCTATTACAAGTTTTATGAGGCGTACCATCTGCTGAAGTTTTCCAACGAAAAGCAGATTCTGGAAAAGGCTTATAACGAATACCTGGATTTGAAGAAGGCGAACCTCTGGGGCAACAAAAAATATTTCTAGGTTTTACATGAGACAATGAGGAACGGTCTGAGAATTTCAGACCGTTTTTCTAATTTAAAGATTCTTTCCTGAAAGAAAAGATAGAGGAGGACTGTTGATGAAATCATCCAACGAACTGCGTACACTGCTGCGCTCGATTGACCGGAAAAGCTATCCGGCTTATAAATCTTTGTCCGGCGCCTATCAGTTTGGCGCCTATGTGCTTGTAATTGACCATGTGCAGGGAGATCCCTTCGCATCTCCATCCAGTGTTCACGTGGAAGTTCCCATGAAACAGGCAGGATTTCCGGAGGCCTATTATCAGGAGTCCTGCGGCAGGATTGCACTGGAGGATTTTCTGACCAGACGGTTTGGAAGTCAGGTGGAAGCCTACAATTTCAAAGCAGGGGGCTCCGGAAAAAGCGGTCTGATGTCTACGACCAGATGCGGCCAGGAGGTTTTGGAGAGAAGCGCCTGCCAGATTGGCGCAGGAAAGATTACAGCCAGGTTCCATATAGGATTTCCGGCATTCGGAAGAACCATTGACGCAGGGGGACTGGAAAAAATTCTTTTTGAATATCTTCCCGCGTGTGTGGAAAACAGCTTTTTTTACAGAAAGCTGGATAAGAAAAAGACAGAGGAGGCCGTGTTTCTGGCAGAGGATCAGCAGGCAGTGCGGGAATATTTAAAGAAGGAGGGACTGGTGGCTTTTGTGGCTAATGGTTCCGTTCTTCCAAGAAAAAGCGGAGTTTCGGATTTTCCTATGAAGGATTCTGTCCCCTTTGTTTCTCCGGCATCTATGGAACAGAGTATTAGCCTTCCCCACAGAGGAATACTGCGGGGAATGGCGGTTCCCAGGGGGATTACCCTGATTGTAGGCGGCGGTTATCACGGAAAATCCACCCTTTTATCTGCGCTGCAGATGGGAGTTTACAACCATATTGCAGGCGACGGACGGGAATTTGTAATTACAGAGGATACGGCTGTGAAGCTGCGGGCGGAAGAGGGCCGGTCAATCCGCAGGGCGGACATTTCACTTTTTATTAATGATCTGCCCAATAAAAAAGATACCTCCTCCTTTTCTACGGAGGATGCCAGCGGAAGCACTTCGCAGGCAGCCGGTGTTGTGGAGGGAATCGAGGCAGGAACGAGCCTTTTTCTTATTGACGAGGATACCTCTGCCACAAACTTTATGGTAAGAGATGAGTTTATGCAGGAGGTAATCCGGAGAGAGAAGGAGCCCATTACCCCGTTTCTGGAACGGGCCGGGGATTTGTATGAAAAGGCAGGAATCTCTACGATTCTGGTAGCAGGAAGCTCCGGAGCTTTTTTCTATATTGCCCATAAAATCCTGCAGATGGACTGTTACCGTCCGGTGGATATTACGGAACGGGTAAAAAAGCTGTGCCGGGAATACAAGGCTCCGCGTACCCAGGCACCGGGTTTTTTCCTTCCGGAATTTCAGATGCCTCTGGTTTTTCACAATGCAGAAAAGAATAACCGGGACAGAGGAATTTCCAGGAGAGGAAATGAAAGAGGCGGAAGATACGGCCGGGGAGGACAGGAAAACGGCTCTGTGCGGGAGAGAAAAAAGATTAAAACCCTGGGAAAGGATCAGTTTTCGATTGATCGGGAAACCGTGGATCTCCGGTATGCAGAGCAGCTGGCAGACGGGGAGCAGACAGCGGCCCTGGCGTACCTTTTGAGATTTGCCCTGGAGCAGGGGAAAGAAGGAGAAAAAACCATGCGCCAGACGGTAGAGCTGCTGTGGAAAACCCTGGAAACAAGAGGGTGGGAGCCTTTTTGCAGCTCCTATGTACCCTGCGGTCTTGCAAAACCGAGAAAACAGGAGATTTTTGCCTGTCTGAACCGCTATCGGGGATAAAAACGCAGGATTCCGGTAAAATAGAATCATCAGGAAGGAGAAAGCGAGGCAGAACGTATGAATGGGGAAAACAGAATGAAGAAAAATCTGGAAGAAACAGGACGGGCTCCGGAAAGTGCATGGGATCGTCTCATGCTCTGTCTGGAAAAAGCTATGGCATATCAGACAGCGCTGACTCTTTTTGAGTGGGATAATGAAACTCTGGCTCCGGAGCAGGCGGGAGCATATACTGCACGGGTACAGGGGGTTTTGGCGGCCTCCTATCAGGAGGTATTGACAGGGCCGGAATTAAAGGAGCTGATTTCTGCATGCGAGCAGGAATCAGGCGCTGAGGAAACCCCGGAAAAGCAGGCTGTTCTCAGGGAAATCAAAGAAGAGGCAGAGCAGCTGGAATGTATTCCTCCGAAGGAGTACCGGGCCTATCAGGAGCTGGTGGCAGAGTCAGCCAGAATCTGGGCCAGAGCAAGAGAAGAGAAAAATTTTCAGGCCTTTGCACCGACTCTGGAAAAAATCATATTCTGGCAGAAAACCTTTGCCGGATACCGGGCAAAGAAGGGGCAGAGGCTGTATGATGTTATGCTGGATTCCTACGAGAAAGGATTTGGCATGAAGGAGCTGGACGAGTTTTTCGGACTGCTGAAGAAGGAACTGGTTCCTTTGCTGCATCAGGTGATGGAAAGTCCGGTCCGGATTTCTGATGAATTTCTGACCGGGGATTATCCGGAGGACAGGCAGAGAGAGCTGGCTGAATACCTGGCAGAGTATGTCGGCTTTGATTTCAGAAAGGGTGTTCTTGCAGAAAGCGCCCATCCCTTTACCACCAGTCTCCACAATCATGATGTGCGGATTACCACTCATTACAAAAACAGCCTGGACAGCTCTCTGTTTTCTGTGATTCATGAGTCCGGCCATGCCATTTATGAAATGGGAATCGAGGACCGGCTGACTCAGACGCCGGCAGGACAGGGCGCATCCATGGGAATGCATGAATCCCAGTCCCGTTTTTTTGAAAATATTCTGGGACGAAGCGAGGCCTTCTGGATTCCGGTATATGGAAAAGTAAAGGAATTGTTTGGAGAGCAGCTAAGGGGAATCGGACGGGAACAGTTTGTCCGGGCCATTAACCGGGTTCATCCCGGTCTGATTCGGACAGAGGCTGATGAATTAACCTACAGCCTTCATGTGCTGGTGCGGTATGAACTGGAAAAGGCTCTGATTGAGGAAGATCTTCCGGTAGAACAGCTTCCCCGGCTCTGGGCAGACAAATACGAGGAATATCTGGGAATCCGCCCGGAAAATGACGGAGAGGGGGTTCTTCAGGATATTCATTGGGCGCAGGGCTCCTTTGGATACTTCCCGTCCTATGCGCTGGGAAGCGCTTTTGGAGCGCAGATGTATGCTTCCATGAAAAAGGAAATGGATGCAGATCAGATGCTGGAGGAGGGACGTCTGGGGGAAATCCGGGAATATTTAAGACTTCATGTACACCGGTTTGGAAAGGTGAAAACCAGTCGCCAGATTCTTCAGGATATGACAGGAGAGGATTTCCGGCCGCAGTATTATGTGGATTATCTGAAGGAAAAGTACGGAAGGCTGTACCAGCTTGATTTAGGCGGAACGGAGAAGGGATCCGGGGAATAAACTGGATTACAACAGAAAGTCAGAAGGCGGAATGCGGCATTATGGAAAACCAGAAGCTGGAAAATCTTTTAAACCTTGCCCTGTCTGTTCCGGAGGAGCTGCGGGCCCGCTCTAGGGAACTGGAAACCGGCTATCAAAAGGAAGAGCAGACCTGGGAGCTGATTGTAAAATATTCAGGAAGTCTGGATTCCCTGCGGGAAATGGGGATCCTGACGGAAGAAATGCACAACGAGTATGCTGTTTTAACGGTACCGGAAGATCTGATTGAAACTGTCAGCCGGCTGCCGCAGATAGAATATGTGGAAAAGCCAAAGCGTCTGTTTTTTTCTATGAATCAGGCCAAGGGGGCTGCCTGCATCAATGCAGTGCAGGAGTCTTCTCTGAGATTGACCGGGAGGGGCGTGCTTGTGGCGGTTCTGGATTCCGGAATTGATTATTATCATGAGGCATTTCGGGACAGTTCAGGGAGAACGAGGATTGCCGCTTTGTGGGATCAGAATCTGAACAGGGTGTTTTCCAGTGAGGAAATCAATCAGGCGATTCAGGAGGGAAGCAGGGAAAAGGCAAGACGTCTGCTTCCCTCTTTTGATTCCAGCGGCCACGGAACGGCTGTGGCAGGGATTGCAGCAGGAAGCGGAGAGGGAAATCCGGGCAGGGCATACAGGGGAATTGCATATGAAAGCGAGCTTTTGATTGTCAATCAGGGGTTTCCAAGAACAACGGAACTGATGCGGGCAGTGAATTTTGCTGTGACCCGGGCAGTGGAGAGAAGAATGCCGCTGGTGGTTAATATCAGCTTTGGAAATACATATGGCTCCCATGAACCTTATAATTAGGGGAAAGACAAAGAAAACACTGATATTTCCTGCGTTTGCAGGCTGTATCAGTGTTTACTTTATATGAGAGTTGGCTGTCGTTTTTGCCTTGTAGTATTCGGTCAGGATCATATTAATCTGCTGGGAACGTGTGCGGAAATTCTCTTTTGCGTCCTTGTCGATTTCGGCTACCAACTCTTTTGAAAGAGTTGTATAAACCTGTATATTGTTGGAACTGATAGCCATATAGCACCTCCGGTTAAAATTAATAACTGTATTTTATCATAAAAACAATGTATAAACAACTTTCAAGAAGTAATCAGGGCAGCGTAAAACTTCCGTTTCAATACTAATTAAATCTGATTGGTGGTATTTGTTGTTCTTTACGTTCCCAGATGTAACAGCAGTATACCGTGTCGAAATGGTGAAGTTGCTTTTGGGAAGGCGAGGTGTTATACTAAAGAAAACACTTTAATAAAGTATAGGCGGTATAACATGGAAAGAAAGCAGACAACAAACATAGAGGTAAAGAAAAAAAACAGAAATCGCATTTTCCGCTATATCTGCAAGCATGGAACGGTTTCAAATCCGGAGATTTCGTATGATATGAAGATGAGCCTTCCCACTGTAACGCAGATTACAAAGGAACTGATTGAGAAGGGATTAATTGAAGAAACCGGAGAATTGCAGTCTACGGGAGGAAGACGAGCAAAGGCGCTGTCGGTTGCGGTTAATGTAAAGCAGGCGGTTGGGGTGGATATTACAAAAAATCATATTGGTTTTGTACTTACCAACCTTACAGGTGAGATTTTAAAACATATGCGTATTTTTCTTCCCTATGCACATGAGGAGACGTATTATCGCAGGGTGAATGATGAACTGGAAGCTTTTCTGGAGGAAAGCAAGATTGATCGGAAGAGGATTTTGGGTATAGGAATTTCTTTCCCTGGAATTGTTGATTTAGACAGAGAGTTGATTACATATTCACATATCCTTGGTGTAAAAATGATATCTTTTGGTTCCATAAGCAGCTTTTTTGCATACCCCTGCTGTTTTTTAAATGATGCAAATGCAGGAGCTTATGCGGAAGGAATCTGTTCCGATGAACGGAAACGGTTTTTCTACTTGTCTTTAAGTAATACAGTTGGAGGAGCGATTTTTGATCGTAATGGACTTGTACAGGGGGAGCATTTCCGATGCGGGGAAGTCGGGCATATGACTGTGATCCCTGATGGGAAAATATGTTATTGCGGAAAAAAAGGATGTCTGGATGCGTATTGCAGTGCAGCAATTTTGTCAGGTGCGGCAGAAGGAAAGTTAGGAAAGTTCTTTGAACTGTTGGAAAAGAAAGACCAAGGGGCAGCGGAAATATGGGATGTCTATACAGGCTATCTGGCTGTGGCATTGAATAACATCCATATGCTTCTTGACTGTGATATTATTCTGGGGGGATATGTGGGAAGTTATGTCGAGCCTTATTTATTGGATATATGGAATAAAGTATCAGAGCGGAATACATTCACAGAGGATCGGCAATTTGTAAATAGCTGCAGATATCAGGTTGGGGCAGCTGCACTGGGAGCAGCACTTGAAGTAATTGAAAATTTTATAAAGCAGATATAGGAAGCACACGATGCTTTAAAAGGAGATTTCAGAAATGAAATCTCCTTTTTTGATGCAGTTTTACTAAAATATAGAATGTATTTTTGAGTATAATGACGAAATATCACTTGATTGATAGGAATGCATTGACAAAATTGTATAAGGAATATAAAATAAAAAACATAATAAAACTATTTAATAAAGTATAAATAAAAGTAAATAAAAAAGGAGGATGCGACAATGGAAGGGAAAATGAAAGTTGCAGTCATGCTGGGAATCGGAAAAATGGGTTTTGAAGAACGGGAGATTCCAAAAGTAAAAGATGACGAGGTATTGGTAAAACTGGAATACGTGGGTATCTGCGGAAGCGACCTGCATTATTACGAAACAGGGGCAATTGGGGATTATGTGGTAGAGCCGCCCTTTGTACTGGGACATGAGCCAGGTGGAACGGTTGTTGAAGTCGGGAAGAATGTAAAGCATCTGAAAGTTGGAGATAGAGTTGCACTGGAGCCGGGAAAGACGTGCGGCCATTGTGAATTTTGTAAAACGGGGCGATACAATCTGTGTCCGGATGTGGTGTTCTTTGCAACGCCGCCTGTAGATGGCGTATTTCAGGAATATGTCGCCCACGAAGCAGATCTGTGCTTCAAACTGCCGGACAATGTAAGTACATTGGAGGGGGCTTTGATCGAGCCTTTAGCAGTGGGATTCCATGCAGCAATCCAGGGAGATGCGCATCTTGGGCAGAAAGCTGTTGTCATGGGTGCAGGCTGCATCGGTCTTGTTTCCATGATGGCGCTGAAAGCCAGAGGAGTATCTGAGGTATATGTGGTGGACATTATGGAGAAACGTCTTGAGAAAGCATTGGAACTGGGGGCAACCGGAGTAATCAATGGGGCGAAGGAGGATGTCCTGGAACGGGTAAAGGAAGTGACAGATGGAGCAGGTATGGATCTGGTAATTGAGACAGCAGGTACAGAAATTACAACAAGGCAGGCAATTCATATGGCTAAAAAAGGTTCCAATATTGTTCTTGTAGGATATAGCAAGACCGGCGAGATGACACTTCCCATGAGCCTTGTGCTGGACAAAGAACTGACCTTTAAGACCGTGTTCCGGTACCGCCATATTTATCCAATGGCAATTGATGCGGTTGCGGCAGGAAAGGTAAACCTGAAAGGAATTGTAACGGATGTATTTAGGTTGGATGAAGCGCAGAAAGCAATGGACTACAGCGTGAATAATAAAGCTGATATTGTAAAGGCTGTTATTCGTATTGCAGAATAAGAGAAGAGTCAAAAGCAGGAAAGGCTGACATGGCACCTGCATGGTCGTATCCAACAGGTGCCTGAAAAGGATAGGTAAAGATGGAAAAGGATTTTAAAAAGTATATTACCGGATTACAGCATATAGGAATCCCTACAAATGACATTGGAAAAACAAAGGATTTTTATAGATTACTGGGATTTCGGGTTGTTTTTCAAACTGTGAACCAGGAAGCAGATGAGAAGGTTACTTTCTTAAAGCTGGGTCATACGGTAATTGAGACTTATGAAAATAAACATGCAGCGATGGAAAATGGTGCGTTGGATCATATTGCGCTGAATGTTACAGATATTGAAGAGGTATACAAATTGGTAACGAAAGCAGGATTTTCAATTTTGGAAAAGGGAATCCAGTTTCTTCCATTTTGGGAACGTGGGGTAAGATTTTTTACAATTACCGGTCCCAACAGGGAAAAAGTAGAGTTCAGCCAGTATTTATAAGTGGTAAAGGGGGATTGTAATGGATCAGAAAGATACAAATGTAAAAGTGCCGTTGATTAGTAAGATTGCATACGGCATGGGTGATGTAGGATGTAATTTCAGTTGGATGTTTGTAGGAAATTTCCTGATGATTTTCTATACAGACGTTTTTGGGATTGGTATGGGAGCCGTAGCAGGTTTGATGTTGTTCTCACGATTTTGGGATGCGATTAATGATCCGGTTATTGGTGGGTTAAGTGATAAAACGCATACAAAATGGGGGAGATACAGACCATGGCTGTTGATTGCGGCACCATTGACAGCAATCGTATTGATTATGACATTTTGGGCACATCCAGATTGGTCGTCTACTGCTAAGATTATCTATATGGCAATTACTTATTGTATTCTTGTTTTAGGCTATACTTGTGTGAATATTCCTTATGGTACGCTGTGCGGAGCGATGACACAAAATATAGAGGAACGTGCTAAAATCAATACATTTCGATCCGTCAGCGCAATGATTGCGATTGGCATTATCAATATCGTGACGGTTCCACTTATTGAGACCCTTGGTAATGGAAATGATAAAAGAGGATATTTGCTGATTGCTGTTTTATATGGATGTATTTTTGCAGCATGTCATATCTTCTGTTTTGCAAAAACGAAAGAAGTGGTGGAAGTACCAGAGAAAGAAAAAATTTCCATAAAGGTTCAATTAGGAACTGTGATGAAAAATCGTCCATATATGATCGCTCTTGCTGGACAGTTTCTGTTTGGTGTGACACTTTATGGAAGAAATGCGGATGCATTATACTATTTTACCTATGTGGAGGGAAACCAAGCACTATTTAGCACCTATTCCATGTTTATCATTCTTCCATCCATTATTGGTGCAGCATGTTTTCCGTTTGTATTTCGGCTTACGAATAATAAAGGACGGTCTGCATCCATTTTTGCACTGTTGACAGGAATTAGCATGTTTTGCATGTATTTCTTTACAGTCAGAGAAACCCCTGTTCCATTTTATATATTTTCCTGCTTGGCACAATTTTTCTTTTCGGGTTTTAATACTGCAATCTATGCTATTGTTCCGGACTGTGTGGAGTATGGTGAATGGAAGACAGGGCTTAGAAATGACGGATTTCAGTATGCGTTTATTTCACTGGGAAACAAAATCGGAATGGCGATTGGAACTTCCGTGCTTGCTGGAATTTTGGGTATGTTCGGATATGCTGCAAACCAACAGCAGAATGCAGCAGTACTGTCAGTTATTAAGCATTCGTTTACAACGGTTCCGGGGATACTTTGGATTATAACGGCTGTAGTCTTGTATTTCTATCGTTTAAATAAGAAAACATATAATAAGATTGTGCATGAAATACAGGTGAGAAAGGGAGAGAACAATCATGTATGATGTTGTTGCATTAGGAGAACTGCTAATTGATTTAATTCAAAATAGCAGCAGTTCCAATGGAAATCCGATATTTGAAGCAAATCCAGGAGGAGCGCCATGTAATGTATTATCAATGTTGGCCGGTTTGGGCTATAAAACCGCTTTTATAGGGAAGGTGGGAGACGACTATTTTGGGAAAATGCTCGGGAATACGATCAAAAGGATTGGTATTTCTGATGAAGGATTGATTTATGATAACGGAGCGAATACTACACTTGCAATTGTTCATACGATGGCAGATGGGGACAGAGACTTTTCATTTTATAGAAAACCAGGGGCTGACATCATGCTGGAGGAGAAAGACGTTTGTAAAGAATTGATTGAGCATTGTCGTATTTTTCATTTTGGCTCCCTTTCTTTGACCGACGAACCGGCCGCTTCAGCGACAAAAGCTGCTGTTACTTATGCAAAAGAGATAGGTAAATGGATTTCTTTTGACCCTAATTTAAGAAAACCATTGTGGATTGATTTGGAACAGGCAAGGGCAGCTATTTGGTATGGAATAAGAGAGTGTGACATTCTGAAGATTGCTGACGATGAAATAAAATGGCTCACTGGAGTAAATGATTACGATCAGGGTGTAAAGATAATAAGGAAACATTCCAAGGCAAAACTGATTAATGTGACATTAGGTAAAAACGGAAGCATTTCATACTATTCCAATAAAAAAATCTTTGGTCAGCCGTTTCTCAGCAAAGATACAGTTGATACTACAGGGGCAGGGGATACGTTTTGTGCCAGTGTTCTTGCTTTTATATTGGAGAACGGATTAAATAATCTGGAAAAGGACCAATTGGAACAGATGCTGTTGTTTGCCAATGCTGCCGCATCTATTGTTACAACTCGGAAAGGTGCGATTTGTTCTATGCCAAATAAAGAAGAGGTCTGCTCTCTTATTTTTAATCATATTTGATTAAATGGATGCAATGCATAGGTAATCGGTAATCCGTTAAGTTGTAATGCAAATTAGAAAAGCAAATAAATGGATATGGTTGGAAGATAAGTTATGAAATAATTGAGTATAATGCTTAAATCAATTGCTCAAGTTAAAACATTTGTAAATGAAGTAGCCAACGCTGAAAGTACTGCTCATATATTAAGTAACAGCTCTTCCTCCGTATCTTCCGGCAGATCATCTGCAAAATCCAGATCAATGATATCCTGCCTCAGATCCCCGCTGTATATCAGATACAGAATATTCGTATATTCCTTCCTGTATATTTTGGCATATGCCTTTGCCAGTTCACTTTTCCCTATTCCCGCAATTCCATAGAGAAATACTTTGCTGTTTTCTTCCAGTATTGCATGTAATTTTTCCAGTTCGTTCTCTCTCCCCAGAAAGTGGCGGCATGGTTTTGGCACTTTACTGTCCATAATATAATTCAGGACTGCCGGAGAGAGGGCGCCGCCTGCGATCAGTTTCCGGTTTCTGGCATCCCTCTTGACAAATTGTCGTTCCATACCAAAAGAGATTAGTTTTGCAAGAAACAGAAGCTGGGAATCTGGAGTTTTGTACAGAGATGCCAGTTCTGTCTTTTTCGCTTCTGAAATCGTATCATCCTGTATAAACAGAGTATAAACATCCTGAATGGCTTGACGGCTGTCGGCCATCAGCGGCATAAGGTTCTGATCTATTGTTGCTGCAAGCAGTTCCTGTTTGCTCGGTTTTGCATAGTAAGAGGATATTTTGGGACTGATCTTTGCCTGTCCTGTCATCCAGCGGCACACCAGTCCGTTGTCCAGTGAGAAATCTCCAATTTCCTGACTATCCATAAAATCTGCAAATATTTCATATAAAAATTCCGGCTGGCTCATCTGATTACTTTCGCTGATATGATTTTTCAAACATGTCATTATAGAACAAAAGTCGCATCGATCCAATCGCTACCCCACCTTTTCGTATTATTTCTGCTACTGACTGGTACTAAATTTCCTTTATCATAGCACAAACATACGTTCTATTCAATGGCGTTTCGATTTTGTGGATAAAAAAGAATCAGATAACAGTCAATCTACCCTCAATTTCTGTTCAATGAGTTCTATGCCGTAAAAAGTTACAATCAAGTCAGGCTTTCGAAAGCTGAATTCAATGCATATGGAACTTTTGTACAACCCTGCCGGCATAGGATGTATAGAGGACTGTATGCTGAAGGAGGCATATAGCATGAATACCTTACTTGTACCTGCAGAGCAGACAGCAGTATCGAGGGAAAATCAAAGTGCGGTTAACAGCTGTTCTGGCTCCCCCAAATTTCAGCGGGAAGATGTAAGCTATGAGCATGAAGGATATCTGATCCGTGTGCATTTTAATGGAAATAAAACCCTGACGCAGTGTATCCGCAATCTGGCAGAACGAAGAATTGAAGGTTGATTTTCTTTAGTTTCTATTGTAAGATTAAGACAATTAAAGACAATGACTATACAAGACCGAAGAAAAGAGGGATATAATGTATCAGGCGGGTATATATTGCCGTATTTCCATAGAAGAACGGACAAAAGAGGGAAAATATAGCAACAGTATTCACTCTCAGATTCAAATGGCAAGAGACTTTATTGCAAGTCATAATGATATTGAGGAAGTAAAGGTCTATGCAGATGACGGTGCATCCGGCAGTAACTTTGACAGAACGGAATTCCGGAGAATGCTGACCGATATTGAACTTGGCAGCATCAATATGGTCATTCTGAAAGATGTGTCACGTCTTGGGAGAGAACATATTGATACGAATTATTATCTGGGAAAATATTTCCCGGAGAGAAAAATTCGGGTTGTGTCTCTTCTGGATCATTATGATTCAGCAGTCAGCACTTATGATGAACTGCTGGAAATTAAGACATTGCTCAATGATATGTATCTTAAAGACACATCCAAAAAAATCAGGACTACAATTCAGGCAAAAAGAACCATGGGAGAATACACTCCGAAAGAACCACCGTTTGGATACGTGAAAAGCAAAACAGTCCATAATCATCTGGAGGTGGACGCTTATGCCGCAGAGATCGTGAGCAGGATCTACAGAATGTATTTAAGCGGTTACGGTGGGACGGTGATCAGCCGGATTTTAAATGAGGAACAGATCCCTGCTCCGGCAAAATATAAAAAAGAGGTTTTGAAAAACGGGTATCCCTGGAATGTGGGAAAAGGCTTATGGACACCTGCTACAGTCCGGGGAATTCTGAAGAATCCGGTATATACGGGTGCAGTTGTGATAAGAAAATTTGATAAGCCGTCCTATAAATTGAATTACCGAAAGGCAATTCCTCTTGAAGAACTGGAACTGATACCGGATGCTCATGAAGCGATTATTTCTAAAGAAGAGTTTGCGCAGGCACAGCAGATAAGAAAAGATCATAGAGTCTCTTATTTTGATAAGAATAAGGAGCCGCATAAATATGTAGGGCTACTTTTCTGCGGAAAATGTAAAACAGCTATGCGTAAACGGTATCTTGCTTCACGTAAAGGATATGACGGATATGAGTGTGGATTTCATCAGAAGATGGGGCGAAATTACTGCGAATTGAACCATATTACCTTTGAAAAGCTGGATGAACTGGTTGCCTTTTCGATTAATCAGCAAATAAAACAGATAAAAAGTGCGCTTGAAAATTTAAAGGTGCAGATCAGAGACCAAAAACCGAAGCTGGACGACAGGATAGCCCGTTTGAAAGCAAAAATTGAGAAAAACACAGAATATCGGAAAAGAGCTTACGAGCAGTTTATGGATGATATCCTTTCCAAAGAGGAATATCTGGAATTGAAAAAGATGTATGATACGGAGAATGAACAATATCAAAAAGAACTGGATGAACTGAAAAATGTGGAAGAAAATGAAATGACTGTCATACAGGACACTGTAAAATGGCTGAATCATTTCAGCCGGGGAAAGATTACATCAGCACAACTGACAAGAGAAGTGCTTGTTGAATTGATCGACCGGATCTACGTGTATCCTGATCAGCAGATTGATATTTATTTCAAATTTACTTCCGGGATTGGCTCCGCATCCAGTATAACACAGAAAGACGAGGTGGTATGATGTATCAGATGGCGGCATACTGTCGTCTGTCAAAGGACGATGGGGAAAATAAAATCAGTGAAAGTATTGAAAACCAGATGAAACTGATCCGGGAGTATGTCGGCAAATCGGAGGACCTGGAGATAGCAGACATTTATATTGATGATGGATACTCCGGTCTCTATTTTGCAAACAGACCGGAATTTCAGCGGATGATGGAGGATATCTATAAGGGAAAAATCCAGGGAGTGATCACAAAAGACATTTCCCGTCTGGGACGTGAACATATCGAAACCAGTAATTATATAGAACGTGTTTTTCCCTCCCTCGGCATCCGGTACATTGCGATTCTGGACGGTGTGGATTCGGTCGCACACAGCAATGAAGAACTGGCACAGTTTAAGACGTTATTTAATGATATGTACAGCCGTGATATTTCCAAAAAGATCAGAGGCGCACTTTCCGCACAGAAAAAGCGAGGACAGTTTATGTCTGGTTTTGCACCTTACGGGTATATTAAAGATCCGGCGGATAAGCATCATTTCCTTGTAGATGAAGAAGCCGCAAAGGTAGTGCGGAAAATCTTTTATATGTATCTTGAGGGATATTCCAGAGACGGTATTGCCAAAAAACTGAATGAAGAAGGAATAATGACGCCATCCGAATACAAAAGAAAAGTGCAGGGGCTCAAATATTCTAACGCACAGGAAAAGGCAGGTGCAAAAGGATGGGCATATCCAACTATCAATGTGATTCTGAAAAACCGGGTCTATACAGGTGCCATGGTACAGCATAAATCTGAAAAGATCTCATACAAAATGGAAAAATATCATTATATTCCAGAGGAACAACAGTATATTGTAGAGGGTATGCATGAACCGATCATCAGCCGGGATACTTTTGAGCAGGCAAAGGAAATCATGAAGAAAAGGTCACGGACGCCGGGCTTTCTCAACGAGGTGAGGAAAGTCAATCCCTATGCAGGCTTTCTTGTCTGCGGTGACTGTGGTTATAATCTCCAGAGAGTTACCTGCAGAGACGGTTATGAGTGCGGCTCCTACCATAGAAAAGGAAATAACATGTGTTATTCCCATTTTATTAAGAGAGAGGTTCTGGATTCCATTGTAATAAATGAAATCCAGAGACAGGCAAAGCTGGCGCTGAAAGAAAACGATAAGGATGAACTGCTGAAAGCGGCTGACCGCAGGAAGGAAATAAACCGGCGGTGTGCAGAAGCAGACCAGTGGATAGAGCGGCTACAGAAAGAATTGGCAGGAGTACATAGATATAAGAAGAAAACCTACGAAAATTATGTGGATGGCGTTCTGGATAAAGAAGAATATCTTTCTTATAAAGCAGAATATGAGAAGCAGGATCAGGATATCCGGGAGAAAATTGCACAGGCAGAGAAGGAGAAAGATAACTTTGAAGAGACAGAGGAAAGCTATGAAAACTGGATTGAAAAGTTTGTCAAGTATGGAACACTGGCAGAGGTAACAAGAGAGATCGTGACGGAGTTGATCGATAAAATTATTGTTAATGGAGATAAGAGCATTGATATTATCTTTAAATATCAGTCTCCTTATCCGACAGAGAAGCAGGCAGTTTAGCAACTGCAAATTTTTTTGCTGGTTCTTTCCCTTAATTATAATGAACACATGAGGGAAACAGTCTTCTGGAAACTTATCTGGATGATATCAGCAATTACGGAAAAACTGCGATTATTGTAGGAAGTGGAAATGAGGGGGCGTCAGCCGGCCATACTTCCGGTGTTTTTTCTCCGGCGCCGGGAAGGCAAACGAGGTTTCGGGGGGATTCCAGACAGGATACGGAGCTTTCTGTAGCGCCTTATGAATCAGGTGTGAATGTGCAGCTGTGGAAAAATTACTGGGATGAAATGGAAATCAGCCTGTTTGCACCTTCCGGGGAGGAAATCGGTCCTCTTCCGCAGAAGCTTGGACCATCCAGATTTCGATACAAAAGTATGGAGATTCTGGTGTATTACGGGGAACCCAGCCCTTACAGCCAGGCCCAGGAAATTTATTTTGATTTTGTCCCGGATGACGGAACCTACATAGAAAGCGGAATCTGGACATTTCGTCTGACTCCCGGAAGAATTATCACAGGAGAGTATGATTTCTGGCTTCCTTCTTCAGGAATTTTAAATCCATCGACCCGTTTTCTCCGTCCGACGCCTGATACAACGCTGACGATTCCCTCTGCTGCATCCAGTGTTATCACAGTGGGCGCCTATGACAGTGATTCCAATTCCTATGCAGATTTTTCAGGAAGAGGATATACAAGAAGAACGAATCAGGTGAAGCCGGATATTGCCGCACCGGGAGTGGGGATTGTGACTGCGGCGGCGGGAGGCGGATATCAGGCAGTGACAGGAACCTCCTTTGCAGCTCCATTTGCAGCGGGAAGCGCAGCCCTAATGATGCAGTGGGGAATTGTGGAAGGAAGAGATCCCTTTCTCTACGGGGAAAAGCTGAAAGCCTATCTGCGCCGGGGAGCCAGGAAGCTGCCGGGGATGGGGGAGTATCCCAATCCACAGGTGGGGTATGGGGCGCTGTGTGTGAAGGACAGTCTTCCTAAATAAAAAAATGTCTTTCCGGCATTGCCCTTTTCCCCTTTTTTCGCTAAAATAATGTTTGCAGAATTACAAAGAAAAGGAATACAAAACAAATGAAACAGGATCTTACTCAGGGGCCGATTACGAGAACCCTTCTCTGGTTTGCCCTTCCAATGACTGTGGGAAATCTCCTGCAGCAGCTTTATAACATCGCAGACACGCTGATTATCGGACAGTTTGTAGGAGCGGATGCTCTGGCGGCAGTGGGCGCATCCTATACGTTGATGACCTTTCTCACTTCTATTTTGCTGGGACTTTCCATGGGAAGCGGCGTGGCAGTGTCCATTGCCTTTGGGCAGAAGGACTGGGACAGACTGAAGCAGGGGGTCTTTCTTTCCTTTTCCGGCATCGGGCTGGCGGCAGCAGCTTTAAGCGGTCTGTCTTTTCTGGGAATTGATGGAATTATGAGGCTTTTGCAGGTTCCGGAAGAGATTTACGGGCTGATGCGGAGATATCTGCTGGTGATTTTTGCAGGAATCGGAGGCACATTTTTGTACAATTACCTGGCCTGCCTTCTGCGGGCAATTGGAAATTCCGTCACTCCCCTGATATTTCTCGGAATCTCCTCAGTGCTGAATGTGGTTCTGGATCTGGTGTTTGTTCTGTCAGCAGGCTGGGGTGTTGCAGGAGCGGCATTTGCCACGGTGATTGCCCAGTGGCTGTCTGGAATCGGCCTTCTTTTCTATACAGTGAGGAAAGCGCCGGAGCTTCTTCCTGCACGGCGTCATATGAAGTGGAACAGGGAAGAGGCGGCGGGAATTTCCCGGCTGTCGATGATTACAAGTGTCCAGCAGTCCATTATGAATTTTGGAATTCTGATGGTGCAGGGAAGGGTAAATAGCTTTGGTCCGGCAGTTATGGCGGCTTTTGCGGCAGCAGTCAAGATTGATTCCTTTGCCTATATGCCGGTTCAGGATTTCGGCAATGCTTTTTCCACATTTATTGCGCAGAACTACGGCGCGGGAAAGGAATCGCGTATTCGTCAGGGGATTCTCAGTGCAGTCAGAACCTCCATGCTTTTTGGCGCGGCGGTGAGTGTGGTTATCTGGATTTTTGCAGAACCTTTGATGCGTATTTTTGTAAATGGGCAGGAGAGGGAAATTCTGGCTATCGGCGTGGAGTATCTGCGGATTGAGGGCGCCTTTTACTGCCTGATCGGCCTGCTGTTTTTACTGTATGGATTTTTCCGTGCCATTGAGAAGCCCGGTATGTCTGTGGTGCTGACTGTTATTTCTCTGGGACTTCGGGTAGTGCTGGCGTACAGTCTTTCTGCGATTCCTTCCCTGGGGGTAAAGGGAATCTGGGTATCGATTCCCATTGGATGGCTGATTGCAGATGTGGCGGGCGTGATTCCCATGGCGCGATTTTATAAAAAAATGGAGGTAGAGGAAGGATGACAGGTTTCAGTACCTTATGTTATATTGAGCAGAATGGAAGCTATCTGATGCTTCACCGGACAGTGAAGAAAAATGATGTGAATAAGGATAAATGGATTGGAGTCGGCGGTCATTTTGAGGCGGACGAAAGTCCGGAGGAATGTCTTCTCAGAGAGGTATATGAGGAGACAGGATATCATCTGACCTCCTGGAAATTCCGGGCTCTTGTCACATTTGTGTCCGGAGGCGGAGTTACCGAATATATGTCGCTGTTTACGGCAGATGGATTTACAGGAGAGCCGGCTGAATGTGACGAAGGAGAACTGGAATGGGTCCGCAAAGAGGAAGTATTGAAGCTGAACATCTGGGAGGGAGATAAGATTTTTTTCCGGCTTCTGGAAGAGCAGCAGGAGTTTTTCTCTCTGAAGCTGGTTTATGACGGAGCAGACCGGCTTGTGGAAGCTGCTTTAAACGGAAAGCCGATGGAGCTGTTTGATATTCGCGATGAAAACGGTCAGCCGACCGGGATTGTCAGAGAAAGGGGCGTAGCCCATCGGGACGGCAGCCGCCATGGAACGGTTCATACCTGGATTGTGCGGGAAAATGAAACAAGCGGCTTTGATCTTCTTTTGCAGAAGAGAAGTGCAGATAAAGACTCTTATCCGGGCTGTTACGATATTTCCTCAGCCGGTCATGTTGCGGCAGGGGACGATTATCTTCCCGCAGCTGTGAGAGAGCTTTCTGAGGAGCTGGGAATTTCGGCAGAGCCGGAGGAACTGGAATTTCTTGGATTCCATGAGGAGTACAGGGAAAATATATTTTACGGAAAGCCGTTTAGAAACCGGGAAATCAGCGCTGTTTATGTATACAGAGAACTGGTGAAGGCGGAAGAACTCTCCCTTCAGCGGGAGGAGGTAGAGTCAGTGCGGTGGATGGATTTTTCAGAATGTCTGGAAGCGGTAAAAGCCGGAACCATGCCAACCTGCCTGCATGAAGAGGAACTGAAAGAACTGGGACAGTATCTGGGCGTGAACCCGGATCAGGGCTCTTCGCTCTGATCCGGTTCCTTTGGATTCAGGAAGCCCTGTTCCTCCAGATAGCAGTTGATTTCTGCGCCGATAAAAAGAATGCAGATGCAGAAATACAGCCACAGCATCAGAAGCACCATTGCTGTCAGGCTTCCGTACATATAGGAAAAATTGCTGAAGTTTGTAAAGTAAAGAGAAAACAAATAGGAATACAGCAGCCATCCAATGGCAGTGAAGACAGCCCCGGGAATTTGATTCCAGGGGTTTTGTTTTTTCTTTGGAAGGATTGTGTAAAGCCCCACGAAGGTGAACAGAAACAGTACAGCCGCTAACAGGCTGCGGAAGCTGATCAAATGTCTGGTAATGGTTTTCAGCAGAGGGAACAGACGGATAAAGGTGCTTTGAATCGCGCTGCCGAAAACGAGAAGAACCAGGGAAACAATACACGCAACCATGAAAATCAGCGTATAAAAGGAGCAGATTAACCGCCGCAGAATATAGTTTCGCTTTTCAAAGGTGCCGTAAATCCGGTTCATTCCCCGTTCCATGCTCATCATTCCCCGCGCGGCCGACCAGAGGGCCGTCAGGGCCGTTACAGACAGAATGGTTGCCGGTGATTTTACATAGAGATCATCGACGATGCCCATAACAAGAGCATCCAGCATATCCGGCATCAGCCGGATCAGAATGGCCAGCAGATCCGATTTGCTGACTGCCGGAATAAACTGGATGAGGCTCAGAAGAAGCATAATAAACGGAAAGAAAGACAGGACAATAAAAAAGGATGCCTGAGCCGCATAAACGGTAATTTCATCCTCCACGTATTTGTTCCATATTTTTCTGCAGTGTCTGATAAATGCAATCATTATCGCTCCTGACTGCACCGGAAAAGTCTGTTCCGGAATGCAAACCATTTTTTATAAATAGTATCCTATCATGAGAGGAGAAAAATAGCAAGGAAACCTTGCGGCTGTTTCTTCAAAATGTTATAATCTGACGTAGCAGTTCAGGACGACGGACTTTTTGAACGGATCTTTCGGTCAGAAGGGCAGGCTGTCCTGAAATATTGTATTTTTACAGGTATGAGGAAAAATACGGAGGCGGAAAATGAAAGGATTGCTGAAATATTTAAGGGATTATAAAGTAGAAAGCGTACTGGGGCCGCTGTTTAAGATGCTGGAAGCCAGTTTTGAACTTTTTGTTCCCCTGGTAGTAGCCCGGATGATTGATATAGGAATCCGGAATCAGGATACGGGATATATTTTGAAAATGGCTGGAGTCCTGGTGCTTTTGGCGGCTATTGGACTGACCTGTTCTCTGACAGCACAGTTCTTTGCAGCAAAGGCGGCGGTTGGCTTTTCCACAGCTTTGAGAAATGCGCTGTTTGCTCATATTAACAGCCTTTCCTACCATGAACAGGATAAAATCGGAACGGCTACTCTGATTACAAGAATGACCAGTGATGTAAACCAGGTACAGTCCGGGCTGAATCTGACTCTGCGGCTTCTGCTTCGTTCTCCCTTTATCGTGTTTGGCGCCATGATTATGGCATTTACGGTAGATACCAGGGCAGCCATGGTCTTTACTGTGGCGATTCCTGCACTGAGTGTGGTGGTATTTGGTATTATGGCAGCCAGTATGCCCCTGTATAAAAAGGTACAGCGGCAGCTGGATCAGGTGACCAGGTCTGCCAGAGAGAATCTGACCGGAGTGCGTGTGATCCGGGCCTTCAGCCGGCAGAATGATGAGATGAAGCATTTTGAAGAGTCCAATGATCAGCTGGTAAAGGTTCAGGTTTTTGTTGGAAAAATATCTGCTTTGATGAATCCGGTTACTTATGTGATTATTAATCTGGCAATTGTTGCAGTTGTATGGATTTCCGGAAAGCAGGTAGATGCCGGAAGAATTACCCAGGGAGAAACCGTTGCTCTGGTGAACTATATGTCTCAGATTCTGGTGGAACTGATTAAAATGGCAAATCTGATTGTGTCGATTTCCAAGGCACTGGCATGTGCCAACCGGATCAACCTGGTATTTGAAGAGAAAACTTCTATTGAAGATCCGGCTTCCTGCAGTATCCGGGAAGGAAGCGGCAAGAGCTTTGATACAGCAGGCGGCTATCAGGAAAGTACCGCTAATACCGGTGAAGAGAACAGCAAGATCTGTTTTTCCCACGTAAGCTTCGCCTACAACGGGTCAAAAGAGGATTCTCTGACAGATATCAGTTTCCGGGCGGAGAAGGGACAGACCATTGGAATTATCGGAGGAACCGGTTCAGGAAAAACCACTCTGGTGAATCTGATTCCCAGGTTTTACGATGTCCGGGAGGGGGAGATTTTGCTGGACGGAAGAGATGTCCGTACCTGGCCCCTTCGTGAGCTGAGAGAAAAATTCGGTGTGGTTCCCCAGAAGGCCGTTCTCTTTAAAGGAACCCTGCAGGAGAATATGAGATGGGGAAAAGCAGATGCTTCTGATGAGGAAATCTATGAGGCGCTTTCTATAGCCCAGGCCCGGGATTTTGTGGAGGCCAAGGGAAAGGGACTGAAGCTTTTTATTGAGCAGGGAGGAAAGAATCTTTCCGGCGGCCAGCGGCAGCGGCTGACGATTGCCAGAGCTCTGGTGCGCAGGCCGGAGATTCTGATTATGGATGACAGTGCTTCTGCTCTGGATTTTGCTACTGATGCAAGACTGAGAAAGGCCATTCGGGAAGAAACCAGGGACATGACGGTATTTCTCGTATCCCAGAGAGTAGCTACTGTACGCGGAGCAGATCAGATTATCGTTCTGGACGATGGAAACATAGCGGGAATCGGAACTCACAGACAGCTTCTGGAATCCTGTCAGATATATCGGGAAATCTGTCAGTCCCAGCTTTCTGAGAAGGAGGTGAAGTAGAATGCCGAAATTACAGTTTGCAAAGCATAAATCAACCATTCGACGGATTCTTAATTATATTGGCGTTTATAAATGGTTGGTTCTTTTGTCCGTGGTTCTGGCAGCAGTTACTGTGGCTCTGACTCTGTATGCGCCGATTCTGGTTGGAGAAGGCGTGGATCTGATTCTGGGCCCGGGCAATGTGGATTTTCAGGGACTGCTGGCTGTTCTGAAAAAAATTGCGGTTGTTGTAGCTCTGACGGCGCTGACTCAGTGGCTGATGAATCATATGAATAACCAGATTACCTACCATGTGGTTCAGGATATCCGGGTCAAGGCTTTTCAGCATATTCAGGAGCTTCCTTTAAAGTACCTGGACAGCCATCCCTATGGCGATATTATCAGCCGTCTGATTGCGGATATTGATCAGTTTTCAGAAGGACTTTTAATGGGCTTTACCCAGCTGTTTACCGGGGTGCTGACGATTCTCGGCACACTGGGATTTATGCTGGCAGTCAATCCTGTGATTACGGCAGTTGTAGTCCTGGTTACTCCGCTGTCTCTGTTTGTTGCAGCTTTTATTGCCCGTAAAACCTTTTCCATGTTTCAGCTTCAGTCGCAGACGAGAGGAGAGCTGACGACTCTGGTGGATGAAATGATCGGAAATGAAAAGGTTGTCCAGGCTTTTGGATATGAAAAAGAGGCGCAGGAACGGTTTGAGGAGATCAATGAACGTCTTCGCGGCTACAGCCTGCGGGCGATTTTCTTTTCTTCTATTACCAATCCGGCTACCCGTTTTGTAAACAGCATGGTGTATGCCAGTGTGGGTGCGGCAGGAGCCTTTGCGGCAATCCGCGGATTTCTGTCAGTTGGTCAGCTTTCCATTTTCCTCAGCTATGCCAATCAGTACACCAAGCCGTTTAATGAGATTTCCGGCGTGGTAACGGAGCTGCAGAATGCTCTGGCCTGTGCGGCCCGGGTTTTTGCCCTGATGGACGAGCCGCCCTTTGAACTGGAGGATGAGGATGCGGTGGAATTAAAACAGGCAGACGGAAGTGTGAAGCTGGAAAACGTCAGCTTTTCTTATCAGCCGGATATATCGCTGATTGAGGATCTGAATCTTGATGTGAAGCCGGGACAGAGAATCGCCCTGGTAGGACCTACGGGATGCGGAAAAACGACGATAATCAATCTTTTGATGCGTTTTTATGATGTACAGAAGGGGGCTATTCTGGTATCAGGTACGGATATCCGCCGCATGACCAGACAAAGCCTGAGAGAAAACTATGGTATGGTGCTGCAGGAGACCTGGCTGAAATCGGGAACGATCCGGGAGAATATTGCCTACGGAAGACCGGAGGCCTCTGAGGAGGAGATTATCCAGGCGGCAAAGGAAGCACATGCCCACAGCTTTATCAGGAGAATGCCCCAGGGCTACGATACGGTACTGTCTGAGGACGGGGGAAATCTTTCCCAGGGGCAGAGGCAGCTTTTGTGTATAGCCCGTGTGATGCTGTGCAAACCGGCAATGCTGATTCTGGACGAGGCCACCTCATCGATTGATACCCGCACGGAAATCAGGATTCAGAAGGCATTTGCAGCCATGATGGAAGGAAGAACCAGCTTTATTGTGGCTCACCGTCTTTCTACCATACAGGGGGCAGATGTTATTCTTGTTATGAAGGACGGGCATATTATCGAGCAGGGAACCCACGAGTCGCTGTTAGCGAAACATGGGTTCTATGCAGAGCTTTACAACAGTCAGTTTGAAGGATAAAGAAAATAGACAGGCAGAAAATGCGGATGTTTCGTATGGGAGTGATTAATCCTCGTACCGGGAATCCAGCTTTTTCTGCCGTTTTTCTTCTGCTTTTCTGTAGATGGACTGAGCCAGCAGAAAGGAAGCGAGAAAGGCAGCGCCAAATATGGCAAGAGAAACCATATCCGTGTCGTCATTCCGGGCACGGCGGACAGCGGCAAACACGAAAAGTGCGGTCAGAAGCCCGGCGGCAAGTCCGGTCCGGCGGCGAAGCCGGGAACGGTTCTGAAAAAACGGAACCTGGGTGACACCAAGCATCCTGGTGCGGACTGCCATATAAACCGGTGATCCGGTCAGAATCAGAAATTCCAGGATACACTCAGGCATGGACCGGTGTAAAAATATAAATTTGATCAGCATGGAAATGCAGCAGGCAAATAAAACAATAACAAATAATTCTGCATAAATTTTTCGATAGGTTTCTTTGATTCGTTCATCCATAATTATTCCTCCCAAAAAAGTTCATCCAGTGTTTTTCCCAGAGCTTTGCAGATTGCAAGACACAGCTTTAAGGACGGGTTGTAGTCGCCGGCTTCAATCATACCGATGGTCTGCCGGGTGACTCCGGTTGCGGCAGCCAGATCTCCCTGGGACATATCCAGGGCAGCCCTGGCTGCTTTCATTTTAAGATTTTTCATAGAAAATGAAGGTTCCCTCCGTTTCTTTTGACAGGAGATTTGCAGGGAATCTGCGTATCTGTCTTTGGTATGGTTTTATTATAAAATATAAATTACAAAATGTCAAATATATATTACATTTTGCAAAAAGAAAAATGCATTGCTTGCATAGAATTTCCTGTGCTGTTATAATAAAACCAGCAGTAAAACCATATTTGACAGAGCAGAGAAAGGAACTATTTCTATGAATTATGCAACCATAAAGCCTGTAGATATTGCCAACGGACCGGGAGTAAGAGTGTCTTTGTTTGTCAGTGGCTGTACCCACCGATGCAAGGGCTGCTTTAATGAGGAGGCATGGGATTTTCAGTTTGGAAAGCCCTTTACACAAGAGGTTCAGGAACAGCTTCTCTCCAGTCTGGATCACGATTATATTGAGGGACTGACCCTGCTGGGAGGAGAGCCGATGGAGCCTTCCAATCAGGAAGCCCTTCTGCCTTTTATCCGGGCAGTCCGGGAACGTCTGCCGCAGAAAACCATCTGGTGCTTTACAGGTTATGATTTTGAAAAAGATATTCTTGGAAGGATGATGGAAGCATCCTCTGTTACCAGAGAGCTGATTCCGCTTTTTGATGTGATGGTGGATGGAAAATTTGTGGCAGAGAAAAGGAATCTGAGTCTGAAATTCCGCGGTTCAGAAAATCAGAGAGTGCTGAATGTGAAGAAGTCCCTGGAAGAGAAGCAGGCGGTCTGGATGGAGGAATTCCGTTAGGTTCCAGCGATTCCTGTTTGCTAAAAGATTGACAAATACAGCAGATAATGATACGCTGATAGAGATGTCTTAACGAAAAAATAACGTAACAGTTCAGGACGGCAGGAAAATGTCCCCTTTTGACTCGTTACAAAACAACAGTAAAATACAGGGAGGAACATCAATGAACAAAGGAAATATCATTGGATTGGGCGTGATGGCAGCAGCGGCAGCAGCAGTAGTAGCTGTGTCTGGTCCTGCATATGAGGCCATTCAGAACAGCAGGCTGGAGGCGGCAGCCGGCGGCGCAGAGATCACAGTGGTAAACGGAGAGGCAGAGGGCTTTGGCGGTCCGGTTCAGGCAGAAGTGACAGTGGCCGGTGATAAAATTATCGCTCTGAGCCTGACTGGAGAGGGAGAGACTCCGGAAATCGGCGGAGCTGCCATGTCTTCTCTGACAGAGGCCATTACAGCAGCCCAGACCCTGGAAGGAGTGGATGCAGTATCCGGAGCAACCATTACTTCTGAAGCAGTATTTTCCGCTGTAAAATCAGCAATGGGAATTGAGACTGCAGAGGAGGAAACCAAGGCAGAGGAAACTAAGGCTGAGGAAACAAAAGCAGAGGAGACCAAAGCAGAAGAGACCGAGGCCGTGAAGGAAGAACTGGAGGGCGCGCTCAAAGGAACAGCCAAGGGCTTTGGCGGAGAGATCCAGGCTCAGGTGACTGCAGATGAGAACGGAACCATTACGGCTCTGATTTTAACCGGAGAGGGAGAGACTCCGGAAATCGGCGGAGCTGCCATGGAAGAGCTGACCGGCGCGATCCTGGAAAAGGGTACTGTAGAAGGAGTGGACGCAGTATCCGGAGCAACCGTTACTTCTGAAGGCGTGTTTGCTGCAGTGAAGGCTGCATTAGAGCAGTAATCACAAAATTGTGGGGGGAAATGTTTTTCACGAAAAATAAGACAGGAGATTCCCGCACCTGCCGGTTTCCGGAAAGGGCGGGTTTTCCTGTGCAGGAGAAGGAGAAGAGAACATTATGAGTTTATATTTGTACTTGATATTTCTTGGGGTAAGCTTTGGCGCATCGGTAGTAGGAGCTATCTGCGGAATCGGCGGAGGTGTACTGATTAAGCCGATTCTGGATGCTTTCGGGGTACTGAGTGTAGCCAGCATCAGCTTTTTATCCGGCTGTACGGTACTTTCCATGTCCTGTTATTCCGTTTTGAAGGCGCGGCTGAGCAAAGAGTCTCTGGTTGATTTAAAGACAGGTACTCCTCTGGCGATCGGCGCGGCAATCGGCGGTGTTGCGGGCAAAATGATGTTCCAGTATCTGTCCAATATGTTTGCCAACAAGGATCAGGTAGGCGCCATTCAGGCATTCTGTCTTTTGATCATTACTCTGGGAACGATGATTTATACGCTGAAAAAGGATCAGATTAAGACACTTCATGTAACAAATCCGCTGGTATGCATTGCCATTGGTCTTGTTCTGGGAATCTGTTCTTCTTTCCTGGGAATCGGCGGCGGCCCCATCAACCTGGTGGTACTGTTTTATTTCTTCTCTATGGATACCAAGACAGCAGCTCAGAACTCCCTGTACATTATTCTGTTCTCCCAGATTACCAGTCTGGTGAATACACTGGTTACCCGTACGGTTCCGGAATTTGAGATCGGACTTCTGATTCTTATGGTAGGCGGCGGAATACTTGGCGGTGCAGCAGGAAGAATTGTCAATAAACGAATGGACGCTAATATGGTAAATAAACTGTTCATCGGCCTGATGGCAGTGATTATGATGATTTGTGCATATAATATTTATCAGTTTATGTAAGACTTCGTAATAAATTCGTCAGAAAGTTTCAAATACTTTCAGAAACCCTAAGGGAATGGTAAAGTCTTGCCGGGAATTTCATGGTAAAATAGTTTTGTAAGATGAAAACGAAGAAAACCATGAAAGGAGCGGTGGACAATGATAAAGAAAATAATCGGATATGTGGCAGCACTGATGATGGCTGCAGCAGCCTGTACCGGGTTCACCGTTGCCGGACAGGGTTACGAGATGTATCAGGCGGCAGTTGCGGAGACAAGTCTGGAGAGTATGGTGGATTCCATTCGCAGCAAAGAAGGCTATACCACTCTGGAGGAGCTGCCGGATACTTATCTGAATGCAGTGGTTTCTGTAGAGGATCACAGATTTTACAGCCATTTCGGTCTGGATCCGATTGCTATCTGCCGCGCTCTGGTCAATGACATCCGGGCAGGACGGTATGTAGAGGGTGGAAGCACCATTACCCAGCAGCTGGCCAAGAATCTGTATTTCAGCCAGGAAAAGAAGATGGAGAGGAAGATTGCCGAGGTATTCGCAGCCCTGGAGCTGGAGAGAAAGTACAGTAAGGATGAGATTCTGGAACTGTATGTCAACACCATTTCCTTCGGAGACGGATACCATACAGCAGGAGATGCCAGCCGCGGATATTTTGGAAAAGAGCCCTGGCAGATGAATGAGTATGAGTGCACGCTTCTGGCAGGCATTCCCAATGCTCCTTCCAGATATGCACCTACCAGGAATCCGGGTCTGGCGGCCCGTCGTCAGCAGCAGGTATTAAGAAGGATGGAGGCCTGCGGTCATCCAATCTCTTCTTCAACAAAAAGCCGCGCGGCAGCCTATGCGTCTCAGACTGCTCCTGTACAGACAGAGCAGAGGACAGGCGGGGCAAAGACAGCTCCTGTTTTAGGATTTGCAGGCGGAATTTAAAAAGTGAGAAAAAGTGAGAAAAAGTGAGAGCCGGTTCGTTACAGAGCCGGCTCTTTTATCATACAATATTGTTTTAAAGAAAAGTGAGCTTCCACAATGTCATACAGCCGGAAGCCGAAATGGTGATAGAATTCCAGATTTTTTTCATTATGGGTTTCCAGTGAAATCATCATCTGATGGCGGTTTGCATAGTTGATGGCATCATCCAGAAGAAGAGCTGCAATTCCATGATGCTGCATCTGGGGATTGACAGCCAGATAAATAATGTGAAGCCTCTGATTCTGATGAAGGCGCTCTGTCCAGCGGGAATTCAGATAATCCTCCCCTTTTAAAAAATTACCGAAGGTTTTAAGCGTCGGATCCTCCTTGATGAGATAGGTGTCTGTCTGGAGAAGGGCCTTGGCTTCTGATAGATAAAAATGAATAAAATTATAGGGCTCTGCTTCATCAGAAACCACAAGTACGCCGTTTAATTCAGGGCTGTCGGCAAATATTTCACATGTTTCATAAAATTCAGTCATATCGCAGTGGAACAGCTCCGGCATCAGGCGGGCCCGGATATCCGGGTCCGGTATCAGAGTTTCGTAAAGGGGATCGTGGGCGAAACATTGATTCAGCAGCAGTTCCAGCTTTGGTAAATCATCTCGGGTTACGCGGTATAGCGTTGTACTGTCCATAAAAATTTGGCAGAAGATCAGTCTGCCTTTCCTTTCTAAGGTATTTCTGTAATTGTAGTTTCGTTATTTTCCGTTCCTGTTTTAACATACAAGAAAGGCTTTCTCTGCCAGGGCTTTTAATTGCTCGAGAGCCATGGAAAGCTCCTCCAGCTGAGTGGTGCGGATACGGGTGAGAAGGCGGATTTCCTCCTGAAAATCAGAAGCTTTTGTTTTTTCCTTTGCCAGAAGAGCCTTTACCAGGTGGTACAGATTCTGGTGGGGAAGCAGCCGTTGATAACCCCATTTCAGACGTTCCCGCGGCTGGTGGAAGGCGTAATCGGTAAAGTGATTGTAAACCTGCTCATCAAACATAAAAGCATAGGCATTGTTGTCCAGCTGATACAGACTTCCCAGAGCAGCCTTTAAATCATTCTGCTTCAGGCTTTCAATCGCATTGTCCAGAAGGGACAGCCGCTTTATGAAAATTTCATGAGGATAAAACACATTGCCGTACCAGTCAATCCGAACAAGCTCATCCTGAGCCAGCAAAAACAGTTCTAAGGCACGGCTTTCGTCTTTCCGGGAATTTTCAAAAAGCTGTTCTGCCTCCGAAAGGTGTCCCTCCTGCAAAAGGGTACGGTACTGGCGATTTGTGTTCTCAATGGTTTTGTAAGCATCTTCCGCAGACAGCTCTGCCTGAGAAAGAAGCTTCTTCAGTGAGGAAAAGCTGGCGGAAACCTCCTTAGGCCCTTCGCATTCAAGAGCCTTTGCGGCCCGACGCATGACAGGGGCAAAATTCAGCGGAACAACGGCAGTCTGATCCAGCTCATGAACAAGGAGAAGAAACAGCTCGTGGTGGAGACGGTACACATCCTCGTCATAATAATCATCGTTGTCAAACTGAGAGTGATAGTGGGTTTCCATAAAGC
Source organism: uncultured Clostridium sp. (assembly GCA_900540335.1). Taxonomy (GTDB): domain Bacteria; phylum Bacillota; class Clostridia; order Lachnospirales; family Lachnospiraceae; genus Brotaphodocola. Next base: position 18,399 of record UQFC01000003.1, on the reverse strand, counting down.
TGCCGCCTGTAAAATCATTTACCATAGAAGGGATGCCTGCAATGGCAATGGAAAAATCATCAGACCAGGTTTCGATGGGAGCTGTTACACTGGTTTCATCCGGATATGCCTTTGTAAGGGGAGGAAGCTGCCGGAGGAATTCATTCAGATAGCTGGTGTATTCGTAGCAGCTGCGGATTCTTGCGCGGGTTCCGTGGGCCAGAGCAGGAAGCTCAAAGTTCAAATCAGCAATGACCTTTCCCGCCCATTCGGGATGAGCGGTGAAAACCTGTTCATAGGCGCCGGTGGACCAGTCAAAGCTGGAGTCGGCAACTCCCCATTCCTCTGCGGCCATGGCGCAAAACACAAGGGTGTTCCGGGGCTGACAGCCGCTGCGAATCAAGGCTCTGGCAATTCCAAGCATCATGGAAACGGCAGTATTGTCATCCTGAAATCCGCTGAAATAAGAGTCGTAATGGGCAGACAGAAGAATCATCCGCTCCGGGTGAAGACCGGGAATAGTGCCGGTTATGTTGTAGGTGGTGCAGCCGCGGGTAACTCTTGTATCGGCATCAAGCGTAACAAGAAGTTCTCCGGGACAGTCTGTATTTTCGTTTGCCGTCAGCATGGCCTTTAAGGGGGCGGCGTCTTTTCTGGAAATGGAAAAGGCCGGTGCGTTTTCCGGTCCGGCAATATCCTGGGCATTAAGCGCTTCATCGTCGATCTCGCCGTATCCTCCGCTCTGAACGGCAATCAGAGCCGCAGCGCCCTTTAAATGGGCCTGGTAAACGGGATAATTGATCCACCATTCATCTCTCTGATTGATTTCTACCAGAACCAGTTTTCCCGATACGTCTCTGCCTTCGTAATCCGCCTCCGTACCCTTGCCCAGATACAAAAGGGGATATTCCCGGGGGCCGTCTGTGACCATGGTGGTCTGATAAGCACCTAAGAGAACAGAGCGTTTTTCTCCATCCGGCGCGGTGTAGGAGAGAAGAGCCTTTTTAAATTCCCAGCCGTCTGCCGTAACGGGATCTTTGGTAACGGAGCAAAGACCGATCCGTTCCATTTCCTCTTTCAGCATTTCTCCTGTCTGGAATTCCGCCCGGGAACCTGAGGTCCGGTATCCCAGTTCGGGATGAGTGCGAAACTGTTCCATTTTTTTGGCCAGCCGGTAAGAATAATCTATGTCAAGAGCATTCAGAAGTTCCTGTTGTATCTCCATTTTGATTGCCTCCCTGTCGATTAATCGGCTTTATTATATCACTTGCAGAAAAGAAAGCAAGTAAAAAACGGATCCTCTCGCAGAAGCACTATGTTCTGCGGAAGAATCCGTTTTTATGAATCAGCCGGTACTGACGCGGAGTCATTTTGCACCGTTTTTTAAACTGACGGTAAAAATAGCTGAGATTTTCGTAGCCTACATAAATGGCAATTTCCTCAACCCGGAGATCCGTCTCAAGAAGCAGCTGGACAGCCATCTGGAACCGCTTTTTCATCAAAAGCTCCCGGAATGTATGGCCGGTTTCTTCTTTGATAATTTTGCTCATGGTGGACAGGGGCTGGTGGAAATCATCGGCCAGCTGGCTTAAGGTTACGGTACTGTAATGGGAATCAATACAGCTCAGAGTTTCCCGTATAATGGTGTCTCTGTGACCATGGAAAAAATTGCTGCTGATACAGTGAGAGCTGTCTGTCAGATGGAGAAAAATCAATCCCATGGTATACTGGTATAAAGCAAGCGCGTTGCCGGGTTTTTCACAGGAAATCTGAAGCAGATTGTCCACAAGATTGTGAATCAGCCGAAGTCCGTTGGTATGCAGCAGAAGATACTGGGAAACAGGATTGTTCTGGCGCAGAGAATTTACAAGGAAAGCTCTGATTTCATTTTCCTCTGAAATCATCTGCAGGGGAATATCGAAAAATTCCGGACGAATAATAAAAACAATTCCGAGATTCCCTTTCTCTCCGGGAGGCCTGCTGTGCTCCACATATTGGTTCATCAACAGGAGATCCCCTTCGTTGAGCGTTATCTCGGTTCCGTTGATCTGATGGGTAATGGAACCGGAATAAGCATAAAACATTTCAATGTATTTGTGTTTGTGCGTGGGAATTCCTGCTTCTGCATCCAGCAGCCGTACAGCAATCATTTGACGGTTATGAAAAAATAGTTCAAATTCAAGCTCTGCTGCAGTATGCTCATCTGCAATCTGGAATTTTTCTGTCAGATACTGTTCTTCTTCTGGAGTCAGGCAAAGAAGTTTTTTCAATTCTTGTTCTTTCATATTCTGTCGTTCACTTCTTTCTTCTGCACCATTCCGATCTGGCTGCAGATATAGGGTACTTTCATAGAAACTTTTACACTGTTTTTTAGTATATCAGAAAAAACAGAAATTGTTTAGATTCTGGATTTACAAAAAACTATCTTGTTTTTCTGTTATAGTTTAACAGTAAAAGACAGCAGGTATACAGGTTCTGCAAACGTGTGAAAATGAGATGCAGTTTCTTCAGCCGGGGAATGCTTGATTTTCAGAAAAAAGTATGCTATGAATGAAGCAGAAGAAACGGGGACTTTGTGGAAGGTTTCCGGAAGGAGGAGAGCATTTGGCAAAGAAACGGGAATTTCGTTTTCCGTCATCAGATGGAAAAACTGTGATTTACGGAACGGAATGGGTTCCGGAGGAGGGACGATGCAGGGCGGTTCTGCAGATCACTCATGGAATGATAGAATACAGAGACCGATACCGGGAGACGGCTTCCTTCCTTGCAGACCGGGGATTTGCTGTGGCAGTCTGTGACCAGCTGGGACATGGGGATTCTGTCATTTCTGCGGATATGCGGGGATATTTTTCTGACGAGCCGGGATGTATCTGCCTGATTCGCGATATGCATCAGGTGAGAAAGCAGATGGAAGGAAGGTATCCGGGGCTTCCCTGTTTTATGCTGGGACACAGTATGGGATCGTTTCTGACCAGATGCTATATGACGAAATACGGCAGGGGGCTTTCTGGTGTGATTCTTGCGGGAACGGGAGGAATTCCCTCCTGGATTGCAGGCGCCGGTCTGGTTTTATTAAGGCTTATGGCGGCAGGGCAGGGATGGCATGCATACAGCCCTCTGGCAGAGAAAACGGTATTTTCCGGAAAATACAAAAAATACGATCTTTCGGGAAAGCATCCGGAGGACAGCTGGCTGACCAGGGATACCGCACTGGCAAAGGAATATTATGGGGATCCCCGCAGTCAGTTCGGATTTAGTCTGAACGGATTTTACGGTCTGGTCGATGCTGTTTATTATGCCAATGACAGGCTGCTGATGAAACAGATACCAGAAACACTTCCTGTTCTGCTTTTGTCAGGAGGGGAGGATCCTCTGGGCGATTTTGGGCGTGGAACGGAGAAAGCGGCCGGATGGTACAGGAAGGCAGGGATAAAGAATATAGAATGCAGAATTTATCCCGGAGCCCGCCATGAGGTATTAAACGAAATCAACCGGAAACAGGTTTATGAGGATATTCTGGGCTGGTGCGAACAGCAGATCGGACCGGAAAAAACAAAAGAAAAATTGGAAGAGGCAGGAGAATAGAATGGATACCAGGACAGACAGAATCATTCCCATTACAGATTTTACGGCACCGGAGCTGGATGTGTACGCAAGGCTTTCTGAAAATCAGCTGTATCATCTGTATGAGCCGGATACCGGGATTTTTATAGCGGAAAGCCCCAATGTGATTGAACGGGCGCTTAATGCAGGATATGAGCCTCTTTCTTTTTTGGCGGAAACAAAAGAAATTTTCGGGGAGGCACAGAAGGTTCTCAGCCGGTGTGAGGATACCCCGGTTTTTAAGGCTGATTTTCAGGTGCTTACCCGTCTGACCGGGTTTTCCCTGACCCGCGGGCTTCTCTGCGCGATGAGGAGAAAGCCTTTGCCGGCGCCGGAGTCGGTATGTGCCGGAGCTCGCAGAATTGCTGTTTTGGAAAGGGTGATGAATCCCACCAATGTAGGGGCGATTTTCCGTTCCGCCGCCGCCCTGGGAATGGATGCCGTGCTTTTGACTCCCGGCTGCAGCGATCCCCTGTACCGGAGAGCCGCCCGGGTCAGCATGGGAACGGTGTTCCAGATCCCCTGGACCTTTCTGGATGAGAAGGACTGCGCCTGGCCGGAGGAGGGGCAGGAGTTTCTCAGAAAGCTGGGATTTCGGACAGCGGCCATGGCTTTGAAGCAGGATTCTGTAAGCATCGATCACCCGGCTCTTCTGGCAGAGGACAGGCTTGCGGTTGTACTGGGAACGGAGGGGGACGGGCTGTCAGAAACGACCATTGCAGACTGTGATTACACGGTGATGATTCCCATGTCCCACGGAGTGGACTCTCTGAATGTGGCGGCTGCCAGTGCTGTGGCTTTCTGGGAACTGGGAAAAAAGAAAATAAAGTAAAAAACTAAGAAAATAAAGTTTTTAAAATCAGGCAAAAAAATAATTGACAAATGAAACTGCCAGGTGTATTATCCTCTGCATAAAGGCAAAGGCGTCTGTGAGATACAAATCTCAGAGACGCCTTTTCTTTTATATCATTCAGCAAAGACAAGGGCGTCTGTCATGGGGAACATGACAGGCGCCTTTGCTGCTGTAAGCGGAAGGAGAACAATTATGAAAAAGATTCCGGAGTATTTTGGAAGCAAGGTATTTGATGACAGAGAGATGAAAGCAAATCTTTCTGCAAAGGTATATCAGTCTTTGCGTAAAACCATTGATGAGGGCGCCAGGCTGGATATTACCGTAGCCAATTCAGTTGCAGCAGCAATGAAGGACTGGGCTGTAGCCCACGGCGCAACCCATTACACCCACTGGTTTCAGCCGCTTACAGGAATTACGGCAGAAAAGCATGACAGCTTTATTTCTCCCTCACCGGCAGGCGGCGTGATTATGGAGTTTTCCGGAAAAGAGCTGATTAAGGGGGAACCGGATGCGTCCTCCTTTCCCTCCGGCGGACTGAGGGCAACCTTTGAGGCAAGAGGCTATACTGCCTGGGATCCTACTTCCTATGCTTTTATTAAAGGAAAGACCCTTTGTATTCCCACAGCCTTTTGTTCCTACGGGGGAGAGGCGCTGGATAAGAAAACACCGCTGCTTCGTTCCATGAAGGCACTGAATAAGCAGGCGCTTCGGATTCTCCGTCTTTTTGGAAATAAGGATGTGAAATATGTGTTCACCTCAGTCGGACCGGAGCAGGAATACTTTTTGATAACAAAAGAAATGTATGACCGGAGAAGAGATCTTCGGTTTACCGGACGGACCCTGTTCGGAGCAAAACCGCCCAAGGGACAGGAAATGGACGATCACTATTTCGGCGTAATTAAGCCGAGGGTGGAAGCCTATATGGAGGATTTGAATAAAGAATTGTGGAAGCTGGGGATTTATGCAAAGACAGAGCATAACGAGGTGGCACCGGCGCAGCACGAACTGGCACCTGTCTATACGACAACCAATGTGGCAACGGATCACAACCAGCTGACCATGGAGATTATGCAGAAGGTGGCGGCAAAGCACGGTCTGGTATGTCTCCTTCATGAAAAACCGTTTGCCGGCGTTAACGGAAGCGGCAAGCATAACAACTGGTCGATTTCCACAGATTCCGGAGTAAATCTTCTTTCGCCGGGAGAAACGCCTTATGAAAACGCACAGTTTCTTTTATTCCTCTGTGCGGTGATCAAGGCTGTGGATGATTATCAGGATCTTCTCCGGATCTCTGTGGCAACCGCGGGAAATGATCATCGTCTGGGGGCCAACGAAGCGCCGCCGGCAGTGGTGTCAATTTTCCTGGGAGATGAGCTGAATGCAGTGCTGGAGGCGATTGAAAAGGATATCCCCTATGCGGGGACCCAGAAAACGCAGATGAAGCTGGGGGTAGATGTACTGCCGAAGTTTAACCGGGACACGACGGATCGAAACAGAACCTCTCCCTTTGCTTTTACAGGAAATAAATTTGAATTCCGCATGCTGGGCTCCTCAAACAGTATTGCCTGCGCCAATATTATGTTAAACAGCGCCGTGGCAGAAAGTCTGAAAATCTACGCAGACCGTCTGGAAAAGGCAGAGGATTTTGAGACAGCTCTTCATGAGATGATCCGGAAAACCATTCAGGATCATAAAAAAATCATTTTTAATGGAAATGGTTATGACGAGTCCTGGATTCAGGAGGCAACACAGGAAAGAGGTCTTTTGAACTACCGGACTACGGCAGACTGCATGCCTCATCTTCTGGATAAGAAAAATGTAGAGATGCTGACCTCTCATAAGGTTTTCTCTGAGGCAGAGCTGAAATCAAGATGTGAAATTATGCTGGATAATTACTGCAAAACCATAGTCATTGAGGCCAATACCATGACAGAAATGGTGCAGACAGAGATTGCTCCTGCAGTTTCCGCTTATGCCCTGGAGCTTTCCAAAACGGCAGCGGCGAAAAAGGCACTGGATGCCGGCATTGCCTGCAGCTACGAAAAAGGACTGGTATGCCGTCTCTCTCTTCTGACTGACGCAATGGCAGAGAAGAAGGAGGAGCTGGTTCAGGCTCTGGCAGATATACAGAAAGCAGAAGATGTGGTTCAGGAGTCAGCGATGATTCGTGATAAGGTTCTGGTTAAAATGGAAGAGCTGCGGGCGGTCTGTGATGAGGCGGAAACCCTGACAGCAAAGTCATACTGGCCGTTTCCCACCTATGGAGATCTGCTGTTTGGCGTTCGCTGACAAAGGGAAAATAAAATAACAGGAGGATGTGGAATAAAAGAAAATGCGGCTGAAAAATGCCGGAAAAAGAAAGAAGTATATACAGGCAACCGCCCGCAGAAGCTGCAGGCGATTGCCTGTATGAATTACGTTGATTTTTGGAGGTAAATACCTATGTGCTCAATTATGGGATACTGCGGACCCGGTGCAGATTATGAAAGGTTTATGGAGGGCTTTGAAAAAACAATTTCCAGAGGACCGGATGACAGCCGGGTTGTGGATACGGGAAATGGTTATCTGGGCTTTCACCGTCTGGCGATTATGGGGCTTACCCCGTCGGGAATGCAGCCGTTTCGTCTGGGAAACAGCTATGTGGTCTGCAATGGAGAGATTTACGGCTTTGAGAAGCTGAAAAAGGAGCTTTCTGATAAATACACCTTTGAGAGTGATTCTGACTGCGAGGTGCTTTTGCCTTTGTACCGGGAATACGGCACCGGTATGTTTGCAATGCTGGATGCAGAGTTTGCCTGCATCCTTTATGACGGAGAGACAAATACTTATCTGGCTGCCAGAGATCCCATCGGAATTCGTCCCCTGTATTACGGATATGATAAAGATGGAGTGATTCTCTTTGCCAGTGAGGCGAAAAATCTGACAGCTCTGACGGATCGGATTATGCCCTTTCCTCCGGGACATTATTATAAGGACGGAGAATTTGTCTGCTACTGCGATATTTCTCATCCGGAGTCTGTATGCAGGGACGATCTGGATACTGTGTGCCGGAAGATTCACGATAAGCTGACAGCAGGCGTGGAGAAGCGTCTGGCAGCTGATGCAAAGGTGGGCTTCCTTCTTTCCGGAGGACTGGATTCCTCCCTGGTCTGCGCCATTGCAGCAGGAAAAAGCAGAGAGCCTATCCGGACCTTTGCCATCGGTATGAGTGAGGATGCCATTGATCTGAAATATGCCCGGCAGGTAGCAGATTATATTGGGAGCGATCACAGAGAGGTATTTATGACTCCGGAACAGGTGATTTCGGAGCTGGAGCATGTGATTTACCTGTTAGGAACCTATGATATTACTACAATCCGGGCATCTATGGGAATGTATCTGGTGTGCAGAGCCATTCATCAGGAAACGGATATCCGTGTTCTTCTTACAGGAGAGATTTCTGACGAGCTGTTCGGGTATAAATATACAGATTTTGCTCCGGATGCAGAGGCTTTTCAGAAGGAGTCGGAAAAGCGGATCCGGGAGCTTCATATGTATGATGTTCTCCGGGCGGATCGCTGTATTTCTGTCAACTCCCTGGAGGCCCGGGTTCCCTTTGGGGATCTGGATTTTGTAAAATACGTTATGTCTGTGGATCCGGAATTGAAACAGAACAAATACGGAAAGGGAAAATATCTGCTGCGCCGTGCCTTTTTAGAGGATGGCTGTCTGCCTGAGGAAATTCTCTGGAGAGAGAAGGCGGCATTTTCTGATGCAGTGGGTCATTCGATGGTAGATTACCTGAAAGCCTATGCAGAGGAGAAGTATACGCAGGAGGAGTTTGAGAAGAAAGCGGCAGAGTATTCCTATGCCCGGCCTTTTACAAAGGAGTCACTGCTTTACCGGGAAATTTTTGAATCTTATTATCCCGGTCAGGCAGAAATGATTGCAGGCTTCTGGATGCCGAACAGGGACTGGAGGGGCTGTGATGTCAACGATCCTTCTGCCCGTGTGCTTTCCAACTACGGAGCCAGCGGGAAATAACAGTGATGCGGGAATGAGAGTAAAAGAAAGGAATCAGCAATGACAAAGTATATTTTTGTAACAGGAGGCGTGGTATCCGGTCTGGGAAAGGGAATTACGGCAGCGTCTCTGGGAAGGCTTTTAAAGGCGAGAGGACTGAAGGTGGCAGCGCAGAAGCTGGATCCCTATATTAATGTGGATCCGGGAACCATGAGTCCCTATCAGCACGGCGAGGTTTTTGTCACAGAGGATGGGGCGGAAACCGATCTGGATCTGGGTCATTATGAACGGTTTATTGATGAGGATCTGAACCGGTATTCCAATCTGACTACGGGAAAGGTCTACTGGAATGTATTAAACAAGGAGCGCCGGGGAGAGTATCTGGGCTCTACGGTGCAGGTGATTCCTCATATTACAGACGAGATTAAGGAGTTTGTATACCGGGTGGGGAAGCAGACAGACGCAGATGTGGTAATTACAGAAATCGGAGGAACCATTGGAGATATGGAGTCCCAGCCGTTTCTGGAAGCGGTGCGCCAGATTTCTCTTGAGGTCGGACGGGAAAACAGCCTGTTTATCCATGTAACTCTTGTTCCCTATTTAAAGGGCTCTGAGGAGCACAAGTCAAAGCCGACCCAGCATTCGGTAAAGGAGCTGCAGGGAATGGGGATCAATCCTGATATGATTGTTCTGCGCTGCGATGAACCGCTGGAGGAATCTATTTTTCAGAAAATTTCTCTGTTTTGCAATGTCAGCCAGGACTGTGTTATTGAAAACAGAACACTGCCCAATCTGTATGAGGCTCCGCTGATGCTGGAAAAGCAGAACTTTTCTGACGCAGTATGCAGAAAGCTTCACCTGGATCCTCCGAAGGCGGATCTGCGGGAGTGGGAGCAGCTGGTGGAGCGGATTCGCAATCGGGATCAGGAGGTTTCCATTGGCCTGGTGGGAAAATATGTGAAGCTGCATGACGCCTATCTGTCTGTGGCAGAGGCGCTGAACCATGCAGGCTATGCTTATCATTCTCATGTACGGATCCACTGGATTGATTCTGAATCCATTAACAGGGAAAATGTCGGGGAAATTCTGGATGGACTGCAGGGAATTTTGATTCCCGGCGGTTTTGGAAGTCGTGGAATTGAAGGCATGATTCTGGCGGCGGCCTATGCCCGGGAGCACAGGATTCCTTATCTTGGCATTTGTCTGGGAATGCAGATTGCGGTAATCGAGTATGCCCGGAATAAAGCCGGACTTTTGGATGCCCATTCCGGAGAGTTTGATGAGCAGTGTGCCAGCAAGGTGATTGATTTTATGCCCGGCCAGAGCGAGGATCTGGATAAAGGGGGGACCCTTCGCCTGGGAAGCTATCCCTGCCTGATTCAGGAGAATACAAAAATGAAAGAATGCTATGGTACAGACCTGATTTATGAACGTCACCGTCACCGGTATGAGTTTAATAATGCGTACAGGGAGAGACTGGAGCAGGCAGGCCTGAGAATCAGCGGAACTTCTCCTGAGGGGCGTCTGGTGGAGACTGTGGAGATTTCTGACCATCCGTTTTATGTGGGCGTTCAGTTCCATCCGGAGTTTAAGAGCCGTCCCAATGAACCGCATCCTTTGTTTTGCGGTTTCATAGGTGCTGCGCTTGGACGGAGTATGGGAAAATAAGATTCAGGAGGAAATCGGATTATGGCTGTTCATGAGGAATGCGGCGTTTTCGGGATCGTCAGCCCGAAACGGGAGGCTGTGGCGGAGGTTGTCTATTACGGGCTGTATGCGCTTCAGCACCGGGGACAGGAAAGCTGCGGAATTGTGGTAAATGATGACGGCGTTTTTTCATCTTATAAGGATCTGGGGCTGGTAAATGAGGTGTTTTCTAAAGAAACACTTCCCCGCCTGTCAGAGGGAACCATGGCTGTGGGCCATGTCAGATACGGTACCACAGGAGGAAATACACGGAATAACTGCCAGCCTGTTGAGGTCAATCATCAGAAAGGGAAAATGGCTCTGGCGCACAACGGCAATCTGAGCAATGCTTTGAAGCTGAGGGACCAGCTGGAGCTTTCCGGTGCGATTTTTCATACAACCAGCGATACAGAAACCATTGCCTATGTTGTCACAAGGGAAAGGCTTCACTCCTCTAGCATTGAGGAGGCAGTCAGCAGGGCTATGGATACGCTGGAGGGCGCCTATTCGATGATTCTCATGTCTTCTGCAAAAATGATTGCGGTCCGGGATCCCTTTGGCTTCCGCCCTCTCTGCTATGGTAAAATGCCGGACGGAGCCTGGGTGGCTGCTTCGGAAAGCTGCGCGTTGTCTGCAGTGGGGGCAGAATTTGTCCGGGATCTGATTCCCGGAGAGATTCTTGTTTTTCGTGACGGCGAGGTTATTTCCCGCCGGGAACACTGCGGAAAGCAGAAGCGGAAAACCTGCATTTTTGAATATATTTATTTTGCAAGACCGGATTCTGTCATAGACGGGATTTCTGTCCATGAATCCCGAAAAAGAGCAGGAGAGCTTCTGGCAGAGGCGTATCCTGTTGAGGCGGATATTGTAATCGGTGTTCCGGACAGCGGACTGGATGCGGCCCTGGGATATGCGGAGGCATCGGGGATTCCCTACGGAATCGGACTGATTAAAAACAAATATATTGGAAGAACCTTTATTTCTCCGGGACAGAACAACCGTCTGGATCAGGTGCGGATCAAATTAAGCCCGGTGGAAAGTGCAATCAGAGGACGGAGAGTCATTATTATTGACGATTCCATTGTCCGGGGAACGACAAGCAAACGGATTGTGAGCCTGCTGCGGGATGCAGGCGCGGCGGAAATTCACATGAGAATCTCTGCGCCTCCCTTTCTTCATCCCTGTTATTACGGAACAGACATTGATTCGGAAGAAAATCTGATTGCCTGTCATCACAGCATGGAGGAGATTGCAGAAATGATCGGAGCAGATTCCCTGGGATATCTGCCTATGGAAAAGCTGGGCCGTCTGGCAGGCGGTGAAAATTACTGCGCAGCCTGTTTTAACGGAGAATATCCCACAACAGTGCCTGAGGACACCAGAAAAGACAGGTTTGAGCGGAGGCTGTCTCAGAGGGATTTGTGACAGAAAAAGGAAAACAGAGAGAAGAAAACAGAGAAAGGAAACAGAGAAAGGAAAACAGGATGATACCCAATACCAATTACAGTCAGTTAAAGGATTCTTATTTATTTTATCATATTGCCCAGAAAACAGGAGCTTATCTGGAAGAGCATCCGGGTGCGCGCCTGTACCGGATGGGGATCGGTGACGTTTCCCGTCCCCTGTGCGGCGCAGTGATTCGTGCTCTGCACGAGGCTGTGGAGGATCAGGCAAGGGCGGCAACGTTTCACGGCTATATGCCGGAGTGCGGAGATCCGGCTTTGCGCCGCAGGATTGCAGAGTATTATCAGAACAGAGGCGTCAGCCTTCTGCCGGAGGAGGTTTTTGTATCCAGCGGGGCAAGTGATGAGCTGGGAGATATTCTGGATCTGTTTGGCCGGGACAAGACGGTTTTAATTATGGAGCCGGCCTATCCTGCATATGTGGATGCCAATGTTATGGCAGGAAACAGGATTCTCCATCTTCCGGCGGGAAGGGAAAATGGATTTTTACCGGTTCCGGATCCGTCGCTTCAGGCTGATATTATTTATATCTGTTCCCCTAATAATCCTACCGGCGCTGTTTTTGACTGTGAAAAGCTGAAAACCTGGGTGGATTATGCGCGAAGCACAGACGCAGTGATTCTTTTTGACGGAGCCTATGAAGCCTTTATTGAGGACGAGAAGCTGCCTCACAGTATTTTTGAAATCGAGGGCGCAAGGGAGTGTGCAATTGAAATCTGCTCTCTTTCCAAAACGGCAGGATTCACAGGAACAAGATGCGGATATACGGTGATTCCGCGGGAATTAAGCAGGGGAGGCATGAATCTGAACCGGATGTGGGTGAGAAACCGTACAACCAGAACCAATGGCGTGTCCTATGTGATTCAAAAAGGGGCAGAGGCAGTGTTTTCAGAGGAAGGACAAAAGCAGATCCGGGAAAATATCAGGATTTACAAGGAAAATGCAGTCTGTCTGATGGATGCCCTGGATCGGCTGGGAATCTGGTACTGCGGCGGAAAAAATGCTCCCTATATCTGGATGAAATGCCCGGATTCCATGGGAAGCTGGGAGTTTTTTGATTATCTTCTTCAGGAACTTCAGATTGTGGGAACTCCGGGAGCGGGATTTGGAGCCTGCGGGGAAGGATATTTCCGTTTTTCCACCTTTGGCTCACAGGAAGATACCAGGGAAGCTGCAAGAAGACTTCTGGCAGCAAGGGAACTGAGACTGAGGTAGGGATTTTTCCGCAGAGGACGTGCTGCGGCATGAAGGGGAACAGGTCTGCAGCATGAATGAAAGAGGAAAAGGGCAGAGGAGCGGACAGCTGAAAATGGGGTTGTAGGGAGAGTCAAATCATGGTAAACTGAGAGAAAAACTAATTAAAACATAAGATACAGGGGAGAAGAAGCTATGCCAGTATTTGATTTTAACCACATGCCGGATGAAAAAAACGGTCAGGCAGTGTGCACGTATACAACCTTTTTGTCCAGTGAAGCAGAGGCATCACCGGAGAAACCGATTTTGATTCTGGATAACCGGGAGAGAAAGTGGCCCCATCATTCCTGCGGAATGTTTACCAATCCTGTAAAGAGAACCTCCTTTGAATTTAAGGAGGAGGGCGCTGCGGCAGATATCCGGAAGCTGGATGCCCGTTTTGTAAGCCTGCTGAAGTGGCTGGGAGAAAACCATATTTCTGTGCGTCTTTCCGGAGAAAACCGGGAGGAGGGCTACTGTGTGTACCGGATCCGGGAGACTGCCTTTGGCGGAGGGACCAAGCTGTCTGCCGAGGACGGATTTCTTCAGTTTATGATTGAGCGGCTCTTTGCCAGTCCTGCGCCCTCAGAGGAAGAGGGAGAGGAGGAAGCGGCAGAGGATGGCGATGATATGAAGCTGACCAGTCTGCAGAGCATTACAGATTTTATGACCTGCGCAGGAAAGACTCTGCCGGATAATATCCGTCTCTGGGCAAGAAGAAACCTTGCCGTTGCCCGTTCCAGTGAGGTTTCCCCGGAAGAGCGGCGCCATGCCCAGAGAGCGCTTTCCATTATGATGAATATTCAGTGGAAGAACCATTATTTTGAGTCCATTGATCCAAAAGAGGCCCGCAGGATTTTAGATGAGGAGCTTTACGGAATGGAGCGGGTAAAGCAGCGGATTATGGAGACGATTATTCAGATCAACAGAACCCATACCCTGCCGGCCTATGGACTTTTGCTGGTGGGACCTGCGGGAACAGGAAAATCTCAGATTGCCTATGCGGTTGCCAGAATTTTAAAGCTTCCCTGGACTACTCTGGATATGAGCTCTATCAGTGATCCGGAGCAGCTGACCGGAAGCTCCAGAGTTTATGCCAATGCCAAGCCGGGCATGATTATGGAGGCATTTTCCATGGCAGGCGAATCCAATCTGGTGTTCATTATTAACGAGCTGGATAAGGCCACATCTGCCAGAGGAAGCGGAAATCCGGCGGATGTTCTGCTGACACTTCTGGACAATCTGGGCTTTACTGATAACTATATGGAGTGCATGGTGCCTACCATGGGCGTGTATCCCATTGCAACGGCAAATGACAAATCACGGATCAGCGCGCCTCTTATGTCAAGGTTTGCTGTGATTGACATTCCGGATTATACGGCGGAGGAGAAAAAGATTATTTTTTCCCGTTTTGCCCTTCCGAAGGTTCTCCGCCGCATGAGCTTAAAGCCGGAGGAATGTGTGATGACAGAAAGCGGGCTGGACACAGTGATCCGCAGGTTTGAAAATACCAGCGGCATCCGGGACCTGGAGCAGGCGGCAGAGCATCTTGCAGCCAATGCCCTGTATCAGATTGAGGTGGACGGTGTGTCCTTTGTGGAATTTGACAGGGAGAGGGTGGAGCTTCTTCTGGGAGAAGACTAAGCGGATTGGACCGGGACAGCCGGAAGAAAAGAACCTTTCCGGGCTTCACTATTTAATGCAGAATCTTTTGAAAATTTCCAAAAATAGGCGCAAAAAAGCAGCAAATCTTTGCGGATTTACTGCTTTTTTGCCGCTGCAAAGCGGCGGTTATTCAGTTTATTATCTTTTCATCAGGAGATACAAATAAAAGCTTTAAATCCCCGTTGTTTCCATCAACCTTAATATAGCACCGCCAACAGATTTTTCATCTTCAGCAACGATTTGATTGTCTCTAATAAATTATCTTATAGATTTTATAGCCTGCAAACGGTCAAATATTGGCGGATTATGTTTTTGCGGAAGGCCACATAAATAAAGACCGAAAACATGGAACAACTAAAGAACAGGCTCAGAAATGGGTAAATGAAGCCGTGACGGCGTATAGCAGATGGAATGGAGATGTAACTATTTACATTTCTCGAAACGGCGCATTTGCAATAAATTTAAAGGAAAAGACAATCAGTAATACATATAGTTCGGATGAATATGACGAGAAAGTTAGGAGTCTATTGGAGGTATTAGAAAATGATTAAATGCCCCATTCTTGAAACAGAAATTGATATCGGGGAATGTGTTGTGATTGTGGATGCCTGTGAAGGCTCTGTAAAAGAAACTGTTTTGAGTGAAGCTGTTTTAGAAAACAGTAAATGGAAAGAAATCTGCAAGATGTGCAAATACCATGATAATTAATACCACCAGTCAGCAGGCCGGTGGTATGTTTTTACCCCTTAAAATGCTCGAAAGCCTTGTAAATAAAGGGTTTCCCCAGTATTTACAAGGCTTCCTGAAAAGTGGAGCTGAGGGGAATCGAACCCCTGTAAAAACCTTGTATTTACAGGGAAAAACAGGGTTCGTGTGATACTTTGTGTGATATCGTGTGATATTATTCGACTTTTAACTTTTCAAAATGGCTGTTGATAGCCTTGTTTTGTCGGGCAGATTCCAGGTCAATAACATTCCGGTAAACAGATTTCATGATGTTATCAGAAGCCCATCCGCCACGCTGTAAAATATACTGGTCAGGTATTCCGATAGCGTGCATAATGGATGCTGCATAATGGCGCAAATCATGAAAGCGAAAATGCGGAACGTCAAGCTGCTTTAATTTCCGGCCGAACTGCTGCGTTATCTGGTTGGGGGTGAGGTTTACAACTCGCCCTTTTTTTGTGGCTATTTTCTCCATCACAAAGGCGGGCATTTCGACGGTACGATAACTGCTTCCTGTTTTTGGCTGCTTAATTACCCAGATCTTATTTTCATCTAAGACCATGGAGGCCTTGACGGTTACTGTATTTCCTTTTATGCACGTTGCATCCAGGGCGGATATCTCCCCGCGCCGGAGCGGTGCAAAGGCAGCCAGCAACACGGCTTTTTCCAACTCTGTCCCCTGAATGCTCTGCAGCAGCTTTTTTATGTCCTCATCGTTGGGACAGTACAGGTCGGGCCGCCGGGCAGCAGGAAGAGTGACTTTCAGCCGCAAGCCGGGGGCAAACATATCCAGGACAGCAGACAGCAGCCCATAGGCATTTCTTACGCTTTTAGGACTTAATCTTGCAGCCAGGTCACTGACCCATACTTGAACAGTGAAGCTGTCAATATCTGGAAGCCGTAAACAGCCGAATTTGCCGTTTAAATAGTTCCGCTTTATCTTCTCATACCCTACGACAGTAGAAGGGGAAATAGAAGGCTTTTTGATTGCAATATAGCGTTCTGCTGCCTCGTATATGGTCATATTCTGAGGAATAATCCTCTTGTCCTCTTTGGCCGCTTTCCATTCTGCTGCTGCCATTTTAGCAAGTTTCTTTGTGGGAGCCGTAAAGCTCTTATAATGCTTTTTCCCTTCCAGGTCGGTATAGTCGTAGACCTGAATCCGGACATTGCCGGATGGAAGGTGTTTTTCTTTCTGGCCATGTGTCATGCGCTCCTTTCCTTACCAGGAAGGGAGCAAGACAGATAAAAGAATTTATACAAAAGAGCAGAAAAGCCCCTTGTATGCGTTTTAATATGTCTCATGCAAGTTCCTTCCCTTTCTGGCCGGGCGGGGCGCATGGATGAGGGAAAGAAGCGATGCTGAAATATTATTGATTGTCTGTAATGATTTCAGAGCTGTCTGTAATGATTTTAGAGTTATCTGTTACTGTTTCTGAGGTGGAGGTGGTAGCAGTTTTCTCTGTGGTGGCATCGGATTCCTGGCTGCTATGTTGCGATTGCAGCATATCCTCATAAGGTTTAAAGTCTATGTCCTTGTCGGTATACTTATCTAACTGGCGGAGTTGGTCAATAAAGTAGAACGCTTCACATTTGCCGTCATCGTTTAGCTCTTGTATCATTTTAAGCAAAATTCTTTCAGTTGCTGATTGTGGTGTAGGCAGTGGTAGTGTTGAAAATAGTTGAGAGGCATTCTTGACATGAAAAACACATTGGGTATCTGTGTTTGATACAAATTCATTGAGGGGCATATCAAAGCCCTTTGCTAATTTTTCAACTTCTGGCATAGTAGGAACCCGTATTTCATTTTCAAAATCCTCTATATCTGAAATAGATAGGTCGCATATTGTGCTTAATTCCTCCCTGGTGAATCCCCTTTGTTCTCTTAGCTGCTGAGTGCGTGCGCCCAGGGTAATACATTCCTGTTTATTATAGTTTGGGAAAATATCTCTAAGATTGGGAATATCATTTGCCAATACATGAACTGAAACACCCAACGCATTCGCTAGCTTAAAATACTGTTCTCCCTTTGGCCTTCGCGTTCCTCGTTCCCATTGGTATATAGAAGTTTGAGAAACGCCAGCCATTTTAGCTAGTTTGTTTTGGGAAAGTCCTCTTTGTTTTCGTATTCTTTGCAGGTTATCAGAAAAACTCATTTTTGTTTTCCCCCTTTGCTTTATAGGAATAAGAATATCAGTGATTTTGGAAAATGTCAACGGATTTTAAATACTTTTGTAGTTGACATACAATTACTTTTGCGGTAATATAACAACAAAAGTAATTATGAAGGAGAGGGATGAAATGAAATTATCATCAGAAAAAGTTAAAATTGCACGTGCAGCCAAGCAAATGTCAGTGGCGCAACTAGCAAAGGTTTATGGGGTAAGTAGGGCAAGAATGAATGTTATTCTTAATCAGAGAGAGATAACTGTACTATGCGCCGGTCGCCTGGCCGCAGCTCTGGGCGTTGACGTAACTGAAATCATCGAATAATGCGCCGGGCGGGGTGCGTGGATGAGGGAAAGAAACTATAGAGAGGAGCTGAGAACATGAAAGCACCATCATGGGAGATTGATTTCAAAGTGGATTTATACGCTCTCAAAGAGTATAAAGGCTGGACTGATGAGGAACTGGGGAAGCGCCTGGGCATATCTGCCCGTACTGTGGGCAATATGCGCCGGAATCCCAGCAGCGTAAACGGCGCGCTGATTCTTAAAATACAGTCCCTGCTGAAAGAAGCAAAGGAGAAATACTAATGGTTGAACCCAACAACAACAGTTTAAAAGAATGGGCGTTATACTATGCCAGTTTAGGGCTTGCAGTGTTTCCACTTAAACCGAAAGGTAAAGCCCCGGCAATCAATAACGGCTTTCATAGGGCAACAACAGACCCCAAACAAATAAAAAGCTGGTGGGAAAATACGCCAGATTTTAATATTGGCATTGCCACGGGGCAGCCCTCTGGCTTACTCGCAATTGACTTAGATATTGACGATGAAAAAGGGGTAAATGGCTATGAGGTTTTAAAATCCTGGCAGCAGAACCATGGGGCTCTCCCCGATTCCTGGCAGAGCATCACAGGCCGGGGTGGGTATCACTTAATATACGGAGCCTCAGAGGCCTTTAAGTGCAAGACAGGGCTTTATGAAGGCGTTGATATAAGGGCTAATGGCGGCTATATTGTGGCACC
>UQFC01000002.1 GCA_900540335.1 uncultured Clostridium sp. | reverse complement strand
ACAACCCCGTGCTTATCGGTGATCCTGGCGTCGGCAAGACCGCAATCGTTGAAGGGCTTGCACAGCGTATCGTACGCGGCGACGTCCCCGAAGGATTGAAAGACAAAAAGGTTTTCGCGCTGGATATGGGTGCGTTGATTGCGGGCGCGAAGTACCGCGGCGAGTTCGAAGAGAGACTGAAAGCGGTGCTTGACGAGGTCAAGAAGAGCGAGGGACAGATTATTCTGTTTATCGATGAGCTTCATACGATTGTGGGCGCCGGAAAGACGGAGGGCTCCATGGATGCGGGCAACCTGTTAAAGCCTATGCTGGCCAGGGGCGAGCTTCACTGTATCGGCGCAACCACTCTGGATGAATACAGAAAATATATTGAAAAGGATGCGGCTCTGGAGCGCCGGTTCCAGCCGGTTCTGGTGGATCAGCCGACAGTTGAGGATACGATTTCGATTCTTCGCGGAATCAAGGATCGGTATGAGGTTTTCCACGGAGTAAAGATTACGGACTCTGCGCTTGTTTCAGCGGCTGTTTTGTCGGATCGTTACATTACGGATCGGTTCCTGCCGGATAAGGCTATTGACCTGGTAGACGAGGCCTGCGCCCTGATTAAGACAGAGTTGGATTCCATGCCTGCGGAGCTGGATGAGCTGTCCCGTAAGATTATGCAGCTTGAGATTGAAGAGACTGCTCTGAAAAAGGAGACGGATCATTTAAGCAAGGAGCGCCTGGAGACTTTGCAGAAGACTCTGGCAGAGCTTCACGAGGAGTTTGCCGGAAAGAAAGCCCAGTGGGAGAATGAAAAATCTTCTGTGGATCGTCTGTCCTCTCTCCGGGAGGAGATAGAGCAGGTGAACCGGGATATCGCCGCGGCCCAGCAGCAGTATGATTTGAATAAGGCGGCAGAGCTGCAGTACGGAAAGCTTCCTCAGCTGCAGAAGGAACTGGCGGCAGAGGAGGAAAAGGTAAAGAATCAGGATCTGAGTCTGGTTCATGAAAGTGTGACAGAGGACGAGATTGCCCGGATTATTTCCCGCTGGACGGGAATTCCGGTGAGCAAGCTGAATGAAAGTGAACGTAGCAAGATTCTGCACCTGGATGATGTTCTTCACAAACGTGTAGTAGGTCAGGACGAGGGTGTGGAGAAGGTAACAGAGGCCATTCTTCGTTCCAAGGCCGGGATCAAGGATCCTACCAAGCCCATTGGCTCCTTCCTGTTTTTGGGACCTACCGGTGTGGGAAAAACAGAGCTTGCCAAGGCTCTGGCAGAGGCGTTGTTTGATGACGAAAACAATATGGTGCGTATCGATATGAGTGAGTACATGGAGAAGCATTCGGTAGCCCGTCTGATCGGAGCGCCTCCGGGATATGTGGGCTATGATGAGGGCGGCCAGCTGACAGAGGCTGTGCGCCGGAAACCGTATTCCGTAGTGCTGTTTGATGAGGTGGAAAAAGCTCACCCGGATGTATTTAATGTACTGCTTCAGGTACTGGATGACGGCCGTATTACAGATTCCACAGGCAAGACGGTGGACTTTAAAAATACAATTCTCATTATGACCTCCAACATTGGTTCTCAGTATCTGCTGGATGGAATTGATGAGGCAGGACGGATTCGCCCGGAGGCCGAGCAGATGGTAATGCAGGAGCTTCGCGCTCATTTCCGCCCGGAATTTCTGAACCGGCTGGATGAAACCATTCTCTTTAAGCCTCTCACCAGAGACAATATCAGCCACATTGTAGATCTGATGGTGGCAGATGTAAACAAACGTCTGGCAGATCGGGAGCTGAAGGTAGAGCTTACAGACGGAGCCAAGAGCTTTGTTACAGAACATGGCTATGATCCTGCTTACGGCGCCCGTCCTCTGAGAAGATATCTGCAGAAGCATGTGGAAACTCTGGCGGCCCGGATTATTCTGGAAGGCAATATCAGCGAGGGACAGACCATTGTGATTGACTGCTCCCAGGATGGAGAAAAGCTGATTGCCTATGTGGAATAAGGGCTTTTGCAAGAGGCGGAAACGTTTTTACAGACTGGTAAAAAACACAGAAAGTTCACAGAATTGCTCTTGACATCTGAATGAATAGGTGTTATATTACGGATAGAACAAAAGGAGGGGATAAGAATTCAAAGACCGGCAGCGGTCAATGGATTTCCTTCCTCCGGATTTTCCGGTTCCAGAAAAACAAGGTGATTTTGCATCAATAGAGAAGGAGAGATGACTTATGTTAATGCCTAGTATTTTTGGAGAAGATTTGTTTGATGATTTTATGAGTGATTTTCCGTTTTTCGACGATAAGGCAGAGCGCAGACTGGAGAAAAAGCTGTATGGCCGCCGGGGCAGAAATCTGATGAAGACTGATGTGAAGGAGACGGATGCAGAATATGAACTGGAGATGGATCTGCCGGGATTTACGAAGGACGAGATTCAGGCTTCTGTGGAGAATGGATATCTGACCATTACCGCGTCGAAGGGCGTGGACAAGGATGAACAGGAAAAAGAAACCCACAAATATATCCGCAGAGAGCGTTATGCAGGCGCCTGCCAGCGTTCCTTCTATGTAGGCGAGGGCATTACGGAGGCAGATATTAAGGGTGAGTTTAAACACGGTATTCTGAAGCTGCATATTCCGAAAAAGGAGGTTCAGCCGGCAGCGGAGGAGAAGAAGTATATTTCTATTGAAGGCTGATAAAGTGTATAACAGGAAGAGTCCTGCCAGGGGCGCCGGGGTATCCGGCGCCCCTGTTTTTGCGTTGACGCAGTGAAGCATTTGTATTAAAATGAAGTCAGCCAAGAATCGGGCGAATCTACATTTTACAGGAGGATACTTTTGTGGATAAAAAACAGCTGGCGATTGAGAAGCATAAAGAATGGAAAGGGAAGATTGAGGTGATTTCCCGTGCGCCTGTAACCAACAGAGAGGAACTGGCTCTTGCCTATACACCTGGCGTGGCAGAACCCTGTCTGCTGATTGCCGAGGATGAGGAGAAGGCTTATGACTATACCCGAAAGGGCAATCTGGTTGCTGTTATTACAGATGGTACGGCAGTTCTGGGACTGGGAGATATTGGTCCTTCTGCAGGAATGCCGGTTATGGAGGGAAAGTGCGCTCTGTTTAAAACCTTTGCAGATGTGGATGCATTTCCTTTGTGTGTAAATTCCAAAGATGTAGATACGATTGTCAATACGATCGCTTTGATTTCCAAGAGCTTCGGCGGAATTAATCTGGAGGATATTGCGGCACCCCGCTGTTTTGAAATTGAGAAGAAGCTGAAGGAGGTCTGTGACATTCCGGTATTCCATGATGATCAGCACGGAACGGCGATTGTTGTAGGTGCAGCTCTTCTGAATGCAGTAAAGGTGACAGGAAAGACCATGGGGCAGCTGCGTGTTGTTATTAACGGTGCAGGAGCAGCCGGTGTTTCTATTGGAAAGCTTTTGATTGCCATGGGCTTTGGAAATATTATTATGTGTGATATTAACGGCATTATCTGTGAGGGCGACGAGAATCTGAATTCCGGACAGGAGGAGATTTCTCATATCAGCAACCGGAATAAGGAGCACGGAACTCTGGCAGATGCCTTAAAGGGCGCGGATATTTTTGTCGGTGTGTCCCGTCCCAACCTGGTGACAAAAGAGATGGTTGCATCTATGAATCAGGGAATTGTATTTGCCATGGCAAATCCGGTGCCTGAGATTATGCCGGATGAGGCAAAAGCCGGAGGGGCCGTTGTTGTGGGAACAGGACGCTCGGATTATCCGAACCAGATCAACAATGTGCTGGTATTCCCGGGTCTCTTTAAGGGTGTCCTTGCTGTGCGGGCAAAAGACATTACCGAGAACATGAAGATTGCAGCCGCGCATGCCATTGCAGCAGTGATTCCGGAGGAAGAGCTGACAGCTGAGTACGTGATTCCGTCATCTTTCGATAAGCGGGTTGCCCTGGCAGTTGCCAATGCAGTGGCACAGGAAGCTGTCAAAGAGGGAATAAACCGTGTGCCTTATGAGGTGATTGTGTAAGACTCCGGTTATTGTTGTCTGAGGCAATGTAATTGTGTTGTGAACAGAAATGGAGAGAACTGTTGCTTTATGATTAATCGTGAAGCGACAGTTCTTTCTTCATTTTTTTCTTTCACAGGCCTGGAAGCCGCTGCAAAATAGGTGAGTATACATTGGTCTGGAAAAAGTCTGTGGGAAAATGGGAAGAAAAATGTTCCGGAAGATTCAGGAGGCTATCCATTTTCTGAAAGGGAATACCTGTAGGAATTTTCAATTACTTCCGAAACCAGGATAGAGGATTTCCAGAAAATCATTCTGTTTTTAGAAGAATGCTGTCAGACAGACGATACTGTTTTTGTTCATGGACGCGGAAAACGGAAAAGAAAAAACCAATGGTATTTTGGGTTAGTCGCATAATCAATGGTACCAAAAAACCGCTGAAGTCTTACGACCTCAGCGATTTTTCTTTAGGGGAGTTTTTTCAGCCCCTTTTTTAGGGTATGTGGTTTATGGCGGGGAGAAAGGCTGAGAGGCTTGGTTTGTGTTTTAGCGCTGCGCTTAGATTTTGCGGCAGGGTGAAAGGGGAATCTGGAGAAAGATGTGAGAGGATTTTGCAGTGTTGTGAGCGAGAAGTACCATCTGGGGCTGAGATTTTGCATTTACAGAAGAAAAAGGTGAATCCTGCACAACTACAAAAGACAATTTTGCATTGTGTATGTGTGGCGTATCAGAAATGGCTGAACTGTTACTTTCGTATTCTGGAATGGAATATAAAAATAATACATAAAAAAGTGGAGCTGCTTTTCCCCCACAGAAAGCAGCTCCTCCGGTCACGAACAATAAACCGTACATTATACGCTGGTATCCCCATACCAATCTTAAGAAAATTAAGGATGTCGAAAAATCAACGTTCACTTTTATTTCTTACATGGTATAATATACCATTTCTTTCTTTTTAAGTCAATGATATTTGTGCATATTTTATCAGAAAACTTCCTGATAAATTGACAAAGTGTGCAAAAAATACATAGGTTTTTCTGGAAACAGAAGGAGGACTTTCAATAGAAACGCCAATTTTGTCTGGCTTTGGATAATTTGTCAGGAAGCGGTACATAATGAAGAGAGAAAATAATCGGAGAGGAGCAGAAGGCTATGGCATTTTCAAAGCAGATGACAGAAAATCTGGAGCATTTTAAAAAGGTTCTTCAGACAGATAAAAATTTTGATGTAGTATATCGAGTAATTGACATAGCGGGGCGAAAAGGCTGTCTGTTTTGTGTGGACGGTTTTACCAAGGATGAGGTTCTGCTAAAGGTTCTGCAGTCCTGGTGGAGTATTCAGCCGGATGATATGCCGGAGGATGCAGATGGATTTTCCAGGAAATATATGCCTTATGGAGAGGTCGGGGTTCTGGATCAGGAGAAGGATGTTGTGGTCCAGCTTTTGTCCGGGATTACCTGCATTTTTCTGGACGGGTATGACAAATGCCTGACACTGGACTGCCGGACTTATCCGGCCAGAGGTGTGGGAGAACCGGAAAAGGATAAGGTGATGCGGGGATCCAGAGATGGATTTGTAGAAACTCTTATATTTAATACAGCGCTGATTAGGCGGAGAATCCGGGATCCACGGCTGACAATGGAGATTCTGTCAGCGGGAGAAAGCTCTCATACAGATATTGCGGTTTGTTATATGGATGGAAGGGTAGATGAAAATCTTCTGAAAGGAGTGAAAAAGCGGATTCAGCAGCTTCATGCTGATGCTCTGACCATGAACCAGGAAAGCCTGGCAGAGGGGATTTATCCTTATAAATGGTATAATCCTTTTCCGAAATTTAAATTTTCAGAACGGCCGGATACGGCGGCAGCCTGTATTCTGGAGGGAAATATTGTTATTCTTGTGGACAATTCTCCAGCGGCTATGGTGCTGCCGTCGTCTGTATTTGATATTATTGAGGAGGCGGATGATTATTATTTTCCGCCGGTAACAGGAACCTACCTGCGGCTGTCCAGAATGCTGACGGCTGTATTGTCGCTGCTTCTGACGCCTACCTGGCTTTTGATGATGATGCATCCGGAGGCGCTGCCGGACTGGCTGGAATTTACCAAGCTGGCAGATCAGACCTATGTTCCCCTGATTTTTCAGCTTCTGATTCTGGAATTTGCCATTGACGGTCTGCGTCTGGCGGCCATCAATACGCCGAATATGCTGACAACGCCTCTCAGTGTGATTGCCGGTATTGTACTGGGAGAATATTCCGTAAAGTCCGGCTGGTTCAATTCAGAAACCATGCTGTATATGGCATTTGTGACGATAGCCAATTACAGTCAGTCCAGCTTTGAACTGGGCTATGCTTTGAAATTCATGCGGGTGATGATCCTGATTCTTACCAGTATCTTTGATGTATGGGGATACGGAGTCGGGGTGGTTTTATCCATATGCGCAGTCGTATTTAATAAGACCATTGCAGGAAAAAGCTATATCTATCCTCTGATTCCTTTCCAGTGGAGCGAGGTGAAGAAACGGTTTTTCCGCGGCCGTCTGCCCATAGAAAACAAAGATGCCTGAGGTTATACAGGATATAAAATATCACGGTTAATGGTGCGGTACAGCAGTTCCCGCACCATTTGCGGATCCCGGGTCTGACCAAGAATCCACATCAGCTTTGTGACAACGGCTTCCAGGGTCATGTCATAGGCTTCTAAAAGTCCGAATTCCTGTTTAATATTTTTCCCGATTTCATAGACGGACATATTGCTGCCTTCATTGGTGACCTGGGTTGTCATAACAAGGGTTTTTCCGGAGCGGACAAGCCGTTCAATGGCACTGTGAAAATCTCCGGTCTCCCGGGTTGGAATACCGCCGACGCCGAAGGATTCAATAATGACGGCATCGTAATGTTCTGCCATATAGTCAAGAACTCCGGCATCCATAGAGGGAATCAGCTTCAGCAGAGCCACCCTGGTATCAAGATTGTGGTAAAAGACTGCCGGGCCGGAAACGTGTTCCTTGTCATCCAGATAGAAAATAATATGATCATCATGGATCACTGCCACATAGGGGAAATTAATGCTGGAAAATGCATTGTAGCTTTTGGTACGTTCCTTTTTGGCGCGGGTTCCGGCAATGACCTTGCCGTCAAAGACAAGATTAACGCCGTGGGCGCGGCAGGAGGAGGCAAAGCGCAGGCTGTCCAGCAGATTTGTTTTTGCATCTGTAATTTCCAGATCAATGGGCTTTTGTGCGCCGGTAATTACGATGGGTTTGAGGGAATTCTGGATAAGGTAGGAAAGGGCGGCCGCCGTGTAGGCCATGGTGTCTGTGCCATGGCAGATTACAAAGCCGTCATACTGGTCGTAGTGATCTTCAATGGCACGGGCCATCAGCAGCCAGTGCTCCGGCTGAACATTGGTGCTGTCAATGTTCAGAACCTGAATTGCATCAGCCTGACAAAAATGGCGGGCATCCGGCACATAGCTTAAAAGCTCGTCTGAGGTGATGAGGGGCTTCAGACCATTTTCACTTCGTTTGGAGGCAATGGTTCCGCCTGTGGCAATCATCAGAATCCGTTTCTTTTTCTGGTTCATGGTATCGGTCTCCTTCTGGTAAATATTTTCTGTTGTCTGTGTTCTGAGCGGGCAATTTCCGGAATGGAATTTTGCGGAAAACACAGAAACAGGAAGGGAATGTATCTTGTTTTTTATCTGGAAACATTGTAAACTGATAAAGAACTGTCTGAAATTTTTCCTTTCAGACAGATTTATCATATCGTAACAGTTCAGCCTTGCATCTTCTTGCCCGCTTACAGCAGACAAGAAGCTTTAGGCGTCCGCCTTATGTGGATTCGGTCAGAAAAATTCTTATGAAAGCAAGCTTTCAACGAGTTTTTCTGACCGAATCCCCGCAAGGCTGAACTGTTACATCATATCACAGAAAAATGGCGCAGAACAGGGGTATTTTCTGTCTTGCGTCAAAGGAAAGGAAGGGTAGGTATGGCAGGAATTCCCAAGGATCCGGTTATGCTGATGAGCTTTTTAAATACGAAGCTTCGTGATCAGTATTTCTCTCTGGAGGAGCTTTGTCAGGATCTGGAGGCAGATCAGGCGGAGCTGGAAAAAAAGCTGGAGCTGATAGATTACCGGTATGATGCCGGAAAAAATCAGTTTGTATAGAGTTTTGAAGGCAGGGTGAGAAGAGCAAGACTCGGGAAGCGAAGATTCAAGAAGCAGAAGCTGCGAGAGACAGGAATCAGCAAGAAGCAGGAAGATTCAAGAAGCAGAAGCTGCGAGAGACAGAAATCAGCAAGAAGCAGGAAGATTCAGAAGCAGAAGCTGTGAGAGACAGGAATCGGCAGAGAGGAGTGGGGGAAAATGGAGTTTGCAGCAGAGATTTGGGGCTGGCTTATGGAGCATCTTTTGTATATCAATCTGGTACTGTCTGTGGTGATCGTGTTTTTTCAGAGGCGGGATCCCAAGGCAGTCTGGACCTGGCTGATGCTTCTGTACTTTATCCCTGTTTTCGGCTTCTTTTTTTACCTGATTTTTGCCCAGGATTTCAGAAAAAGCAGAATGTTCCGGGTCAAGGAGGTGGAGGATCGGTTCCGCCGTCCTATCCGGACTCAGGAGGAATATCTGCGGCGGGTCGGCCCCCTTTCGGGTGATGAGCTGGCCCAGGATTATGCTGATCTGATTTATTATAATCTGGAGCAGTCCGGGGCTGTGCTGACAGCAGCCAATCATGTTCGGGTATTTACAGACGGAGAGGAAAAATTCGAGGATCTGAGGGCAGAGCTGAGAAAGGCCTCTCACTTTATCCATATTCAGTATTATATTATAAAAAATGATGAGCTTTTTGATTCGATTGTTTCCATTTTAAAGGAACGGGTTCGGGCAGGCGTGGAGGTCCGGATTCTTTATGACGGCATGGGCGGACGTTTCATGCCGAAAAAGAAATGGAAGGAGCTGGAAGCGGCGGGAATCCGCACAGCCTGCTTCTTTCCGCCAGTGCTGGGGCGGCTGAATCTCCGCGTAAACTATAGAAATCACAGAAAAATTGTTGTGATTGACGGACATACCGGATATGTAGGCGGTTTCAATGTGGGAAGGGAGTATCTAGGGCGGGATCCCAAGTTTGGATACTGGAGAGATACGCATCTGCGGATTACGGGAGATGCGGTGATTAGTCTTCAAATCCGGTTTGCCCTGGACTGGAATTACGCCGCAGGCGAAAATCTTTTTAAGCAGAGCCGTTATTTTATGGATCAGAGGACACCCTTTTACAGGGTGAAATCAGAGGAGGACGGTATGCCGGTTTGCCCGGCCTGGGAGCCGCTGGGGATTCAGATTATTACCAGCGGACCGGATTCCTCCAACCGTCAGATTCGCGATAATTATCTCCAGCTGATTCACAGGGCACGTCACCATATTTATATTCAGACGCCGTATTTTGTTCCGGATGATGCAGTGTTAAGCGCTCTGAAAATGGCAGCCGGTTCCGGTCTGGATGTGCGTGTCATGATTCCCTGCAAGCCGGATCATCCCTTTGTGTACTGGGCCACCTATTCTTATATTGGAGAGCTGATAAAGGCGGGAGCCAGATGCTATACGTATGAAAAAGGCTTTCTCCATGCAAAATGTCTGATGACAGACGGACGGGTCAGCTGCTGCGGCACGGCCAACATGGATATCCGCAGCTTTGAGCTGAATTTTGAGGTGAATGCAACAATTTATGATGAAACGACAACGGAAACTCTGGAAGAGGTGTTTTTAAGAGATCTGGATGATTGCCGCGAGATTACAAAGGAGGTCTATGCCTCCAGAGGTCTGTGGATCCGAATCCGGGAGCAGGGCTGCCGTCTGCTGTCCCCGCTTTTATAAAGATGTCCGGAACGGTTATTTATAAAGAAGAAAGAACAGGTATAGAAACATGGTTTCAGGGGCAGACTGTTGCTATGGAATATTTGAATGTATTAAAAGAACTGCCCGGTAATTTTATGAAGTGCGGCATCACAGGATGGTGCCTGGAGGTGATGTTTACCTCTGTGGAATCGGTAATGGCCAGAGACTGGCGGCTTATGGGAAGAACCTCTCTTCTGATGTTTCCTATTTACGGCTGCGGCGCTTTCCTTTCTCCTGTGCTGAAAATGATTGATTTCTGGATTGGAGATCAGCCGATCAGCTTTCGGGAACAGGTTATCCGCCATGGATTGATTGATATGGTGCTGATTTTTACGGCGGAATATATTTCCGGATCCTGGCTGAAGGCAAGAGGAATGTGTCCCTGGGATTACAGCGCAAGCAGTGCCAGCGTCAACGGTCTGATTCGTCTGGATTTTGCGCCTCTGTGGTTTGCCACAGGATTGTTGTTTGAACAAATTACAAAAAAGAGAAGCAAATGACTTGTTTTTGCTTCTCTTTTTTTATATACTGGAAAAATAAACAATCTGTCGAGGAATAAACCAAATGACGGCGGCAGGACAAAAAGAAAATGACAGCAACGTCAGAAGAAGAGGTAAGACATGATACGATTTATTTTAGTGGCTCTGTTGGTTGTGGGATTCCTGATTTTCAGTGTTCCCCTGCTTTTGTGGGAAAATCACGTGGGAAAACAGGATCCGGAGAGGCAGCAGGCGCACAGCCTGAAGATAGTGCAGAAGATGTTCCGCCTGATTCTGCGTATCAGCGGAGTAAAGGTTACAGTAAGAGGTCGGGAGCGGATTCCGGAAGGCCCGGTGCTTTATGTGGGAAATCATCAAAGCTATTTTGACATTCTTGTGGGCTATACCACAGTTCCTACTTTGCTGGGATTTGTTGCGAAGAAGGAAATGGAACGTTATATTTTCCTGCGGGACTGGATGCGGAATGTAAACTGTCTGTTTCTGGACAGAACAGATATCAAAGCAGGCATGAAGACGATTCTGGACGGAATTCAGAAAATTAAATCAGGTATTTCCGTCTGGATTTTCCCGGAGGGAACGCGGAATATCGGTGAAGATGTGACAGAGCTTCTTCCATTTAAGGAGGGAAGCCTGAAAATTGCGGAAAAGGCAGGCTGCCCCATTGTTCCGGTAGCAATTACCGGTACTTCAGAGGTTTTTGAGAAGCATATTCCCTTTATCCGCCGCTCCAATGTAACGATTGAATTTGGAGAGCCCTTTTATGCAAAGGAGCTTCCTCTGGAGGAGAGAAAGCATGCAGGAGCTTATACCCGGAATAAAATTATAGAAATGCTGAAAGCGGAGCAGGAGATTCGGAGGTCTGGAAAATAGTGGATTTACTGGAATGCAGAAAAGAGCTGGACGGGATTGACCGGCAGATAGTGGAGCTGTTTGAAAAAAGAATGGAAATCTGCGGACATGTGGCAGAATCCAAGCTGGCATCGGGAAAGGCTGTATATGACGGCGAGCGGGAACGGCAGAAGCTGGAGGCTGTAGGCGCAATGGCCCACGGAGATTTTAACAGAACAGCAGTAGAGGAGCTGTTTTCTCAGATGATGACGATCAGCAGGCGGTATCAGTACAAGCTGCTGGAGGAAGGCGGAAAAAGCCAGGATCTGGGCTTTCGCAGAGTGGAAGAGCTTCCGGCAAAAGGGGCCAGAATCGTTTATCAGGGAGTGGAGGGAGCTTACAGTCACGGAGCGGCTCTTCAGTATTTTGGCGATGCTGCAGACGTGTATCATGTGGAGCATTTTGGAGATGCGATGGAGGAGGTTCAGGCAGGACGGGCAGATTTTGCAGTTCTTCCCATTGAGAACTCCTCTGCAGGTGCAGTTGTGGATCTGTATGATATTCTGACCCGCTACTCCAATTCGATTGTGGCAGAGACCTTTCTTCCGGTAAATCATGCGCTTCTGGGAACGGCAGATTCCCATGAAGAGCAGATTCAAACCGTATATTCTCATCCGCAGGCGCTGATGCAGAGCTCTGCATACTTAAACAGCCACAGAGACTGGAAACAGATCAGTATGGAGAATACGGCAGTGGCCGCCAGAAAGGTTCTTGAGGACGGAGATCCGACACAGGCGGCAGTGGCCAGCGAGATTGCCGGAAAGCTGTATGGCTTGAAGGTGTTAAAACCATCGATTCAGAACAACAAAGGAAATACCACCCGGTTTGTGATTCTTGCAAAGGATCAGGTATACCGCCGGGATGCGGGAAAGATCAGCATCTGCTTTGAGCTTCCTCACCGCAGCGGTACTCTTTATAATATGCTGGGACATTTTATTTTTAATCATGTGAATATGATCATGATTGAATCACGGCCCATACCGGGGCGGAACTGGGAATACCGGTTCTTCGTGGATATCGAGGGAAATCTGGAGGATGCGGCAGTAAAAAATGCATTAAAGGGCATTGGAGCCGAAGCGCTGAATTTTAGAATCCTTGGAAATTATTGAGAAAACTGAACATTTGAGACAAAGGAAAAATCCAGGGAAATATTGCAGGAGCGAAGGCGCGTCTGAATATTTAACCTGGATTTTACGCAAATTTTAAGTTTGTTTTGTATGGTAGAAGAACACGGCAGGTTTCGGACAGAGCCTGGTCAGAGAAAACGCGGAACAGACAGAGAGGAGTGAGGGGCTATGGTACGAACATTTGCGGCGATTGATGTAGGATCTTTTGAACTGGAGCTGGGAATTTATGAAATTTCTGAAAAAACAGGAGTCCGTTCCATTGATCATGTAAAGCATATGATTGCCCTGGGAAAGGATACCTTTGAGGACGGGAAAATCAGTTATCACATGGTAGAGGAAACCTGCCGGGTTCTGAAGGATTTTGCATCCATTATGAAGACATACCAGGTGAGCGAGTATCGGGCTTACGCGACAACAGCTATGCGTGAGGCAAAAAACAGCCAGATTGTGCTGGAGCAGATCCGGGTCAGAACGGGAATTCAGGTAAAGATACTGAGCAATTCGGAGCAGCGTTTTATCCGCTACAAGGCCATTGCGGCCAAGGCATCAGAATTCCAGAAGACCATTCAAAAGGGAACAGCGATTGTAGATGTGGGCTTTGGAAGTATGCAGGCATCTGTTTTTGATAAGGATTCTCTGATTTCCACCCAGAATCTTCCTCTCGGAGTGTTGAAGCTGCGCCAGATTCTTACTCATGTCAAGCTGTCTGCCCAGGCAGAGCAGTCTCTTGTTATGGAGCTGATTGATAATGAGCTGCTGACCTTCCGGAAGATGTATTTAAAGGATCGGGAAATCAAACACCTGATTGCAATCGGAGATCCGATTCTGACCATGTATTACAAGCTGAATGGGCTGGCCCGCAGCGATCGCCTGACGGCAGAGAAGTTCAACAGCTTTTTTGAGTGGATGCGTACAAAAACCCGCGCCCAGCTGGAGGATGCCTTTGATGTAAACGGAGAATATGCATCTATGATGTTTCCCACAGTCGCCATTTATAAAAGAATGCTGGAGGTAACCGGAGCGGAGATTCTCTGGGTTCCCGGAATCCGCATGGCGGACGGAACAGCGGCAGATTACGGGGAGGAGAAAAAGCTGATTCGGTTTGAACATAATTTTTCCAATGATATTATTGCGGCCTCCCGGAATATGGCAAAGCGGTACAAGTGCCATATGCCTCATATTCAGGCTGTGGAGCAGGCGGCTCTGAAGGTGTTTGACAGTCTGAAAAAATATCATGGACTGAAGGAACGGGAACGGCTTCTGCTTCAGATTGCGGCAGATCTTCATTCCTGCGGAAAGTTTGTAACCATGCGGGATGCTACGGAATGCGCCTACAATATTATCATGGGAACGGAAATTATCGGTCTGTCCCATGTGGAGCGGGAAATTGTAGCCAATGTGGTAAAGTATCATATTCAGGAGTTCCGTTACAATGAGGTAGAGCTGCAGGCAAGACCGTCAAGGGACAGCCGTCTGGCCAATCCGGAAAATCTGCCTTTGATTATCGGAAAGCTGACGGCGATTCTCCGTCTGGCCAATTCCATGGATCGGGGACACGCGGGAAAGCTGTCTGACTGCCGCCTGAGTGTAAAAGGAAACATGCTGGTGATTTCCACGGAATATGATGGTGATGTAACACTGGAAGCCATGTCCATTGCGGAAAAGGGAGACTTTTTCGAGGAGATTTTTGGCATTCGTCCGGTGTTAAAACAGAAAAAGAGGGTATAAAATATGGCTGATATAGAATTAAATTATCTGGATTCAAAGAATTATGTAAACCGGGAACTGAGCTGGCTGGAGTTTGATTTCCGTATTTTGAATGAGGCCCGGGACAAGTCGATTTCGCTGTTTGAGCGGCTGAAGTTTTTGAGTATTACGGCATCAAACCTGGATGAATTTTTTATGGTTCGGGTGGCGTCTTTGAAGGACATGGTACATGCAAAATATAAAAAGCCGGATATTGCAGGTCTGAGGCCGGAGGAGCAGCTGGAACTGATTGGAGAAAAAACGCATGAGCTGGTAGCTCTTCAGTATTCTACCTACAACCGTTCTCTGCTTCCGGCTTTAAAGCAGCAGGGACTTCAGATTGTTTCTGAGCACGAGGAACTGACAGCGGAAGACGGACGGTTTGTGGATCGCTTTTTCCATGACAATGTGTATCCGGTACTGACGCCGATGGCTGTGGATTCTTCCCGTCCCTTCCCCCTGATTCGGAATAAATCCCTGAATATTGCGGCTCTGGTACAGAAAAAGAACGGAGAGGACGGGCTGGAGTTTGCCATGGTTCAGGTTCCCTCCGGCCTTCCCAGGATCGTGGAGCTTCCTGCAGATGGAAACGGGGAGCGGAGAGTGATTCTTCTGGAAGAGATTATTGAGCGGAATATGAAGGAGCTGTTTCTGAATTATAATATTGTGTCTGCCCATCCCTTCCGGATTATGCGGAATGCAGATTTTACTCTGGATGAGGAGGAGGCGGAGGATCTTCTGGAGGAGATTCAGAAGCAGCTGAAGAAGCGCCAGTGGGGCGAGGTGATCCGTCTGGAGGTGGAGGAGAAGGTTGATAAACGTCTCCTGAAGATCCTGAAACGGGAGCTTTCCGTGGGAAATGATGATATTTATGAAATTAACGGTCCTCTGGATTTGACGTTTCTGATGAAAATGTACGGAATGAACGGCTTTGATGAGCTGAAAACGCCGTCTTATACGCCTCAGCCGGTTCCGGCTTTTATGAATGACGATGATATTTTTACCAATATACGGAAGGGGGATATCCTTCTGCACCATCCTTACCAGACCTTTGAACCGGTGGTGGAGTTTGTGCGTCAGGCGGCAAAGGATCCGGATGTGCTGGCGATTAAGCAGACCCTGTATCGGGTAAGCGGTCATTCTCCGATTGTTGCGGCTCTTGCAGAGGCGGCAGAGCGGGGCAAGCAGGTTTCTGTTCTGGTGGAGTTAAAGGCCAGATTTGATGAGGAGAACAACATCAACTGGGCGAAAAAGCTGGAGAAGGCGGGCTGCCATGTTATTTACGGCCTGGTCGGACTGAAAACCCACTGTAAGATTACCCTGGTGGTTCGCAGAGAGGAGGACGGCATTCGCCGTTATGTTCACCTGGGAACGGGAAACTACAACGATTCTACGGCAAAGCTGTATACAGACTGCGGCCTGATGACCTGCCATCCGCAGGTGGGCGAGGATGCGACTGCGGTCTTCAACATGCTTTCCGGATATTCGGAGCCGCCTACCTGGAATAAGCTGGCTCTGGCTCCCTTGTGGCTGAGAAGCCGCTGTATCCGGATGATTAAGCGGGAGGCGGAGCATGCCCGGGCGGGAAAGCCGGCTCGGATTATGGCAAAGATGAATTCTCTTTGTGACAAAGAGGTGATTGCAAATCTGTATGAGGCTTCCTGCGCCGGTGTAAAGATTGAACTTGTCGTCCGTGGCATTTGCTGTCTGAAGGCGGGAATCCCCGGCCTCAGTGAGAATATTACGGTGCATTCCATTGTGGGAAATTTCCTGGAGCATGCCCGGATTCTTTATGTGGAAAATGACGGCAGTCCGGAGGTATATATGGGAAGTGCTGACTGGATGCCAAGAAATCTTGACAAGCGCGTGGAGATTATGTTCCCGGTAGAGGATCCGGAGTTAAAGAAACAGGTGATCCATATTCTTCAGGTTCAGCTGGAGGATAATGTGAAGGCTCATGTGCTGCAGCCGGACGGAACCTATGAGAAGATTGACAAGCGCGGAAAGGTTCTGGTGTGCGCACAGGAGCAGTTCTGCGAGGAAGCGATTGCCATGGCAAAGAAAGCGGCTGAGGAAGCCGGTCATGATGTGCACAATACCAGAGTGTTTGTGCCGGCCGAGGCATAGGGAAAACCCCGGAAGGGCTGCCGCTTTAACGATGTGAGTCGTGAAGCGGCAGCCCTCATATTCCTTTTGCAGCCAACGATGGGCGTAGCCCATTTGCTTACAGCAGAGGTGGATGTACCCGAAAATTTTGCAATTTGTTTTGCATCAGTGATAATTTTTTTTCTTTTTTCGCGAATAATCTGATTTGTTTTCATATCAATTCTCCGTTTTTTCTATGATTCCATAATATTAATGGCTGGCGTATAGAACAAGAGAACAGTTGTTAAGTTTTAAGTTTAGAAAATTAATTTGTGGTTTAATCAGGGAATCGTGTTTGTCTGAAAAGCAGGGCCCGTTTTATAAGGAGCTATTTTGCATTTTAGAAGGAAAAAGGCTGATTTTGCACAATTTAGAGGAGCTATTTTGCATTTTAGAAGGAAAAAGGCTGATCCTGCACAATTTGGAGGAGCTATTTTGCATTTTAGAGGGAAAAAGGCTGATCCTGCACAATTTTAGAGACTTATTTTGCATTTTAGAATAAAAAAGGCT
This sequence comes from uncultured Clostridium sp., assembly GCA_900540335.1. Taxonomy (GTDB): domain Bacteria; phylum Bacillota; class Clostridia; order Lachnospirales; family Lachnospiraceae; genus Brotaphodocola. Next base: position 46,118 of record UQFC01000002.1, on the reverse strand, counting down.
GATTTTACACAATCACAGGGGTCTATTTTGTATTTATGGAGGAAACCGGCAGTTTCTGCACAAAACAAGCAGCTGCCTGTTCTAAAATGGAGCTGGAACACATCTCTGGATAAGTTTTAGCAGTTATGTTATTTCTGTTATTAACAAACGGACTGAGGAGCTTCACTTCCTTAGCCTTGAAGGTCTCCTGCAGAAAGAACGCGAAGAAATGGGAATTCTTACACCTTTTGTCAGAAAAAAGTAAGGCATAAACCTGTATTTTATGTTACACTTATGAATAGATTGAACCATTGGGAAACAGGCAGCTTCTGCAGGTTTCCCCATACGATAGAAAAGAATCACACAAGGAGGAGACCAACATGGCAGAGACTAATATTCTGGTAGTTGATGATGAGCAGGAAATCGCGGATCTGGTGGAGATCTATCTGGTCAGCGATGGATATAAAGTATTTAAGGCATCCAATGCCCAGGACGGGCTGGCAATTCTGGATAAGGAGGACATTCATCTGGTGCTTCTGGACATTATGATGCCGGGGATGAACGGTCTGGAGATGTGCAAGAAGATCCGGGAAACCAACAACATCCCCATCATTATGCTGAGCGCCAAGTCTACGGATCTGGATAAGATTCTGGGACTGGGAACAGGTGCAGACGACTATGTGGTAAAGCCCTTTAATCCGCTGGAGCTGACTGCCCGGGTGAAATCCCAGCTGCGGCGTTATACTCAGCTGAATCCCAACAGCAATGTTCATGAAAGCTCAAAAAATGAGATCAGCATCCGGGGACTGACGATCAATAAGGACAATCATAAGGTAACAGTTTATGACGAGGAGATTAAGCTGACGCCGATTGAGTTTGATATTCTGTATCTTCTGGCTTCCAACGCAGGAAAGGTGTTCAGCACCGATGAAATTTTTGAAAAGGTGTGGAATGAGAAGGTTTATGAAGCCAACAATACAGTTATGGTACATATCCGCCGTCTGAGAGGCAAAATGAAGGAAGACGAGCGGCAGGACAAGATTATCACCACAGTGTGGGGGGTAGGATACAAAATTGAAAAGTAAGAACCAGGCTCCGGGAAAAAATGATTTAAGGCACCGGTATCATACCAGGGTTATTGCCAATGTGGTTTACAGTGCGCTGGTGGCATTTCTGGTGGAGATATTTCTAGTGACGAATATTTCCATGCTGGCCGGATATGCGGAAGAGGCGCAGTGGAGCAATGCATTTTTGTCTATGGCAAACAGCTTTGATACGGTGATTGTCCTGGGCTATGTGCTGGTGGGAATTGTGATTTTTACAGTGACCTTTTTGATTCTCCAGGAGAAATCCATCTCTTATATCAGCAGGATTTCAGATGCTGTCACCAATATTTCCGAAGGGGATCTGAATACTACGGTGGAGGTTCTGGGAGATGACGAGTTTTCTTCCATGGCCTCCAGTCTGAATAAGATGGTGGAGGATATCCGCTGGCTGATGGACAAGGAAAGGGAGTCAGAACGGACGAAAAATGAGCTGATTACCAATGTGGCCCACGATCTCAGAACGCCCCTTACATCGATTATCGGGTATCTGGAGCTGCTTTCCGGAAAGGTGGAGCTGCCGCCAGAGATGCAGAAAAAATACATAGACATTGCCTACAGCAAGGCCAAGCGGCTGGAAAAGCTGATTGAGGATCTGTTTGGTTTTACCAAGATGAACTACGGCAGGCTTTCCATGCATGTGTCGCAGGTGGATATTATCAAGCTGCTGGGGCAGCTTCTGGAGGAATCCTATCCGAATTTTGCGGATAAGGGGCTTTCCTATGAGCTGCAGAGCAATGTTCCCGCCAAGGTGATTACAGCAGACGGCAATCTGCTGGCCCGTCTTTTTGATAATCTGATTAACAATGCCATTAAGTACGGAGCAGACGGCAAGCGGGTGATGGTGAATGTGGCGGCAGGACCGGAGACGGTGACGGTGTCTGTGACGAATTACGGATATGTGATTCCGGCAGAGGAGCTGCCTTTGATTTTTGATAAGTTTTACCGCGTGGAACAGTCCCGATCAACGCATACCGGAGGAACAGGACTGGGACTGGCTATTGTAAAAAATATTGTAGATATGCACGGAGGTACCATTGACGTGAAAAGTGATTTGAACGGTACGGTATTTACTGTAACGCTTCTGGTTAATTTTGATGTAAATAAAGAGCATTTCGGAAAGGCCGGGTGATGAATTTGAGACTCTGCATTCGAAATTCTCAGAAAGAAAGAAACGTTTCAGTCAGAACATCGAAGGCAGGATGGGCCGCCAGAGGGGCGGCTGTTCTGCTGGCCGGTGGGCTGGCTTTTTGTGCTTTATATATGACGGAAACAGCGATGGCAGCGCCGGAGGTGAAGTCTGCTGCGTCGGGCAGCAATGGTGCGCCGGCAGAGGACAGCGGAGCCGGGACACAGAGTGTGGATGCGCCTCAGCTTTCCCTGGATGTGAGCTATGGTTATGACAATACGGCAAAGGGCGGACGCTATCTTCCGGTAGATGCGGCGCTTTCCAACAGCGGGACAGAAGCCTTTTCCGGAATGCTGCAGGCCAAGGTCATGGAATCCGACGGTACGGTATACCAGTATGAGTATCAGGTTCAGGCGGAAGCCGGAGAGGTGATGAGCGCCCGGTATTATATTCCTCTGGGAACAGGAGGAGATCAGATCCTTTTTACCGTTTCAGATGAAGAGGGTAAATCTCTGGTGTATAAGCCGGTGAATCTGAAGGTAAGCCGGGATGTGCCGGAAATGTTTATCGGCCTGCTGTCTGATGATCCCGGAGAGCTGTTTTACTTAAACGGAGCGGGAATCAATTACAGTACTCTGAGAACCAGAACCTTTGAGCTGGATGAAACGGATTTTCCGGAGGAGGAGATTGGTCTGGATCTTCTGGATGTGCTGGTTGTCAATGATTATAAGCTTCGCAACCTCTCGGAAAAACAGATTGCTGCAATTATGTACTGGGTGCATGGCGGCGGCATTTTGATTCTGGGAACGGGAGAACGGGTAGACGACACTCTGGGGCGGTTTGCGCCGGAGCTGCTTGACGAGTCCTATGAGGCTCCGAATCTGCGCCATATTAATCTGGGGGAGAACTTTGCTTTGGATGAGCCGGGGGCAGGAATGCTGGCAGTTCCCTGCGTAGATGTTTCTCTTCACGGAGGAAATGTAATTCTCTCCAGCAGCGGTTTTCCGCTTCTTACAGCGGCAGCCAAGGAACAGGGAATCATTGCCGTGGCAGCCTTTGATCTGGGAGATATCGGAGAGTTTTGTGAGAAAAATTCTTCATTTCTTGACTATATGTTCACCAGCCTTCTGGGAGAAAACAGGATTAACCGTCTGGCAGAGCTGGTATACAGCGGCAATTCCGATCGGTACTGGTCTGTGCAGACCCTGATTGACACAGGAGATGTGGATAAGCTGCCGAATCTGTTTTTATATATGACCGTGACAGCTGTATATCTGATTTTGCTGGGACCGGGCCTGTATCTGTTTTTGAAAAACTGGGATCTGCAGATTTATTACCGGAGGGGTGTGCTGGTTCTGTCACTGGTATTTGCGGGAATTATCTATATGATGGGTATTCCCACCAGATTCCGGTCTACATTTTTTACCTATGCATCCATCCGGGACGTAACCAGCGATTACGTCATGGATACTACTTATGTTAATGTGAGAAATCCCTATAATCGTCCCTATTATGTGGATCTGGCGCCGGAATATTCCGTTCTTCCCATTACCAGCAGCTACTGGGGCGGATACGGCGGCTGGGAGGAGATGACAGAGGAAACTCCCTGGCAGACCGGGATTATAACTACAGATGAGCATGTGCGGATTCAGGGACAGAATATTCCCGCTTTTACTTCCAGATATTTTCGGCTGGAGAACAAATCGGAGAATCTGGATCAGATTGGATTTGACGGAACGGTAGATTATTTTGAAGGAGAAATCGGGGGCAGCGTAACGAACCATTTCCCGTTTCCTGTAGAGAATGCGGCAGTAATGCTGTATGGAAATATGGTGCTTCTGGGCCATATGGAGGCAGGAGAGACGAAAAATCTGGAGGATTACGAGCTGGTGCGGTTCCCCCTGGGCAATTCCTATGTTGTGGCGGACCGGATCACAGGCGAGAGGGATTTTGGACCGACAGATATTAAAAACAAAGAGTATCTGCTGGCTATGGAACGGTCGAATCTGCTGAAATTTTACATGGACAACTATCTGTCCGGATACACGGCAGATGCGCGCCTGATTGCATTCAGCAGCCAGAAGGAGGAAACTCTGTTTTTAAAAGACAAGACGGCAGAAACCTATGGAGTTACCATGCTGACTGCTTCCATGGAGGTTAATGCATCCCGGGATCGCTCTCTGTACCGTTCTGTGCTGATGAAGGAGCCGAAGGTAGTCAGCGGAAGCTATGATTCCTCTGTGAATGCCATGGCAGGCATGGAACCGCTGACGCTGGAGTATCAGCTGGGTGAGGATATTGATGTAGAGAGTCTGACCTTTGAATCTGTCAATGAAGAATTTCTGGAGGCAGACAGAAACAGTTTTACTGAGGTATTTACCGGAAGCATTTATTTTTATAATTACGGAACAGGCAACTTTGATTTGATGGAGCTGGAGGGACAGACTCTCGATGTGGAGGAGCTTCGTCCTTATCTGTCTCCGGGAAATACACTGACGGTGCGGTATGTATATGACGGCATTGCAGGCTACAATGATCTGCAGCTTCCGATGCCGATGGTTGCAGGGAGGGAACGCTGATGCTGAAAATCAGAAATCTTCGAAAGGCATATGGAGGATACCATGCCTTAAACGGACTGGATATGGAGATTGCTGACGGCGCGCTCTATGGTTTTGTAGGGCCTAACGGAGCGGGAAAAACCACAGCAATCCGGATTATGACAGGGCTTTTGCAGGCGGACAGCGGAAGTGTGGAGATAGACGGAATGGATGCGGCGGCAGATCCCTACGGGCTCAGAGAGAAGATCGGATATGTGCCGGATTCTTTCGGGGTATATGACAATTTGAAAGTGTCCGAATATATGGAGTTTTTTGCTTCCTGCTACGGCATGGAGGGATTTCAGGCAAGAAAACGTTCCAATATGCTGTTGGAGCAGGTGGGCCTGGGGGAGAAAGCGGACTTTTTTGTGGAAAGCCTTTCCCGGGGCATGAAGCAGCGGCTGGGACTGGCCAGAGCCCTGCTTCACAATCCGTCCCTTCTGATTATGGATGAGCCCACCAGCGGACTGGATCCCAGAACAAGAATCGAGTTTCGCGGGATTGTCAGGGAGCTGAACGAGCAGGGGAAAACCATTCTGATCAGTTCGCATATCCTGTCAGAGCTGTCGGAGCTGTGCAGTCATATCGGGATTATCGAAAGCGGAAAAATGGTAATCAGCGGCAGCATGAATGAGATCGTAGAGCGGATTCAGACATCCAGACCGGTGATGATTACGATTCACAAGAACATAGAGACAGCGCTGAATGTATTGAAGGAGCATCCGCTGGTGCGGACGATTACGGTAAAGGATTCCAATATTATGGCAAGCTTTACAGGAAGCGCCGGACAGGAAAGTGAGCTTTTGCGGCAGCTGATTGAGGCGGATGTCCAGGTTCTTGGTTTTACCAGGGAGCCTGGAAGTCTGGAGGCGGTGTTTATGCAAATTACAGATGATCAGAAAGAAAAGGTGGTGTTGTCCTATGAAGACGAATCCGGTTTATAAGCGGGAAATTATGGTCAGTGCCAGAAGCATTCGTCTGGCTCTTGTTCTTCTTGTTTTCAACGGGATTCTGGCCCTGGTTGCCCTGCTGAATATGTATTCTACTCTGGCCCAGGTCCGGCTGACAGCGGAGGTGCAGTATACCAGCTTTCTGGATCTGTATCTGTTTGTGGCAGCCCTGGAGTTTGTGATGCTGATCTGCATTATGCCGGCCATAACAGCAGGCAGTATCAGCGGAGAGCGGGAGAGGAAGACTCTGGAACTGATGATGGCTACAAAAATGCGTCCCTGGGAAATTGTAGTGGGAAAGCTGATGGCATCTTTAAGCACCATGGCTCTTTTGGTGGCATCCAGTTTTCCGGTCATTGCCATGGTATTTGTATATGGGGGAATTACCCTGTCAGATATTCTGATTCTTCTTTTATGTTTTGCGGCAGCATCTCTTCTGGTGGGAAGTCTGGGGGTGTGCTGTTCTGCTCTGGCCAGCAGGACAACAATGGCAACAGTGGCATCCTACGGGATTACAGCAGCTGTGATGGCAGGAACCTGCGCAGTTAATTATTTTGTCTGGTATATGAGAAGTATGCGGCTGGATGCGTATCTGGCATCTGCCGGGCAGGCGGTGATTCAGAGGGGCTCTGGCGGTTGTCTTTATCTTCTGCTGGCCAATCCGGCAGCAACCTTTCTTTTGATTATCAGCCGTCTGACCGGACGGGAACGGGTATCAGTCAACGCAGGACAGTGGTTTGGAAATGAAATGGAGGGAGTGGTAATTACCCACTGGGCATCCGTCAGTCTGGTGGTCCAGGTCGGGCTGGCTGCTCTTCTCATCTGGATTGCCATTCGGGCGATTTCGGAAAAAAAGAGGTAAAGAAACCAGCTTCTGCATTTGAAATGGATGGATAGTGACAGCTGGCTTAACAGAAAGCCCTGGGGATGTAACTCTAGGGTTTTTCTTATGGAATTCAGATACAATTTATTGCTCCATGGAATTTGACGAAGCCTGTAAATCATGATAAAATACTTAAAATAGATTGAAACATTTTACCGAAAAGGGAGTGAAACAGGGTATGTTGTGGAGTAAATCAAGTTTGACAAAACCGAACGAGACACAAAAGGATTTAGAGAAATTAATTCAGGAGCGATCTACAATTTTAACTTATCCGGCAAAAAAGGTGTTTTTAGAGCCTGGAATGATTCTGGATGGGGTATATTATGTTGCCAGCGGGCGTACCTGCCATTATATGATGTCGCTGGATGGAACAGAAAAGATTCTATATACACTGGCAGCAGGCTGGTTTTATGGAGAAACGCCCTGTTCTTTGTCAGAACCCACAGGTTTGTATTCAAAAACAGAGGTAAAAAGTGTTCTTTATAAGCTTCCGCTTCAGGAGTATGATTATCTGATGGACACGAATAAGCTGTTTCGTGAAACTATTTTGTGCAGCTATTCCAAGAAGATGCTGATTATGCGCCATGAGATTGAGAACATTACATTTAATTCCTGCAAGGACAGGCTGAAGCTTTTATTCTGTTCAGCAGCAGATACGTCCAGGCTGATTGAGGGAGCCTGGTATGGAATGAATGTTTCTTATACGCAGTACGAACTTAGTACGATTGTGGGCGGCGCCAGAGTAACGGTGAGCAAATTGATCAGTGAGATGTGTGCAGAAGGTTTTATCCGAATGCTGAATCACAAGATTCAGATCAATGCGGCAGAGTATAGAAAATTTGCCAAGAATATGGAGGATGATAAATATTAGCTGAGGTAAAAGAAATAGAACAAGAAAGCGAAAAGTGTAACATTTTATACAAATAGTCGATTGCAACAATGTTTTTCAATAGATAGAATAAATAAAGAAGTTCATGTATGATACGTACATGAACTTCTTTTTTGCACTATAAAATCAATAAAGAAATTAAAAAACAGTGCAAAATGACATGAGAAGAAAAGCGGGATGAGTGAAAATACTGGCATTACAGACAAAATGCCGAAACGAAAAAGAAAGGGGGATTTTACATGGGAGAAACATATCGGGTGATGGAGCATCCGATTCTGGAAGAGCTTCGTGAGCCGGATACATACATCATCTATGACGGGAAAAAAATTCCGGCAGTGTCGGGAGAACCGGTGGCAGCGGCTCTTTTGGCAGCAGGTGTACGCATTATGAGACACACGGAAAAAAAGGATCAGCCAAGAGGAATTTTTTGTGGAATCGGACGCTGCAATGACTGCAAAATGGTGGTAGATGGAGTTCCGAACACCAGAACCTGCGTGACTCCGGTTCGTGAGGGAATGGTAGTGGAAACTCAGAAAGGCCTTGGACAATGGGAGGGACGAGAATGAGGGAAGTAGAACTCTTGATTGTAGGTGCTGGTCCGGCTGGTCTGTCTGCAGCCTGTGAGGCAGCAAAGGCCGGTGTTCAGGTTATGATAATTGATGAGAATTTAAGACCGGGAGGACAGCTTTTTAAACAGATTCATAAATTTTTCGGTTCCAGAGTACACCGGGCGGGAACAAGAGGATTTCGAATTGGAGAAATGCTTTTGAAGGAAACTGAGGAACTGGGAGTAGAGGTGCAGCTGGGATATCCGGTATATGGAATTTTTTCAGAAAACCATGTGCTTTATGGAAACAGGGATGGCGTGAAAAAGCTTCATGCAAAAAAGATTATTCTGGCTACAGGAGCCAATGAAAACAATCTGTGCTTTGAGGGTTCCATTTTACCGGGTGTTATGACGGCAGGAGCAGCGCAGACCATGATCAATCTGCATCATGTGCTGCCGGGACAGAAAGTGGTTATGGTAGGATCCGGAAATGTGGGACTGATTGTTTCCTATCAGCTGCTTCAGGCCGGAGCAGAGGTTGTGGGACTGGTTGAGGCAGCTCCGGCGATTGGAGGTTATGGGGTACATGCCAATAAGCTGAAGAGGGCCGGCGTTCCTTTTTATCTTTCTCACACAGTTCAGAAGGTAACAGGCAAGGACGGGGTGGAAAAAGTAGAGCTTGTTCAGCTTGACCAGCAGTTCCATCCGGTGCCGGGAACAGAAAAGGTACTGGAGGCAGATACGGTTTGTATGGCAGTGGGACTGACTCCCATGACGGAACTGGCAGAGCTGGGAGGCTGTGAAATGACTGTAAGTCCTGCTCTGGGCGGCGTAGTGCCAATGCATGATGATGGAATGAAAACCACAAACCCGGATATATATGTTGCCGGTGATATTGCAGGAGTAGAGGAAGCCAGTACCGCTATGGAGGAAGGAAGGCTGGCAGGCGTAACAGCGGCAGAAAGCCTGGGCTATTTAGATAAAGAAACAGCCAAAGAAAAGCAGCGGGAAATTCATGAGCGTTTAAATCTTCTGAGAAGCGGACAGTTTGGAAGCCGCAGGGCAGATGCCAAGGCAAAAATAGAGCGGGATTATGAGGAATGGGAAGAAAGTGGGGTGCAGGTATGAATAAAACGAGATTGAGTGGACCTGGAATCCCGTCAGAAGAGCGGATGAAGCTGGGACCGGTGGCCTGTATTGAATGTCTTCAGCAGATTCCCTGCAATCCCTGTGAAGAGGCATGCCCAAGGGGAGCCATAACTGTAGGAAAAGAAATCACAGGCCTTCCTACACTGGACGAGGAAAAATGTAACGGCTGCGGAATCTGTATGACGAGATGTCCCGGACTGGCTATTTTCGGTTTAAATGCAGTATACAGTGAGAAAACAGCGTTAGTGAGCTTCCCTTATGAATATGTGCCGCTGCCGGTTAAAGGCCAGACAGTAGACTGTACGGATCGTCTGGGACAGTTTGTGACAAAGGGAGTGGTTCATCAGGTGAGAACAGCGAAGGCATTTGATCATACGGCAATTGTTACAGTAGAAATCCCGAAAGAATATGTGATGGAAGTTCGCTTTATTAATCGCCATTTTGTTGCCGGGCAGGAGGTGAACGCAGATGAATGAGTGGAAGCCGGAGGATGATAATATTTATGTATGCCGCTGCGAAGAGGTTACAGTGGGAGATATTAAGCGGGCGATTGCCGCAGGGGCAGACAGTTTAAAGGCGATTAAGATGAGAACCCATGCAGGCATGGGGGTATGTCAGGGGATGACCTGCAGAAAAAACATTGAAAAAATGCTGCGGGAGCAGAAAATAGATCTGGATCTTTGCCACGGCCATTCCCAGCGTTTTCCTGTACGTCTTTTGAATATTGGAGATATGGCCGCAGGCCTGGAAGAGGAGGGAAGGGAGGCAGCGCATGAGGACTGATGTAGTCATTATCGGCGGTGGAGTGATTGGAAGTGCCATTGCCTATTATCTGACGAAGAGAGGAAAAAAAGTCATTCTGCTGGAAAAAAAGTACCTGGTAAATGGTTCGAGCGGAGCCTGTGATCAGGGAATTCTTCTGCAGTCCAAGGCTCCCAATGAACATCTGGTTCTGGGCATTTACAGCCTGGAGATGTTTAAGAAGCTGGAACAGGAGCTGGGACGAAAACTGGAGTTTGTACAAAAGGGATACCTGGTTTTGATTGAATCAGAACCGGAACTGAAGGTAATGCAGGAAATTGTACAAAAGCAGAATGAACTGGGACTGCCTTCTAAAATTATTACAAAAGAGGAAGCTCTTGCAATGCAGCCCGGTTTGAATCCGGATGCCTTTGTTGCAGCAGCCTGCTGTGACTGGGACGGTGAGGTAAATCCGTATATGCTGACCATGGCATTTGCAGATAAGGCGGAAGAGTTAGGGGCTGTTATTAAAACAGGATGTCCGGTAACCGGACTGGTGATGGAAGATGGTGCTGTAAAAGGCGTAGAAACGCAGGAGGGTACCATTTACGCAGATACAGTAGTCAATGCAGCAGGCGTATGGGCACCGGAAATCGGAGCAATGGCTGGACTGAAGATTCCCATTACACCGAGACGCGGCCAGGCATTTATAACAGAGACAGTGCCTGAATTTATTCACAGAAGCGTGATCAATGCAAGATATATTGTAGCGAAGCATCATCCGGAGGTTTTAAAGAAAGATACATCAATGAAAGCAAAGCTGGGAGTTGGCTTATGTCTGACCCAGTCAGAAAAAGGCAATGTGATGTTTGGAGCAACCAGAGAATTTGTAGGGTATGATGTCTCCAATACGGTAGATGGTTTGAGTACCATTCTGAGTAATGCCGTACACCTGGTTCCTGGTTTGAAAAATCTCAATATCATCCGGACTATGGGCGGTTTGCGGCCTTACACTCCAGATGGACGGCCTTTGATTGGTTATGTGGACGGGGTTCCCGGATTCTTTATGGCAGCTGGTCATGAAGGAGACGGAATCAGTTTGGCGCCTGCTACAGGAAAGCTGGTATCAGATTTAATTGTAGATGGAAAAACAGAGGTTCCTGCAGCGGAAGGTTTTGATACCAATCGGTTTGCACTGAAATAAATTCTGCAGCTGTTCAGAGCCGGTTCTGAACAGCTGCAGAATGAAAATAATTATAAAAATCAAAAAGAAAAGAGAGGGAATCGTTATGACAAATTTACAGGGTTCTTGGGTAGCAATGCCGACTCCGTTTACGGAGGACAACAAAATTGATTTTCAGGGATTTGAGACACTGATCAATCGTCAGATCAAGTATGGCACATCCCAGTTATTTATTCTGGGTTCTGCCGGCGAAGTAACGCTGTTGACACAGGAAGAAAAGAAGGCTATTGTAAAAGAAGTTATTTCTATGACAAAGGGAAAAATTCCGGTGTTCTTCAGTGCAGCTTCTTTCACTACCGAAATGAGTGTAGAGTTTGCTCAGTACTGTGAGAAAGAAGGGGCAGATGGCGTAATTTTCACAGTTCCTCCTTATGTTCTGATTAATCAGCATGCAGCTCACACGCATCTGGATACCTGTATGAGTGCAGTAGACATTCCCTGCGGTATTTATAATAACCCCAGCCGTCTTGGTGTACAGGTAATGCCGGAAACGATTAAAAAGCTTTCTGATGCACATCCTAATTTTGTAGTAGATAAAGAGGCAATGCCCAGCGTAGAGCAGTTAGTGCAGGTACAGCGTCTGTGCGAAGGAAAAGTGAAGATCATGTGCTGTGATTATCCGCACTATTCTATCGTAATCCCGACTCTGGGTGTAGGCGGAACCGGAACTGCAAACATTGGAGGAAATATTATTCCGGAAGAAGCAGCATTATATTCCAGACCGTGGACCAGCATGGAGATTATTGAGGAGTGCCGGAGCGAATATTTTAAGTGGTTCCCGCTTCTGCAGGAGCTTTACACCTTCAGCAACCCGATTGTTATTAAAGCAGCTTTACGGGTGCTGGGACTTCCGGGCGGTCATTTAAGAAAGCCTTATGAGGAGTATACAGGACAGAAACTGGCAAATCTGGAAAAGATGATGGGCGAGATGGGCGTTATTGATAAGTATGGCGTAAAATAAGCAAACCGGAAAGGGAAATCCATATGTCTGAAAAACTGATTGTAATTGGAGGTACGGCGGCTGGTCTCAGCGCCGCCTCCAAAGCAAAGCGTGTGAAACCGGAGATGGAGATTCAGGTTTTTGAAAAATCTGGATATATCAGTTACGGTGCCTGCGGCTTACCATATTTTGTGGGAGGAATGATTGCAGAGCCGGATGATCTGGTGAGCCTGACTGTAGAGCAGATGACGAATAAGCGGGGAGTGCCGACGTATATCCATGCTGAGGTGACAGACATTGACCGGGATGGAAAAACAGTGACTGTAAAAAATCTGGACAATGGAGAGGAAACGGTACATACCTATGATAAACTGGTGATTGCAGCCGGAGCCCGTCCGATTCGGCCTGATATTCCCGGAGTGGATGCGGAGGGTGTGTATTATCTGCGAACAGTAGAGGATGGAATCAGATTAAAGCATGCAGTCAGGGCAGAGTCCAAAGGGCGGGCTGTGATTGTAGGCGGCGGATTCATCGGACTGGAAGTGGCAGAGGAAATGGCATTGTCCGGTGTAGAGGTTCACATTTATGAAATGATGCCCAGACTGCTTCCGTTTTTAGAGGAAAGCTTTTCTGAGGAGGTTTTAAGAACACTGGAGAATCATGGTGTCCACGTTCATCTGGGAACAGGTGTTCAGGAAATCCTGACAGACGGAAAAACAGCTTCAGGAGTCAGGGATGGAAACGGCCAGGAGATACAGGCAGATCTGATTTTAATGAGTATTGGAGTAATGCCGAATTCAGAATTGGCGAAGAAAGCTGGACTGGAGCTGGGAATAAAGGGTGGAATTGCAGTGAATGATGAGATGCAGACATCAGATCCCAGTATTTATGCATGCGGAGATTGTGTGCAGATGAAGAATCGAATTACCGGGGAGGCAGCTTATGTTCCCATGGGGACTACAGCCAATAAGCAGGGCAGAATTGCCGGGGGCAATGTGGCAGGCGGCCATGAAACCTTTAAAGGAGTTTTAGGCTCCATGGTGACAAAGGTGTTTGATTTGTATATTGCAGCAACCGGTCTTACTCTCAGCCAGGCAAAGGCAGCCGGTTATGATGCAGTAAGCTCTGTTATTACCAAAGGCGATCGGGCATCCTACTATCCGGGAAGCCGGGACAATAAGCTTTGTCTGATACTGGATAAAAAGACCGGGCGTCTGTTGGGTGCCCAGGGAATCGGAAGCGAAAGTGTTGCCGGACGAATGAATGTTTTTGTGGCGGCAATAACCTGCGGAATGACAGTAGAAGAGATTAATGAGCTGGATCTGGTCTATTCTCCGTCTGTGGCACCGGTCTATGATCCGATTCTGATAGCAGCCAGTCAGGCAATGAAAAAGGTGGAGCATTAAGGAGAAAGGAATGAAAGGGTTATATGAGGTGACGGTCAACCGGGGAGAGGATATTCGCCAGGTGATCTCTGATTATATTCTGGAGAAAGGCTGGGAGGAGGTCTTTATTGTAGGTGCCGTAGGCTCCATTATTGACAGCGCTTACAACGCACCAATTGACAACAGTATTCCAATGAATCTGGCAACAAATGAATGTCCAGGGGCAGCTGAGCTGTTAAGCTTTAACGGCGAGGTGATGAAACGGGAGCGGATGGATGAAAATCTGGCAAAGGTCTATCCGGATAAAACCAGCCCCCTGTTTGTCCATATCCATGCCAGCTGCGCCACCGGAGAAGGAAAGGTGTACGGAGGAGGCCTGGTGAAAGGAAAGGCATTTAGGGGAATTCGTATATTTATGACACCATTAGATGAAAAAGAATAAACTTGAGGAGGGACTTACAATATGAGAAAAATGATGGCGTTGGTATTAAGCGCAGCAATGGCACTGTCACTGGTTGCATGCGGAGGACAGTCAGGAGAGAAACCTGCTGATACAAAAGCTGCTGGAAGCAGTGCCGCAGCTTCAGAAGCGGCAGGCAGCGGTGATTCGGCTTCTGCAGATACCGCCGGTGTAGCAGTTCCTGGTTCTCCGGAGCGGTATTCCGTAGGCGGCGGTTCTGCAGGCGGAAACTTCTATGTAGTAGGCGGCGGCATTGCTACGGTAGTGAATAACCTGCTTCCTGATTATTTTGTTATGACAGCAGAGGAGACTGGAGGAGGAACGGCAAATCTTACTATGCTCCAGAACGGTGATGTAGAGTTTGGCGTAACCATGACCTCCAGTATTGATGAGGCATTAAAGGGCGAAGCAGAGTGGACGAACGGAAAGCCATTAGATAAGATCCGCGGTATGCTGCCGTTGTATCCCTCTTACCTGACAATTTATGCTCTGAAGAGCTCTAATCTGAATACCCTTCAGGACTTAAACGGTAAAATTGTAGGATTTGGTTCCAAGGGCGCAGCAATGGATTCTGTATACAGGGAAGCTTTCCCGGCTATGGGAGTAAATCCGAAGGATATTTTTAACGACGGTCATTCTGCTACGGCAACGGCTGTAAGTGACGGCCAGGTAGATGCAGCTCTCTTATACTCTCTGCCGCCTTTCGCAGCAATTACAGAGCTGGAAGCAACCAAAGAACTGACCTTTATCGGTCTGACAGAGGAAGAGCAGAATTATCTGACCAGCACCTATTCCTTTATGAAAGCAGGAAATATGCCGGCTGGTTCTTACCAGGGTGTGACAGAGGATCTGCCAGTTGTAATTGAGTGGAATGTATTATGTACCAGTTCTGATGTACCGGAGGATTATGTATATCTGATTACCAAGACTTTGATGGAAAACAATCCTCCGCTGGTTGAGGTTTATAAGGGACTGACCAATGTAACTCCGGAAAATACGCTGAACTTTAACTGCCCGCTTCACGCAGGCGTTGTGAGATATCTGGAAGAAGTGGGAATCGAGGTTCCGCAGGAACTGATTCCTGCAGAATATCAGGGATAAAAAATGAAAATTTTATAGGCAGACTGCCCGTGTCTGTGCTGCCAGGTTTCTGACAGCACAGACACGGAATTTACTTTACAGTAAGCAAAAGGAGAAAATGGTTTGGAGAAGAAAATATCTTATGAGAAAATAGTTAAGTGGATTATTATCGCAATTTCCCTTTTTGCTGTATTCATTCATGTAGGGAACTATACGATATTCACCCTTCCCAGCATTATGTTTTATGCTTGGCATTTGATGATTGGAATGGTTCTGATTTTTCTGTACTATCCGCTGGGACGAAAACGGGAAAACAAATCAAAAGGATTTATTATAGCATGCCGCATCATTGACTGGGTTATGATTGCTCTGGCATTACTTATTGGATTTTATGTAGTACTTAATTTTGATGCCTATTCTCAGATGATGCAGAATAACCAGCTGACTCAGGAAATGTTTGTGCTGGGAATTATTGTAACACTTTTAACACTGGAAAGCGGACGCCGGGTTTTGGGAAATGTTCTTCCAATTATCGCCATTATTGCTATTTTATATGCGTATTTTGGTGATAAGATTCCGGGGCTGTTTGGCCACAGAGGCTATAATGCACAGCGTATTACCCTGTCGATTTTCAGCGATCGGGGCGTATACGGTACTCCTATCGGAACCTCGGCAACAAATGTATATCTGTTTTTACTGTTTGCAGCTTACCTGGCTGTGTCTGGTGCAGATCAGATTTTCCAGGATATTGCTATTGCAGCAGCAGGGCGCAAGAGAGGCGGTCCGGCGAAGATGGCAGTAATTGCCAGCGCATTTTTCGGAACCATTTCCGGAAGCTGTGTGGCTAACGTAGTAAGTACAGGCGCTTTTACGATTCCGCTGATGAAAAAGAACGGGTATCGGGCAAAATTCGCAGGCGCGGTAGAGGCGGTTGCATCTACCGGAGGACAGATTATGCCTCCGATTATGGGAGCAGCAGCTTTTGTAATGGCAGATATTACCGGTATTTCTTATGCGGAAATCTGTATTGCAGCAGTATTGCCGGCAGTGATGTACTATGTATGTCTGTTTAAGATGGTAGATTTAGAGTCAGTGCGTTTTGATTTGAAGGGACTTCCGGAGGATCAGATTCCGGATCTGAAGCAGTCTCTGGCCAGAGGAATGAAGCTGTTTGTTCCGGTGGCAGTGCTGCTGATTATGATGATCGGATTAAAGACTACTCCGATGAAAGCAGCGATCTGGTCGATTGCAGCAATTCTTGTTCTGGGATTTTTAGATAAGAAAGACAGGATGACGATAAAAGGAGTAGTAGATGGTGCTGTGGCAGCTGCAAAATCTCTCTGTGCAGTAGTTGGCGCCTGTGCAACTGCCGGAATTGTAGTATCCGTATTTTCTCTGACTGGTTTGGGTCTGAAGTTCAGTAACTTTATTGTTCAGCTTGGAAACAACGCGCTGATCCCAAGCCTGATTTTAAGTATGCTGGTTTGTGCAGTGCTTGGTATGGGTCTTCCTACCACCGCAGCCTACATTGTTTGTGCAACTGCGATTGCCCCGGCTCTGACGGGACTGGGTGTACCGGTTCTGGCAGCAAACCTGTTCCTGTTGTACTTTGCATCCTTATCTGCAATTACTCCGCCGGTAGCAGTAGCATCTTATGCGGCAGCGGGAATTGCAGAGGAAAATCCGGTCAAACTGGGACTTACGGCAGTGAAGATTGGAATTACAGGATTTATCCTGCCGTTTGCCTTTGCTTTGAATCCGGATTATATAACGTTCCATTTTGATATACAGACTCTGATGACCTGGCTTTCCGGTCTGGTAGTTGCATACTCTCTGGCTATCGCATTCCAGGGATATGTGGAGAAGAAGATTACACTGGTGGAACGGGCAGTTTATCTGGGAATTATCTGTCTGGTAATTGTACCTAATTTCTGGAGCTCACTGACAGGTATCGTACTGTTTGCCGCCTTTTATGGATACCGGCAGTGGGAGGCTAAAAAAGCGGCAGGTGCCGTTTCCTAGACCGAAAATTTTTAAGAAAAAAGCATCTTTTTGTATGTTCAAGATGCAGATAATGTGATGACAAATTTCCTCTGAATAAAACAGACGGGGGGTGTCGCGAAATCATCATGAAATCAGATGGTTGAGCGATACCCCTCGTTTTATGTATAGAAATCCTGCAGTTTTAAGCATAAAAACAGAGCCGCTGCTCCATGAATGATGATTCATTTTGCAGCGGTCCGTTTGTTATGGGATTTTGATTTATCAGTCGATATAGAGAACGTTTTTTAAGGTATCGTGGGTATCCATATATTGAAAAAGTTCTTTCCACTGACTGAGCGGCATTTCTTTTGTGATTAGGGGAGACAGATCCGTATATGGATGAGAAAAGGCTTGAATTGCCTCATCCATATAGGTGTAATTGCTTTGCATAAAAAACTGGAGACGGATGGCTTTTTTGAGACAGGTATCCCAGGGAATGGAAATATTCTCCTTTCTTGTCATGCCCATAGCCAGAATCAGTCCGCCTTTTTTTACAGCCTGGATTGCCTGAGAAATGGCAGTGTCAGAACCGCTGGCATCCAGAATAATGTCTGCGCCGGTTCCCCCGGTCAGCTCCAGGATATGACCTGGGAGATCTGTGGTAAGGCTGTCGATAGTCTGGTCTGCGCCAAGCTTTTGTGCGACAGAGAATCGGTATCCGGTATCTTTTGTGGTTCCGGAGATGATGATCTGCTGACAGCCTGTGCTTTTTGCGGAAACGAGAGCCATCATACCGACCTGTCCGGCTCCGATGATAACAACATTTTTTGCTTTTTCTTTGCGGATGGCGGGAACCAGATTGCCATAGATCATAGAGAAAGGTTCCAGAATGCAGGCCAGGCTGTCTGGAATTTCTTCCGGAACCAGATGGACGCAGGATGAGGGAACAGCAACCAGCTCGGTCATTGCACCGTCACGATCAATGCCAACGGTACGTTTGTCTTTGCAGAACTGCGGGAATCCGGACTGACAGACAGGACAGACACCGCAGGAGTACAGATGCGGCTGAATGGTGACACGGTCTCCCGGCTGAACAGAGTCTGTACTGTTCAGAACTTTCTCTACTGTACCGATTAATTCATGCCCCATAATAAATGGAGGCGTACAGGGATAAGAGCCATGAAAAATTCTGTGATCCATTCCGCAGACAGCGCAGGCCCGGACACGGATTAGAACGTTGTCTGTCTCATTTAAGACAGGAGCAGGCCGATTTTCCAGGCTCAGGTGACCGGGACCAGGGGCAGATTTGTAAAGAGCTTTCATAAAGGTAATCCTCCTGTTTCTGTTATAGTACATATTGTGCATTTAACTATATTTTATGGTAAAAATAAAAAACAGGAGAGATAGAATCTTACATTGTAAGAAATTACATAGGGCTGGCCGCCCTTCTCATCTGGATTGCTGCTTCATAGAGGATAATGCAGAGGGGAGAGAAAAACATATCCTGTTTATTTCAATATAGAAGGAGGTCATCACAATGAGGTTTGATGAATTATTTGAACAAAGAAGTCTGGTGGCTTCAAAGTTAAAGGAATGTATCAGAGATAAAGGTTACACGAAAGTGTCCTTTGCCGGTAAGGCAGAGATATCACGTCCGACATTAGATAGATTGTTAAATGGTGCTATTGACAATAAAAGTACATTTGATCGTCATCTGCAGAAGATTTTGAAAGTGTTAAATATGTCAGCAGAAGAGTTGTTGTTTTACCATTCTGTATCTGCCAGGCCGGTTACAGCAGCAGTGTTTTCCCAGAATGCCCCTTTGGAACATGAGATGAGCGAAACAGCGAAGAAGCAGTACAACCTGCTTCTTGATGTTATTGATCTGTGTGCAATATATTATTAAGGATGTGTGTGTATGAGCGAATTAATAACTGCTGCGAATATAGATTCCGTTATAAAAAAGAATAATGAAATCAGAAACGAAGTGTCAGGGCAGACAATGAAATTACAGATGAATCCTGCGATTATGAAGGTTGCATCAAGACCGCAGCTTGCTTTACTGATTTTACAGGGATTTGGTCTGATTCAGATGCCTATTGAAGACAAATTTTGGAGTGGAGCAATTTTTGTAAAAAACGGGAAAATAATACCTGTTCTTAATACAGCACTGCCTCGTGCAAATCAATATTTTACAGCATGGCATGAAATTTATCATATTATTTTTGATAAGGTGTCATTTGATCATTTTATTGAAAGAGATAATACGATAGAGGAACGAAAGGCTGAATGCTTTGCAGCAAGTATGCTGTTAGCGGACGTTGACAGATATTTTATAGAACTTCCTGAGATGGATTTTGTTTCAAAAATATTCCTCTGTATGTCAGTATTTCAGGCCCCATATAAAGCAGTGTTGCTCTCTCTTTATGAATATGCGATTCGGAGCGAAAATGAAACATTAGCAAAAAGAATAAAGGAAGTTTTTGATGTGGAATTTGAGGATATGCCACAAAGATTTCAGGAACTTGGTCTGGATGATAGTCTGGTAAAACCATCTTATGTAGTCAATGCATCGTCCTTGCAGGAACGGATAAGAAGAAGCGAGGTCACAAATCCAGAACTTAATTACCATAAAGATAATGAAGAATTTTTGAAAAATATTATGAAAGAAATCTTTATGATTACGAGGAAGGGTGAGTGATGACAATAACGAGAATTACAAATTGCGTCGTTTTGTAGAAAAGTCGGATGTACTTGATATGGATGCATATAAAGACTGGATTAACAAGCTTTATGACGAGTGGCCGATACCAGGTCAAATGTTATCTTCGGGCAGAATAAAAAAGAAGAATGCTGGAGAGGTTTCTATCACAATTTTGGCCGAAGTGGTTTCCTGGTATTATCCGGAAACAGAGGCATTGACTATATATTCACAAGATGGTGATACTTATGAATTTCAGCGTAAAGCCGAGGCCAGTTTAAGAGAACTATTTACTTTAGGAACACCGGTACCGGTTTCATATAAGAGTAATGATGCTATTCTTTGCCAGCTTTTCCGTGATGGGAAAATAAGCATTGAAAATCTGGGAGATTACAGGAAGGATATACGTAAAATTACTTACAGTAAGGTACAGGATGATCATTCCGTGATTTTAGCAACGGAAGTGGTTGATAATATTCTGTTTTTAGAATTGGTTCAGGATACATCGGTTCATATTATTTTTTAGTAAGTACAAGTTAATGTTCTGCCTTTTATTTACGGATGGAAGGGACCAGATTGCCATTCGGGCGATTTCGGAAAAAAAGAGGTAAAGAAACGGTAATGCCGTTGCTATGTGGCGGAAAATCAGGTATAATAAAATTTGAAAAAATGATAACAAGACGGGTAAGAACTGTTTGAGATCCTTCTGTTTCCGGCGATAGTCCGGCGCAGAAAGGGGGACTTCGGGCGGTTTCGTTCAATGTGAGGGGGTTGCTTCATGGATAAGGTTTTGTATGATATGATGGATTGGGCTGGGATTGAGGAGATTGTTTATTCAGAGGCCGCAGAGCCGGGACGCCTTTTGGGGCCGCATATGACAGAGGCGGGATTTCTGGTTCAGGCATTCATTCCCAATGCGCAGGCTGTGACAGTGAAGATAACGGCCGGAGGAAAAGAATATCCGATGGAGCAGCAGGATGAAGCAGGATTTTTCGCAGTGCTGATACCGCGGAAGAATCAGGCTGCCTATACGCTTCTGATTACTTATGACAACGGGATTACAGTGGAAAGCCATGATCCCTATGCCTTTGCATCTCAGTATACCGAGGCAGAGCTGAAAAAGTTCGAAGCAGGTATCTACTATGATGTATACAAAAAAATGGGTGCACATCCCATGGTGATAAACGGAGTATCCGGAGTCAGCTTTTCTGTGTGGGCTCCCTGTGCAATGCGTGTGAGTGTAGTGGGCGATTTCTGCCAGTGGGACGGACGCCGCTATCAGATGAACCGTCTGGGCGATTCCGGCGTGTTTGAACTGTTTATTCCAGGCCTGGGAGAAGGCGATATTTATAAATTTGAGATTAAAAACCAGAAGGGCGAGCCTATGTTAAAGGCGGATCCTTATGGAAATTATTCTGAAATGCGTCCGAACACAGCTTCTGTTGTGTGGGATATGAATAAGTTTTCCTGGAGTGATGATGCCTGGATGGCAGCCCGGGAAAAGATTGATACGAAGAAAAAGCCCATGTCTATTTATGAGATGCATCTTGGTTCCTGGATCCGCAAGCATACGGAGAAGGACGAAGAGGGCAATGACATTGTGGGCTCTGAATTTTATAACTACCGGCAGATTGCGCCTCGTCTGGCTGAATATGTTAAGAGCATGGGCTATACCCATGTAGAACTGATGCCGGTGATGGAGCACCCGCTGGATGCCTCCTGGGGATATCAGGTAACCGGCTACTATGCGCCGACCAGCCGTTACGGAACTCCGGATGATTTTATGTATTTCATGGATTATATGCACAGTCAGGGAATCGGTGTGATTTTGGACTGGGTTCCGGCTCATTTCCCGCGGGATGCCTATGGACTGGCCTGCTTTGACGGAACCTGTGTTTATGAGCACAAGGATCCCCGCCAGGGCTCTCATCCTCACTGGGGTACTTTGATTTACAACTACGGACGTCCTCAGGTGACCAACTTCCTGATTGCCAATGCGCTTTACTGGGCGAAGGAGTATCATGCTGACGGTATCCGTATGGATGCAGTTGCTTCCATGCTGTATCTGGATTACGGCAAGAATGACGGCGAGTGGGTAGCCAATATTTACGGCGGTCACGAGAATCTGGAGGCAGTGGAGTTCTTAAAGCATTTGAACAGTGTCTTTAAAAAGCAGACCAGAGGAGCGGTTCTGATTGCAGAGGAATCTACAGCATGGCCGCAGATTACCGGTGATGTAAAGGAAAACGGCCTGGGCTTTGATTATAAGTGGAACATGGGCTGGATGAATGATTTTACCGGTTATATGCAGTGTGATCCTTATTTCCGCAACCATCATTACGGAGAGCTGACCTTTAGTATGCTGTATGCGTACAGCGAGAATTTCGTTCTGGTATTCTCCCATGATGAGGTGGTTCACGGAAAGGCATCCATGCTGTGCAAGATGCCGGGAGATGATTATGAGGCCAAGTCCGACAATCTGCGGGCAGCCTACGGCTTTATGTATGGACATCCGGGTAAGAAGCTGCTGTTTATGGGCCAGGAATTTGCTCAGATTTCTGAGTGGAATGAAAATGAAGAGCTTCCGTGGGAGATTCTGAATTATCCGGTTCACAAGAATATGCAGGATTATGTAAAGGCTCTGAACAACCTTTACAAGAGCCATCCGGCTATGTATCAGGAAGACTTTAATCCGGAAGGTTTTGAGTGGATTAACTGTATTTCCGGCAAGGACAATATGGTATCCTTCCTGAGAAAAACGGACAAGAAGGAAGAAACTCTGCTGTTTGTATGCAACTTTGCACCGGTAGAGCATGAGCAGTTCCAGATTGGCGTTCCGTTTGCAGGAAAGTATAAAGAGATTTTCAACAGTGATGACAAGGCCTTCGGCGGCAGCGGCAAGGGCAATCCGCGGGTGAAGACCAGCAAGGCAGAGGAATATGATGGAAGAGAAAACTCCATGATCATCGATGTTCCGCCGATGTCTGTCATTGTATTCAGCTGTACTCCGGCACCGGCAAAGAAAGCAGGAAGCGCAGGAAAGAAAACGGCAGAGAAGAAAGCAGAGCCGGCAAAGAAAACGACAGTAAAGAAGGCAGCAGCTGAGAAGAAGGCAGAGCCGGAAAAGAAGGCAGCAGCTGAGAAGAAGGCGGAGCCTGAAAAGAAGGCAGCAGCCGAGAAGAAGGCGGAGCCGGAAAAGAAGGCAGAAGTCGAGAAGAAGGCAGAGCCGGAGAAGAAGGCAGCAGCTGAGAAGAAGGCGGAGCCGGAAAAGAAGGCAGCAGCTGAGAAGAAGGCGGAGCCGGAAAAAAAGGCAGAACCGAAAACTCCGGCGGCAAAAAAGAGCGCAGCCGGAAGAAAACGCACAAGCAAACGAAGCAAATAAAATAAAATCAGAAGAATATAAAAAGCCGCGGCTTCATAGCAATTGCTATGGGGCCGCGGCTTTATTGAGTTTGATATTACAGAAAGATTTCGCAGTCCGGCTCTACCTTCTTGCAGGCAGCAAGAACATTGGTCATGACCGCCTTGGGATCCTGACCCTCTGCAAATTCAACGATCAGCTTCTGAGTCATGAAGTTTACAGTAGCGCTTGCTACACCGGCAGTCTTGCGGGCGGCGTCTTCCATTAAGTTTGCGCAGTTTGCACAGTCAACTTCGATTTTGTAGGTTTTTTTCATATCATCATCCTCCTGGAATATTTTCTGATTTAACAATTAATTATCCGTTTAATTCTTATGAATGCAGTATAATTCAGGAAAGATAAGAAGTCAATACAGGCGGTAAACTTCCTTCTAAAAGGGATAAAATCATTTCCAAAGGGGAGAAAAAAAGGCCGGAAACCGGCAAAGCGGCTTCTGGCCTTTAAGAAAGCTTCGTTATTAAGATAAGGATTACAGAAGAGTCTTGATGTACTCAGCGATCTCCTCGTTCTGGCAGTTAGCGAAGAACAGCTCTTTGAACTGCTCGCCTGCAAATGCGCCTTTTACCAGATCCTGATCAATGTCCTTCAGACAGTCGATGATGGGGCGCAGGGTTACTGCACGAACGCCGTCCAGGATTTTTTTGTTGCGCTGCTCCGGAACAACACGCTCCTTCGGATATCCCTGGCCGTGACCAAAGCCGAACAGCTTTTCAAAAATGTATTCCAGATTCAGCTCGCCGCCCCAGCCGAAGCCTTTTGCAAAAGGCAGAGCAACTGCGTTGCCGTCATTTACATGAGCAAAGGTGTAAGCGTCAACCGGATCCTCTACATGTCCGCAGAGAACGTTGGGGAAGCTGTTCATTGCCAGCATAGCGCCCTCGCCGGTGCCGCAGCCGGTGATTACATAGTCAGCAGCTCCGCTGTTTAACAGAACAGCACCCAGAATACCAACCTGAACGTAGGTCAGCTGTGCAGCGTCATCAGCGGTGTACATGCCGTAGTTGTATACAATATGTCCCATGGGCTCTACAACCTTTTTCAGGGATGCAGCGATGAGCTCATTTTTTGCAGCCTGGCTGTTTTCGTTAATAAGTGCGATTTTCATAGAAATCTTCTCCTTTTCTACTTTGGTGAATATTTGCCGCTCTGCGGGTGTCACAGTACCTGCAGAGGTCAGCTTCTGTGTCTATTATACCTGCAATACGGGGGAACTTCAATCATCAAAATGCAGCAGCTGTGCAAAATGGCGGATCCTTGGTTATTCTGCCGGATTCTCCCATGCGATTTTGCCGCCGCAGATGGTATATTTTACAACGCCTTTCAGGGTTTCTCCTACAAAAGGAGAGTTGTTGGATTTGGACTGGAAATGAGTGACTGTCCAGGAGGCAGCCGGATCAAAGATAACCAGATCCGCGTCAGCTCCTTTTCCGATCCAGCCCTTGTGCTCTTCCAGGCGGTAGAGAATGGCGGGATTCAGGCTCATTTTTTCCATCAGCTGAACCATGGTCAGACAGCCGGTGTCAACCAGATTGGTAATACCCAGGGAAAGGGCAGTCTCCAGTCCGATAATGCCGCTGGGAGCCTGTGTCAGAGGACGTCCCTTTTCTTCTGCGCTGTGGGGCGCATGATCTGTGGCAATAATATCGATAACGCCTTCCTTCAGTCCCCGGAGAATTTCCTGCCGATCCTCCAGAGTACGCAGAGGCGGATTCATTTTTGCAAGAGAACCGTGCTTTAATACGGCAGACTCATCCAGAGTGAAATGGTGGGGCGTTACCTCTGCCATAACATGGGCGCCCAGCTGCTTGGCCAGCTCCACCATGCGTACAGAGCGGCCGGAGCTGATGTGCTGAATATCAACAGTAGCTCCTGTATGGATTGCCAGCATACAGTCGCGGGCAACCATAACATCCTCTGCGGCAGCAGGGGAACCGCCGATGCCCAGCTCCTTAGAAACTGCGCCCCGGTTGATTCCGTTATTGGTGATCAGAGAAGGATCCTCCTCGTGGAAGCTCAGGGGAACGTTCAGACGTACCGCCTCTTCCATGGCCTTTTTAACAAGCGCAGCATCTTTTAAGGGAATGCCGTCATCGGTAAATCCGGCGGCTCCGTGGGCCTTTAAAAGCTCCATATCTGTCAGCTCCTGGCCTTTCATGCCTACAGTAATGTTGGCGGCGGTCAGTACGTTAATCGGCGTTTTTTTGCCCTCCTGAATGACATATTCCAGGGTTTCTACGTTGTCAACCGGCGGCTTGGTATTAGCCATGCAGATAACGGTAGTAAATCCGCCGGCAGCGGCAGCTCTTGCGCCTGTGTGGATGTCTTCTTTATAGGTGAAGCCCGGATCGCGGAAATGAACGTGCACGTCAATCAGACCGGGGGCAGTTACCAGACCGCTTCCGTCAAGCGTCTGTACGGAAGAGCCTGCTTCACTGGCAAGAGCCTGACAGCGCTCTGCCAGATTCTCTCCCATATCCACGATTTTTCCATTTTCAACGATCAGATCCAGCACTGCATCTGTGCCGGTTTTCGGGTCAATGACCCGGCTGTTTTGAATAAAAAGCATAACTCGATCCTCCTTGTAAGGTTATGATTTCCTGGTTCCAATGCGAAACAGCTTCTGTGGCAGTTCAAAGACAAAGACAATGCCCAGAACAATGGCAATGGCCACCTTCAGCGCAGAAAGGCCGGTATCAAAGGCTCTGGACATATGACCGGTAACGGCATAGTAGGAGGCCCAGTAGATACCTGCCCCGGGAACCAGGGGAATAATGCCGGAAATCAGAAAAATAGTCACCGGACACTGCTTGCGGACTGCAAACCACCGGGACATGAGAATAACCAGTACCGTAGCGGCAAAGGTAGCGACTGCGGAGGTGGTGGAGGGAAGGGTCAGCAGATAAAGAAACCATCCGGCTCCGCCAATCAGTCCGCAGTGGCAGAAATAGCGGACGGGAACTCCGAACAGCAGGGAAAATCCCACCGTTCCGACTGCCGCCGCCAGAGTCTGTAAAATAAGATAGCCAATGTTTGTCAAAGCAGGATACCTCCTGTAATCTGATTCCAGAGGGAGATGACGAAGCCTACGCCCATGGCAATACATAAGAATACCAGTATGGCGTCCAGCATCCGTACGGAGCCGGAAATGTAGTCTCCGTCTGCCATATCACGGATGGCATTGGTAAAGGCAACTCCCGGAACCATCAGGATAATGCCGCCAATCATCATAGATTCCAGGTGAGGCCCCAGGCCTGTCTGATAAAAGAAAATGCTGAGGGCGGTCACCAGTCCGCTTCCGGTGATGTTGCATACAATTTTAGAAAAATGAGGCTTGCCGATTTTGAGAAGATACAGCTGCAGAATCATTCCGATCCATATGGAGCAGAAAAAATCCTGAAGAGCGCCGCCGAACATAAAGCTGAAGCAGGCGCCGGCAAATCCAGCAGAAATAATCTGGACTTTGTTGGAAAAGCCCGGGGTATTTTCAATGCGCTCCAGCTGGAGCCTTGCCTCCTCCGGCGTAAAGCAGCCGGCTTCAATCTGGCGGGAAAGCTGGTTGACCTCTGCCACCCGGCTCAGATTGGCAACATTGACCGGAATCTGCAGAACCTTTGCAAACTGAGTCTCCTTTTCATCACCGGAGGTGAGAAAAATACCGTTGCTGAGAACAAAGGCATTGGCGGAATGCAGTCCGTAGTAGTGGCAGATCCGGTAAACCGTATCCTCTACCCGGAAAATTTCCGCTCCGTTTTCCAGAAGGATCTGTCCCGCCTTCAGGGCGAGAAGAAGAACGTCCCGTTCCCTCCGGGCGCGGATTTCCTGGTTTTCGGGAGGTATGCTTATGGTGTCATCCTGGTGTGTTGTAGTTTTCATTTCTTACTCCAAAGAAGAGCATCAGACCTCAAAGCTCTGCCCTTCTGTCTGTATTTCTGCAATTTTATCCCTGTAGCTGTCAGAACAGTCCAGGTTTTTCAGCCGGCTGATAACGGAAAAATCATCCCAGAAATGCATGGGAAAAACCATTCCGGCACCGACCCGGCACATGAATTCGTGAAGTCCCAGATAAAACAGATCCTCCTGCCGTCCGTCCAGGGGAACCATGGCTGCATCAGGAACGATTCCCAGACTGCGGATCGTTTCCAGCTCCTTCTGGTAATTGGCCTTCATGGTATGATTCCAGGAGAGGGATTCTCCGTTCCACTGCCAGTCATTTAAATCTCCTGCGTGATAAATGGTCTTTCCTCCGGCCTCTACCAGAAAAGCCACTCCCTCGTCTGTGGAGCGGAACGCGCGGATCAGGATACCGCCGCCTTCCGGCAGATGGATCATCCGGCCCGGATCAATAAAATGTGTTCTGGAAAAATGCTTTTCCGGAACCCGGTTCTGCCAGATATCGTCAGACAGAACATAGACCGTATGAGGGTGGGAATCTGCAAGAGTAAAAATCTCAGGGTTAAAATGATCCTCGTGGCGGTGGCTGACAAAAACCACCAGCGTTTTGGCGGGATCAAGGGGAGGCAGGCTGCCGCCGGCAAAGTCAAATAAAAGCAGAGCCTGGTTTGTTTCTGCGAGAAAACCGCTGTGATGAATGTATGTGATTTTCATGGTTCTCCTCCTTTTGTAATGTGCCTTCACACAATAGCATACCACAAAATCCGGGGAAAAAACAGGGGAAAAAAGAAAGGGTCCTGTCAGAAAACATCCTGACAGGACCGATAGGAACCTTTTTTAGTTTGCCTTTACTTCTTTCCACAGGTCATTGTAGACAGAATCTACTTCGTCACCCATGTACTCAAAAACTTCACAGTTCTTTAAGCTTTCAATATCCGGGAACACAGCCTTGTTATTCTGCATTTCCTCATCCAGCAGCTCAAATGCTCCCTTGTTGGGAGTGGGGTAGGTAATGTACTCAAAGTTTGCCTTGGCGATTTCCGGACGGCACAGGAAGTCCAGCCATTTTTCGGCATTTTCTTTGTTCTTTGCATTTTTCGGAATTACCCAGCAGTCCAGCCACAGGTTGGTGCCTTCCTCAGGAATCACATATTCCAGGGTAAAGTCAGAACCCTGACTGGCAACCTCTTCCTGAATATACAGCATCTCTCCGGAATAAATAACCCCGACAGCAGCTTCTCCGCCGATCATCTTGTCGCGGACCTGGTCAATCACATAGGCCTGAACCAGCGGCTTCTGATCAATCAGCGCCTGCTTTGCCTGCTGCAGCTCTTCCTCGCTGGTGCTGTTCATGGAAAAACCGTCTTTCTTCAGAGCAACCATAAAAGCATCGCGGACGCTGTCCTGCATAAGGATTTCTCCGCTTAACCGCTCATCCCACAGATCAGCCCAGGTGGAAGGCGGCTCCACTCCAAGCTCCTCCAGGCGGGCCGGATTGTAAAGGATGCCGACAGTACCCCAGCAGTAGGGAACGGAGTATTTGTTTTCCGGGTCAAAGGACTGTGCCATTTCCATATAGGCCGGGTCAATCTGATCAATGTTGGGGACATTCTCAAAATTAATTTCTGCCAGCAGATCATTTTCCCGCATTTTCTGAATCATGTAATCAGAGGGACAGACTACATCGTAGTTAATAGCGCCTGCCTCAATGATGGGATACATTTCCTCGTTGGTTTCAAACAGGTCGTAAATAACAGAGATGCCTGTTTCTTCTTCAAACTGTTCAATCACAGATTCATCAATATATTCGCCCCAGTTGTAAACGTACAGCTCATTGGAACCGCCGTCAGCGCTCTGGGCAGAATCGCCGGAATTTCCTCCGCAGCCGGTAAGGGAAGCAGCGGCAGCAGCTGCCAGGCACAGTGCAAATACTCGTTTTTTCATAATCAAAATCCTCCTTGCAGGTTCTCTGATAGTGTGAAAAGCTATTTCTCCTGTCTCTTTTTCGGCGCAAAATTGCTGATGAGAAGAAGAATCAGCACGACCGCAAAAATGACGGTGGACAGGGCGTACATGGATGGCTTGATACCCCGGCGCACCTCACTGTAAATCAGGGTGGACAGAGTATTGATTCCCGCGCCTCTGGTAAAGTGAGTGATAATAAAATCATCCAGAGACATGGTAAAGGCCAGTAAAAATCCGGACAGCACTCCGGGGAGGATGTCGGGAAATACCACCTTAAAAAAGGCGGAAATCGGACTGGCGCCCAGATCCAGGGCAGCCTCGTAGGTGTAGCGGCTGGTCTGCCTGAGCTTTGGCATGACACTTAAAATCACATAGGGGATGTTAAATGTAATGTGGGCAATCAGCACGGTTTTAAAGCCCAGGGAAATGCCAAAGGCAATAAAAGCCAGCATCAGGGAAATTCCTGTTACAATATCCGCATTCAGCATGGGAATATTGGTAATGCCCATGACAATGGTTCTGGAAACAGGCTTCATGCTGTTGATGGCAATGGCTGCTGCCGTTCCGATGAGGGTGGCAATCAGCGCTGATAAAAAGGCAATCAGCAGCGTGTTCTGCAGGGCTGCCATAATATTTCTGCTGGAGAACATCTGGGTGTACCACTGCAGGGTAAAGCCGCCCCATACGGTGCGGGATTTTGATTGGTTAAAGGAAAGAACCACCATGGTGGCAATCGGCGCATACAGGAAGATCATTATGATAACCAGATAGAAATCCTGCAGAAACCGTCTGAAATTTTTTTTGATTCCAGTCATCAGAATGCACTCCCTTCTCCGTTTTTATCGTATTTGGCAATCAGCGCCATGCTCAGAAGAATAAAGAGCATCAGCACCAGAGACAGTCCTGAGCCCAAGTGCCAGTTGCTGCTCTTGGTAAATTCCTGTTCAATAACATTACCAATAAGAAGAATCTTGCTGCCGCCCAGTAAATTGGAAATTACAAAGGTAGTCAGGGCAGGCACAAATACCATGGTAATTCCGCTGATAATGCCCGGAACGCTTAAAGGAAGCCAGATCCAGATGAGGGTCTGGAAAAAGTTGGCGCCCAGATCCCTGGCGGCATTGATGGTATTGTCTTCAATTTTGCAGAGCACATTGTAAATCGGCAGCACCATAAAGGGCAGAAAGTTATAAACCATACCCAGAACAATGGCGCCTGGCGTGTTAATCAGGTTCTGGCGGGGCAGATGCAGGGCAGTTAAAATACCGTTGATAACGCCGCTTTTTTCCAGCAGAGTCTGCCAGGCCAGGGTTCTTAACAGAAAGTTCATCCACATGGGAAGGATGAAAATAAATACAATAAAGCTTCCCTGTCCCATACCGCGGTTTCTGAGAATCATAGCCAGAGGATAGGCCAGAATCAGGCAGATGGCGGTGCTGATAAAGGACAGCTGCAGGGAAAGCCACAGGGCTTTCCGGTGCTCCGGAGTAGCCATGGACATGATATTTGCCAGCGTAAAGGCTCCGGATTTGTCAGTAAGTCCATAATATACGATCAGGGCCAGCGGAATGATAATAAAGCCGGCCATCCAAAGCAGGTAAGGCCCTGCCAGCAGTTTTTTACTCATTGACTCCCACTGCCTCCTCATCTTCCGAAGCCGGTTTGTTCATGATCTGAATGTCAAAGGGATCCACGTGAAGACCGACCTTCTGGCCTACGGGACACAGATCCGTGCTGTGAACCAGCCATTCAAAGCCGTCGGGAGTGGTGACTTCCATTTCGTAGTGAACGCCCTTGAAAATCAGGTGGGTGCAGACACCGGTCAGGGTTCCTTTTTCCGGTTCTACCAGGTCAATATCCTCCGGCCGGATCACTACGTCTACCGGCTGATTTCTGCCGAAGCCCTTGTCTACACAGGCAAATTTGGCGCCGAAGATTTCTACCAGCTCGTCCTGGAGCATAATGCCGGGAACAATGTTGCTCTCACCGATAAAGTCAGCGACAAATGCATTTTCCGGTTCGTTATAAATCTGTTCCGGAGTGCCCATCTGCTGAATATAGCCCTGGTTCATGACTACGATGGTGTCGGACATGGTAAGGGCTTCCTCCTGATCGTGAGTGACATAAATGAAGGTAATGCCCAGCTCATTTTTCAGACGAATCAGCTCGTACTGCATGTCCTGGCGGAGCTTCAGGTCCAGAGCGCCCAGCGGCTCGTCAAGAAGCAGAACCCGGGGCTCGTTAACAATGGCCCGGGCAATGGCGATTCGCTGCTGCTGTCCGCCGCTTAAAGAGTCTATGGAACGTTTTTCATAACCGTCCAGGTTTACCAGCTTTAAGGCATATTTGATTTTATCATTGATGTAATCCTTTGACTTTCCCTTGATTTTCAGGCCAAAGGCGATGTTTTCCGCAATGCTCATGTGGGTAAAAAGGGCATATTTCTGGAAAACCGTGTTCAGCTGTCTCTTGTTGGGGGGCAGCTTGCTGATATCAGTGCCGTCAAAAATAACTTTGCCGGAGTCAGCAGTTTCAAAGCCGCCGATAATGCGGAGGGTTGTGGTCTTGCCGCAGCCGCTGGGGCCGAGAAGAGTGACGAATTCATTTTCTTTAACAGAAAGGTTCAGATCATCCAGAACCATGGTCCCGTCAAAGCTTTTGGAAATGTGTACTAAATCAATCAAAGGCTGGTTCATGTTCGCTTCCTCCTGAAGTAGGTTAAGGTTTAAAAGTTGGGCGGGGAGCTGATCCAGATCAGCGTGGCGCCGGATTTGCTGGAAAGCCTGTGCTGCTTATCCGCCACATAGTAAAAGGATTCTCCCTTTTTTGCCCGGTAGGTATTGCCGCCCAGATGGATGATTACGGTTCCCTGAAGAACATAACCGAATTCCTCGCCTTCGTGGGGCGTGTCCGGATAGGTTTCGCCGCCGGCCTCAAGTGTCAGAAGGATGGGCTCCATTCTGTTTTTCTGAGCATTGGGGATAATCCATTTGATATTGTTTTTCAGCTCCGGATCATATTTTTCAAAATAATCCGTTTTTCCGAAAACAATCTGCTCTTCCGGCGGTTCATAGAAAAATTCGCTTAAGGTACTGCCCAGACACTGCAGAATGTCAGTCAGTGTGGCAATGGAGGGGGAGGTCAGGTTCCGTTCCAGCTGAGAGATAAATCCCTTGGACAGCTCGGCACGGTCAGCCAGCTCCTCCTGGGTCAGCCCTTTCAGGATACGCAGCTCTTTCAGCTTTAAACCGATGTCAATATTCATAAAAGTACCTCCAGTCCGTTCCAGAGTTTCATGACTATACTAAGCAAAAAGTTTACTGATATTAAATGAATGTAAAAATAACTTTAAAGTTTAGTATTCATAAACAAAAAGCAAGTTCCATTATACTGAAAAATATCCGCTTGTCAATAGATTCTCAATGGATTTTTTCTGAAAACTGTGGTATACTCTGTCACAGAAAGGCGAGACCCGGAAATGGGTGGTCATTTGCGGGAAAAACACCATCAGGAGGAAGAATCTATGGCGAAGTATATGGCTTATGTGGGCTCTTATTCCTATACGGGAAAATCCAAGGGAATTACCGTGTATGATGTGGATGTGGAAAAGGGCAAATTTATAAAGCGCTGTGAGGTGGAGGTGGATAATTCCTCTTATGTCATTGCGTCAAATGATAACAAAACTCTGTATTCGATTGCTGATGAGGGCGTTGTGGCCTTCCGTATTCTTGAAAACGGAAGTCTGTCCCGGTTAAACAGCGCCAAGATCAAAGGAATGAGAGGCTGTCATCTTTCTACGGATCTGAAGGACAGGTATGTATTTGTTTCCGGCTTCCACGACGGCAAGGCCACGATTCTCCGGCTGCGCAGAGACGGCGGCGTAGGTGAGATTGTAGACGGCGTGTTCCATAAAGGACTGGGAAGTGTGGCAGATCGAAATTTCCGCCCCCACGTTACCTGTTTTAGACGGACACCGGACGGAAAGTTTGTTATGGCGGCAGATTCCGGTCTGGATCAGGTGAAGATTTACCGCTTTAATGAAAAGGATGAGCATATGGTGCAGGTAGATGCGATCCGCTGTGATCTGGAGTCAGCTCCGCGGAATTTCCGGTTCAGCAATGACGGAAAATTCATCTATCTGATGTATGAGCAGAAGAATGTAATTGATGTGTATACATACGAAAGCGGAGACAGAGTGCCGGTGATTGAAAAGATTCAGACGATTTCTACCACAGCACCCAAGCACAATCAGCTGACAGCAGCCTGTTCCCTGCGTTTTTCTCCGGATCAGAAGCATATGTTCTGCAGCAATGCAGGAGATGAGACGGTATCCATGTATAAGAGAGATGAGAAGACGGGACTTCTTGAGCAGATGTGCTGCCTGCCTATCAGCGGCGAATATCCGAAGGATATTGCTATTTTCCCGGATGACAGACATCTGGCATCGATTAACCATGAAAGCGACAGCATCACCTTCTTTAAGATTGATTATGAGAAGGGCCTGCTGATTATGAGCTCTACGGAAATCAAGTGCAATGAGCCCAACAGCTGCGTGATTGTAAAGGTCAGCGACTAGTTTTTGAAAGACAGAACGGAATTGTTACAAAAGATGTCGATAACGGAGGAATGACAGAATATGGCAGGATCAACCTATGGAAATGTCTTCCGGATTATGACATGGGGCGAGTCCCACGGCAAGGGCGTCGGTGTGACCATTGACGGCTGTCCCGCGGGACTTGCTCTGTGTGAGGAGGATATTCAAAAATATCTGGACAGAAGAAAGCCGGGACAGAGCCGGTATGCCACTGCCAGAAAAGAAGGCGATCAGGTGGAGATTTTGTCCGGGGTATTTGAAGGGAAAACAACAGGAACGCCGATTGCCATGATGGTAAAAAATACGGATCAGCGTTCCCATGATTACAGCGCCATTATGGATGTGTACCGTCCGGGACACGCGGATTACTGTTTTGATGAAAAATACGGGTTCCGGGATTACCGGGGAGGAGGCAGATCCTCTGCACGGGAAACCATTGCCCGGGTGGCAGCGGGAGCGGCTGCATGCAAGCTGCTGGAGCATTTCGGTATTACAGTAACAGCCTATGTAAAGAGTATCGGACCCTTTGAGATTGATCCCCGGCGGTTTGATTTAAAAGAAAGGGATAAGAATCCTCTCAATATGCCGGATGCTGTGGCTGCGGAGGAGACGGAAGAGTTCCTTCAGAGAATGATGGAAGCCCGTGATTCTGCCGGAGGTGTGGTGGAATGTCTGGTGGACGGTATGCCTGCCGGAATCGGGGAACCTGTATTTGACAAGCTGGATGCCAGTCTGGCCCGGGCAGTGATGTCCATTGGAGCAGTGAAGGGCTTTGAGATTGGAGATGGCTTTGAGGCAGCCAAGGCTCTGGGATCTGAAAATAACGATGAATTTTATACAGATGAGGACGGACAGGTAAAAAAGAAAACCAATCATGCAGGCGGAATTCTGGGAGGCATCAGTGACGGAAGCCAGATTGTTCTGCGGGCTGCTTTTAAGCCTACGCCGTCTATTTCCAGAATGCAGCGCACAGTAAATCGTTCCGGCGAAAATGTGGAAATTTCCATTCACGGACGTCATGATCCGGTGGTGGTTCCCCGGGCTGTGGTGGTGGTGGAGGCCATGACAGCTCTGACGATCGCGGATTTTATTCTGGAAAACAGATGTGCAAGGCTGTAGAGCGCTTCAGTCATAGAAGGATGAGAAAACCACAAAAACATAAAAAAGGAGATTTTGATTGATATGAAAATTGCAATGGGAAATGATCACAGCGCAGTAGAGATGAAGGAAGCCATGAAGGCATATGTAGAGAGCAAGGGCTATGAGGTCATTGATTTTGGAACCAATTCAACCGACAGCTGTGACTATCCGGAGTTTGGAGAAAAGGTAGGACGTGCTGTGGCATCAGGTGAAGCAGATTATGGAATTGCTATCTGCGGTACTGGCATCGGCATTGGCATTGCAGCAGGAAAGGTAAAGGGCGTTCGTGTCTGCACCTGCAGCGAACCCTACAGCGCAAGACTTTCCAGAATGCACAACAATACAAATGTGCTGACCTTCGGCGCCCGGGTAATCGGCGTGGAAATGGCAAAGATGATTGTAGATGAGTGGCTGGACAACAAATATGAAGGAGGCCGTCACGATCGGAGAGTTCAGATGCTGGGAGAGATTGAGAACCGGTAAAGAATTACAGACAGATGGAACGCGGCAAACCGGAAGGGCTGCTGCGTGTACAATATAAAAATGGCTGAGAACAGAAATTCCTGTTCCCAGCCACTTTTAATTTTACACAGCTCCGATTAGAGTATCCTCAGAAACTGCTCGCACCCGCCTGAATGGAAGCGTCAATCAATCCAGGTCCTTCGGCAGGAGCAGATTTAATGTCACCGCTGTAATGGTTGCAATAACAACCGGTGAGGTTCCGAAAATAGTTTTTGCCCATTCCGGAAACAGAGCAAAACAGTCGGCTACCTGGATAACACCAATACCAAGTGCCACAGAAAGTCCGACGATAGCAGTATTTCTGGTGTCCAGGCCTTCTTTTACAACCAGCTTGATTCCTGTCATTGCGATCATGGCAAAAACAGAAACAGTTGCTCCTCCGAGTACACAGGAGGGAACAGTAGTAAGCAGTGCAGAAAATTTGGGAATCAGTCCGGCAAGTACAATGATAGTGGCTGCCAGTCCCAGGACAGCGCGATTTACTACTTTTGTCATAATAACAATTCCCACATTCTGGCTGAATGTTGCAGTAGGAAGACCGCCGAATAAAGAGCCAAGAATGCTGATGATTCCGTTTCCTAAAATACCGCCGCACATTTCTTCAGAATCAACAGGACGGTTCAGGCCTCCGCCGGCAGTGGAGGTAAAATCACCCATGATTTCCAGGGAACCTACTACAAACATAATTCCCATGGAGATGATGGCTGTGATATCAAATTCCATGCCAAAGTAGAGAGGAGAAGTAAACTGGAACCAGCTGGCATCTCCAAGGCCTTCAAAGGAAACCATGCCCATGAAAAAGGCGGCAGCGTATCCGCAGATAATTCCAATCAGGATAGACGCCAGCTTGCAGAAGCCCTTTGTGAAATAGTTAAAAAAGATGACTATGACAAGGGTGAGGACAGCCAGAAACCAGTTTCTGGGGCTTCCGAAATCAGGAGCTCCGGCACCGCCTGCCATATAGGTAATAGCAGTAGGATACAGAGAAAGTCCGATGGTAAATACAACGGTTCCCGTTACAAGAGGAGTAAAAATCCGGCTTAATTTTTTGTAAAATAATCCGACGAGAATGGCAACAACTCCGCCGACCAGCTGTGCTCCTAGGATTGTAGGAAGTCCGAATTGCGCGCCCAGGGCGATGAGAAGAGGCACATGGGCAAAGCTGGCGCCCATAATAACCGGAAGACCGGAACCGCACCGGCGGACAGGGGGAAACAGCTGAAGCAGGGTTGCCAGACCGGAAATCAGGAGAGAAGCCTGAATCAGCCGGACCTGATCACCCGGAGTCAGTCCGGTTACGCCGGAAAGGATAATTGCAGGAGTGACGCAGCCCACAATCATGGCAACAACGTGCTGAAGCGCCAGGGGGAGGGCTTCTGCTAAACGGGGGATTCCATTTAATTCTGTAACTTTAGCGTATTGCTTTTTTTCGTTCATTTTATCTTTACCTTTCACAGTTATAGTGGAATACAAGATAAAATGGCTGCAGCTTCTGCCACTTTATCCTGTGGCAGGAGCTTATGGCTGAGCAAGATATTCCGTTACCAGTCGGTTTGCCTGTTTTGTAATGATTTCTTCTTCTACGCCGGTCAATCGGCCCTGCTTTACAACGATCTGACCATTGACAACGGTATAATCCACACTTCCCTTCAGGCCTACAGTGCAAAGCATGGATTTTACATCAAATTGAGCGCCGACCAGTTCCAGACGGCTGCAGTCAACCAGGAAAAAGTCTGCGGCCATTCCAGGAGCAATCTGGCCTAAATCGCTTCGGCCAAGAAGCTCGGCGCTTCCTCTGGTTGCCATTTTAAGAATCTCGTATCCGCCCGGAGCCTTCTGGCTGCTGTTCAGCCGGTGGAGCAGATAAGCGACCCGCATTTCCTCCAGAAGATTGGAGCCGTCATTGCTGGCGGAGCCGTCTACGGCAAGACCTACGGGAACGCCCAGCTCCAGCATACGGGGAATCTTTGCAATGCCGGAGGAGAGCTTCATATTGGAAATCGGGCAGTGGGCAACTCCTGTTTTTGTACGGGCCAGGAACTGCAGTTCTTCTTCTGTAAAGTGAATTCCGTGGGCATACCATACATCCGGTCCGGTCCATCCCAGGCTTTCCATATATTCCAGAGGACGCATCCGGAATTTTTCCAGAGTAAAATTCTCTTCATCCCTGGTTTCAGCCAGATGGGTGTGAAGGCGGACGCCAAGTTTGCGGGCCAGTTTTGCAGATTCCCGCAGCAGCTCTCCGGAAACGCTGAAAGGAGAGCAGGGGGCCAGTGCGACCTGGTGCATGGAATATTTACGGGGATCGTGGTATTTTTTCACAGCTTCCTCAGAAGCGGCCAGAATTTCATCAACCGTCTGAACCACACTGTCAGGGGGAAGTCCGCCATCTTTTACACTGAGGTCCATACTGCCTCTCGTGGCATGGAAACGCATGCCAAGGGCATCGGCAGCGGAAAATTGGGCATCAAGAATCCCCTCTTCCCGTCCTCTGGGAAATACATAATGGTGATCCAGACAGGTTGTGCAGCCGTTTTTCAGAAGCTCGCCCATGCCGGTAAGAGAACTGTAGTAAGCTACGTCCCCGTTTACATTTTTCCATATTTCATATAAAGTTTTTAACCATGGAAACAGTTCCATGTTCTGTACCTGCGGTAAATTTCGACTGAAGGTCTGATATAAATGATGGTGAGTATTAATAAGTCCCGGATACATCACCATATTTGATCCGTCAATCACATCATCTGCTGCCGCTGCCTCCTGTCCTATGGAAGCAATTACTCCATCCTGAATCAACACATTTACACCATTCAGTACACGGTCATCGGTGTCACATGTCACAAGATGTTTTACATTCTTTACAAGAAGTGTTTTCATCCCAAATACCTCCGTTGATAAAGTGAAAATCATCTGTACTTCATGACTATATGACTGGTATACTGCTGGCGGTGAAAGGTGCTCACGAGACACCTCATATCAGAGCGCATATAGGATACGCCCGTATGCCGCGTGGATCCAGCTATGTTTTAGACAGCTATATAGATATGATTTTGTCAAAGAACAATGATTCTGGTAAAATTATAACAAGGAATGGAGATTGTGGCAATTGTCAATAATTGCAGAATAAATCAAAATAAAATTGTTAATATCTAACAAAAATATTTTTGATTCATAAGAAAATACCCTCTTTAAAATAAAAATGAGCTCCGCAAGGAGCGTCATGCAATAAAAATAAGGCGGTATTCCGAAGAATACCGCCTGAAGTCTGCAGACAAAGTCCCGGAATCCGGGATATTACAGCAGAATAATATTGTGGTCACGGCATGTTTTTCTCATGTCTTCCGGCCAGATGCTTGCCTGAACCTCGCCGACATGAACGCGATCCAGAAGAAGCATACAGAGACGGGACTGTCCGATACCGCCGCCAATGGTACAGGGCAGTTCGCCGTTTAAGAGCATCTTGTGGTAGGGAAGCTCTTTGCGCTCCTCACAGCCGGCCTTCTTTAACTGCTCTGCCAGAGATTTTTCATCTACACGGATTCCCATGCTGGAGATTTCCAGAGCACAGCCCAGCTTCTCAAACCAGAACAGGATATCGCCGTTTAACTGCCAGTCATCATAGTCCGGCGCCCGTCCGTCATGAGGTTCCCCGCTTTTCAGCTTGTCTCCGATTTTCATCAGGAAAACGCAGCCGTGTTCCTGGGTAATGAGATTCTCACGTTCCTTGGGTGATTTGTCAGGCCAGCGATCCTCCAGCTCCTGAGTGGTAACAAAGGTAATGTCACTGGGAAGGCGTTTTGCGGCTTCCGGGTACTTGTACCATACCTCATGCTGCATATGCTTAATCACCTTGAAAATAGTCCGGACGGTTTCCTGAAGAGTTTCCACAGTCCGTTCCTCTCTGGTGATGACCTTTTCCCAGTCCCACTGATCCACATAGCAGGAATGAAGATTGTCAAGCTCCTCATCCCGGCGGATAGCGTTCATATTGGTATAAAGGCCTTCGCCCGGCTGGAATCCGTAGGTCTTTAATGCCATACGCTTCCATTTTGCCAGAGAATGGACAACCTCCACAGTCTCTCCCGGCATAGATGCAAGATCAAACTGTACAGGACGCTCAACGCCGCTTAAATCATCGTTAAGTCCGCTTGATTTTTCTACAAAAAGAGGTGCGGAAATACGCTCCAGATGCATTTCTTTTCCAAGCTCTCTCTGAAAGGTATCTCGAATGTATTTGATCGCCTCCTGAGTCTGACGGACAGAAAGGTGGGGATTATAGTTTTCCGGTATAATCAGTGCCATAGGTATTCCTCCCGAAAATGTTCGTAATGCCTATCATGGTAGCATTATTGGGAGGAAATTACAAGTGTTTTTTCTGCCGCAGATCACACTTTTCTGTTTCGATCTTCCATAGCGTGAATCAGCTCCACTATCAACTGATGGGTTGGAGCAGGAACGCCGCACTTTTTGGAGGCCCGTACCACAGAACCGCTGATGGTATTTACCTCAGTCTTTCGTCCTGCCTTTAAATCAGCGCAGATAGAAGTAATGCCCTCCGGAGAATTAAGGGAGGTAAGGCGCACCTTTTCTGCAATGGCCTTTTCATCAGCCTGAAGTCCCAGACCGCGGGCAACGGCAGCAGCCTCCTGAATCAGCTTTTCAGCAATAGACCAGGCATATTCATCAGATGCGATAAAGCCCATGGGAACCTGAAGGACTCCGGTTAATGCGCTTAAAGATACGTTGGTAAAAAGCTTGTCCCAGATAAGCTGCTGGATGTTGGAATGAATCTGTCCCTGAAATCCGCAGGCATCCAGGGTTTCCTTAACCTTTGGAAGAAATCCGCCGGGATCTCCGGCAGGCATGCCGATATTTGTTTTTCCAGTGCCGCCCCGGCGCACATGACCGGCAGCAAGGACAGCTCCGTTATCCTCTGTGGTTCCAATAATAATGTGATCTGCCGGAACAAATTCTGACAGAATATCTTCATGACCGGAGCCGTTCTGAAGGGTCATCAGAAAGGTGTCCGGGCCGATGAGTTCCCGGTTGGCAGAAAGAGCTGACTGGGAATACAGAGCCTTCACAAACAGAATCACCAGATCCATATGGGGAAGACCTTCTGCTGAGGTAACAGCAGAAGGATGGTAGGTAATGTCCTGACCGTTTTCCTGAAGAATCAGACCGTTTTTCTGAATATGTTCTACAACCTCCCGGTTTGTGTCAACCAGCCAGACCTCATTCTGAAGAGATAAATGACCGCCGTAAATGGAGCCCATGGCTCCGGCGCCGATAACAGCAATTTTCATAAATGGTTCCTTCTTTCTGAAAAGGGCTTGATATGTTTATCTGGAAAACTCAGCCAGTCCCTCAATCGCATAGGCGCGTACCGGGCAGGAATCAGCTCCGATAATGGGAAGTGCAGAGTAGGACATGAAGAAGGTGTCTGTGGACAGCTGCTCCAGGTTCTTTAAAACCTCCAGGAAAACAATATCTACTTCCATCAGAATATCATGGAAGGGTTTTACATCTTCTTCGCAGTTTTCAATAGAAACACCGTCACCGAAGCCGACGCATTTTACCTTGTGGTCGCGGAACCACCATGCAGACTCTGCATTGATAAACAGTCTCTTATCATCCGGGCTGTTGGTAGCCGGGGTGAAGGGCGGGAATTTCCAGTTGCTGTCCAGAATGACAATGTCGCCTTCCTGAATACGATCGCCGCAGGCACGATCCAGATCAGCAGCGCTGATGTGGGCGTTGGGCTCCAGGAAATCGATATTTACATAAATAGCGCGGCCCATGAAGGTGGTCAGAGGAAGATCTCCAACAGATTTTCCGTCTTCAAAATGGTGATAAGGACACTCGCAGTGGGTTCCCAGATGGCTGGTCAGATCCAGAGCAGTGTGGTAATCCGGAATCGGACCGCCGGTGTTGTAACGGATCAGATGGCAGCGGCGGCTCTCTGTAGCCGGATCCAGAACCTTTGTTAAATCAACAACTCTTAAATTTCCTAACTGATAAACAGCTTCCATAATAATTCCCTCCTGTGTATATAATAATTTAGGTTTTCAAGTCTCTCTAAACTTCATTAT
Source organism: uncultured Clostridium sp. (assembly GCA_900540335.1). GTDB lineage: Bacteria > Bacillota > Clostridia > Lachnospirales > Lachnospiraceae > Brotaphodocola. The sequence continues at coordinate 4,734 of UQFC01000002.1, read as the reverse complement.
ACAGTATACCGGTATACCGGTCAAGAGCTTTTTGTTGACTTGGAAAGAAAATTCGTATAAGATGAAAGAAAGGCGATATTTTGGTGAAGGAGGAAGCAGTATGGGACAGAAGAGCCCGCTTCAGATACAGGCATATGAATACTTAAAGGATATGATACTTTCCGGAAAACTGGATCCGGATGTTTTGTATTCAGAGACAAGGATGTCAGCGGAGATTGGTATTTCCAGAACGCCCATGCGGGAAGCCATCCAGTGTTTAAGCCAGGACGGATACATTACCGTGGTGCCCAGCAAGGGCTTTATGCTGAGGAAGCTGAGCGAGGAAGATATGGAGGAAACCATTCAGATCCGGTGTGCCATTGAGGGTTTCTGCGCCCATAAGGCAGCGGCAGAGATTGAGACAAAAAAGGGACAGCGGCTTTTGGCGGTTCTGGAGCGGCTGCTGGAAAAGCAGGAAAAGATTCTCGGTGGGAAGAATGGTCCCAGCCGTGCAAACCTTGAGAGCGGAACCTGCAGCAAAGCGGCGCTGAACCAGTTTATGGACTATGATCATCAGTTTCATATGGCACTGATCGAATATGTCGGGAACCAGGAGTTTGAGAAAATGTTTCAGCGTTCCCTTTATCTGATTCATCTGACAACCCAGGGCGCTCTTTCCATTCCGGGGAGAACTGAGGATACGCTGAAGGAGCACAGAATGTTTTACTCCTGCCTGAAAAACGGGGAAGGGGATGCGGCCTACAAGCTGATGCTGGTGCATCTGATGATGCCGCTGACTCTGCATCTGACGTAGAACTTTCAGAGGCGGGCAGCCGGAATACCGGCCTGGCTGCTGCAGTTTTGCGCGGTTATTTTTCGGTTATTTGAAAAACAGGGGATGAAACGGCGAAAAAACAGTTGAAAATCAGAAAATTGATGGAAAAACACAAAAATCAAGGCAGAAACATACAAAAATTGTGAGATGTACATAAAAAAATTAAGGTAAAACTGTTGAAGTTTCTTAATAGACAGTGCAAAAAGGCAATGCTATAATACAAATTAATTGAATAAGGCACTGCTTAATTATGTATATGCTGGGGATTGGCTCAGTGTTTCTACCAACTACCGTAAAGAGTTGACTACATAACCTTGTGTGGTTGCTCTTTTTTTGTTGCAAAAAAGGCTTGGTTTGTGTACTCATTTTCAGAGAAACAAAAGATGAAGATATCATATAGATCAATGCGGCAAAAAGAGAGATATCAAAAAAAGTCGTGGCCAGGCGAGAGGGATTTTCCTGCTGCAGAGGGAAGGTCTGTTACACAAGGCGGCAGAAATTTTTTGAAAGTGAGGATTATGTAGTAATGGAAAAAAAGGATGGTTTTTTTGAACGTTTTTTTGGGATTTTAAAAAATGGCTCTTCAATGAGAATCGAGATTCTGGCAGGTGTAACAACATTTATTACCATAGCCTATATTCTTATTTTGAATCCGCAAATTCTGGCAGATCCCTATATGATTATGGGTGATGCTGTCATGGCAGGCAAGATTTCAAACGGTGTATTTATCGGTACCTGTATCGGCGCTTTTATTGGTACGATTCTATGTGCGCTCTATGCAAAGGTTCCATTTGCGCAGGCGCCCGGAATGGGATTGAATGCGTTTTTTGCCTATACAGTGGTACTGGGAATGGGCTACAGCTACAATGAAGCGCTGGTTGTCGTATTTATTTCCGGTGTATTCTTTATTTTAATTACAGCAGTCGGACTTAGAGAAGCGATTATCCGTTCCATTCCCGATGCAGTAAAACTGGCAATTACACCAGGTATCGGCTTGTTTATTACGATTATCGGTCTGAAAAACTCAGGTCTGGTTGTCGGCAATTCAGCAACTCTTGTCAGCATGGTTGACTTTGCCCAGTGGAGAATGGAAGAAGGAAATATCCAGCTGATTTGCGGAGCTCTCGTTGCTCTGATTGGTCTGATTGTAATTGGTGTTCTGTATGCACGAAATGTAAAGGGCGCAATCCTTTATGGTATTGTTGCAGCAACCGTGGCAGGTATTCCTCTTGGCGTAACAAAGCTCTCTGCATTTGATATGAATATCGGAGCAAAATTTCGCGACTTCGCAGAGGTATCTTTCTTAAAAATGGATTTTGCAGGACTGTTTGCCGGAGAAAATGCGATCAGTACCTGTCTGACCGTGTTTATGCTTGTGCTGAGTTTCTCTCTTGTAAATATGTTTGACTCCATAGGAACACTTATGGGAGCGGCAAAGCAGTCTGGAATGATTGATAAAGACGGCGAGATTATTCACATGAAAGAGGCCCTGATGTCTGATGCTATTTCAACAGCAGCAGGCGCTATGGTAGGTACCTCTACCGTTACAACCGTTGTAGAATCAAGTGCAGGTATTGCAGCCGGCGGAAGAACCGGTATGACAAGTCTGGTTACAGCAGTATTATTCCTTGGAGCTATTATTTTTGCACCTATCGTAGGAATCGTTCCCGGAGCAGCAACAGCACCGGCTCTGATTTTTGTTGGAATTTTAATGCTCAGCAACATCAAGGACGTAGATTTCAGCGATATGTCAAATGCTTTGCCGGCATTCTGTACCGTTGTATTTATGCCATTTACCTATTCTATCGCAAATGGTGTAGCAGTTGGTTTGATCATGTACTGCATTATCAAATTATTTACCGGAAAAGCAAATGACATCAAAGTCTTAACATGGATTATCTCCATTGTATTTATTTTAAGATACGCATTTATGACATTGGGCTAAAAAAGGCAGGCGAATTTTATGAAAACAGAACAGGTATTGCGTGGATTAAAAGGAAATATTGTATACAGTAAAACTCCGGATGTGCTGGAGATTTGCGAAAACGGGTTCCTGGTTTATGAGGGGAACGAGATAAAAGGCGTATATGAGGAGCTTCCTGAGGAATACAGGGATATCCCGATTGAGGATTATGAGGAACGGCTGATTATTCCGGGACTGGTGGATTTACATGTGCATGCGCCGCAGTATGCATTCAGAGGTCTGGGAATGGATATGGAATTACTGGACTGGCTGAATACGAATACATTTCCGGAAGAGTCCAAATACAGGGATTTGGAATATGCGGAAAAAGCGTACAGAATTTTTGTGGAAAACATGAGGCAGGGAGCAACAACAAGAGCGTGTATCTTTGCTACAATCCATAGAGAATCCACGTTGTTATTAATGGATTTATTAGAGGAATCCGGCCTTTCTGCAATGGTGGGAAAGGTCAACATGGATCGGAATTCTCCGGAATATCTGGTTGAGACAACGGAGGAATCGGCAGAGGAAACCATAAAATGGCTGGAAGAGGCGGCGGAGCGGAATTACAGGAGAATAAAGCCGATTCTGACCCCTCGCTTTATTCCAAGCTGTACGGATGAACTGATGAAAAAGCTGAAATCCATTCAGCTGAAATATCAGCTGCAGATGCAGTCCCATTTGTCAGAGAATTTTGGCGAGATTTCCTGGGTGCAGGAATTATGTCCGGATTCCGCGTTTTATGGAGATGCGTATGATCAGTTCGGTTTATTCGGAAAAGAGTGCAAAACAGTCATGGCTCACTGCGTACATTCCGATGAGAGAGAAATTGAACGGATGAAGGAAAATGGCGTATTTATTGCGCATTGTCCGGAATCCAATATGAACCTGTCCTCCGGAGCAGCGCCTGTTCGAACCTATCTTGACAGGAAGCTGGATGTAGGAATTGGAAGCGATGTTGCCGGAGGTGCAACGGAGAATTTATTTACAGCCATGGCACACGCAATTCAGGCATCAAAGCTTCGCTGGAGATTGCTGGATGATTCTTTGAAGCCCTTGACAGCGCCGGAAGTATTTTATATGGCAACAAAGGGCGGCGGAGCATTCTTTGGTCAGGTGGGAAGCTTTGAACCGGGATATGAAGCAGATATTGTTGTCCTGGATGATACGAGATTGAAGCATCCGCAGGAGCTGACTGTGCAGCAAAGGCTGGAGCGTATGATTTATTTCTCTGACGAGAGGGAGATTTACGCAAAATACGTTGCAGGAACAAAGTTATTTTAAAAGATGTGAGGAAGAGTTTTGGAACTTTGCGGGAATAAGTTTTAGAGAAAAGGGATGACAGGAAATATATGAAGAAAGGCATCGTTTATCTCAGAGTTTTTGGAAAAACATCGCTGCAGCGTTTTAAAGAAGACGGGTACAGGATTGTTTCTTTTGATAAAAAGCAATATAAATTGTGGAAGCTTCTGGTTTTTTTGATTTATTACCGGGATAAATGCTACAGCAAGAATGAGCTTTATGAAATGCTCTGGGACGAAAAAATGGTAGAAAATCCCTCTAATTCCTTAAAAGTACTGTGTCACAAGCTGAGGAATTTTTTGAGAAATTCCGGTATTATTTCAGCGGAGGAAACGGCGATTCTTTCGGAGCCCGGATATGGCTACCGCTGGAATCAGGACATTCCATGTATTACAGATGCAGATATTTTCAAAGAGAATTACGCCAGTCTAAAGAATATGGAATCATTGCCTGTGATTACTACAATGAAGAGGCATATTTACTCACGATTCACGCTTATCTGGCACAAAAGACCTATGGCAATGCCATGAAGCTTTACAGACATGTAAAGGAGCTGTTTCAGGAAGAGCTGGGCGTTCCCTTTGTCTGTGAGGAACTGGAAAGTTTGAAACAAATAAGTAGAAGACAGCCAAGAAATAAAGGGCATAGCAAATAA
>UQFC01000001.1 GCA_900540335.1 uncultured Clostridium sp. | reverse complement strand
ATCGCTCTTAATTATCATAGAAGAATCTTATTTACAGAGATTTTCTCATACTCTCCGTTTTTGAACACTAGAAATGCCAAAGCCGCCTTTTTTTCCAGGAACAATATTTAAAATATTTTCTGTCTGTGCTTTGGTCATTCCGATGCCATCATCATGGATGCGGAAAACCATAATATGCTCATCTTCATTGAGTATTCCTTGGATTGTAACTGTACCTGGGCCCTCTTTTTCTTCAAGTCCATGTACAAATGCATTTTCCACAACAGGCTGTAGGATTAGTTTTGGAATTTGACAGGTAAGAAGTTGAGATTCTACGGCAACTTCAGCGTGTATTTTGTCACGGTATCGAGCTTTTTGAATTTGAATATAATCATTAATGTAGGTAAGCTCTTCTTTCACTGTGACGTAAGGATTCGGGTTACTCATGGAGGCACGAAGGAGGGAAGCTAAAGAATAGGTGGTTTCAAAGATTTCCTCATTTTGAGCTAATTTTGCCTGCCAGCAAATTGTATCTAGCGTATTATAAAGAAAATGAGGATTCATCTGTGCCTGAAGGGCGGCATATTCCGCTTCTGTTTTAAGGAGTTCTGCCTGATAAACAGTATGGATTAGAGAATTAATTTTCTGAACCATGTGATTAAATCCTGCATTTAAATCATAAAATTCATTTTCTGATAAGCTTTCGGGGAGGTGAACAGAGAAATCCCCCTCAGAAGCTTTTTTCATGGCATCAGTTACCATATGTATTTTGTCAGAAAAACTGCGAGATAATCGGGATGCAGTAAAAATTGCAATTAAGGAAATTGATAATACACCGAAAAATACGGCAAATCCAAGCATCCGAACCTGTGAATGAAGATCAGATACGGAAATAATTCCCAAGGTTTTCCATCCGGTTTTTTTTGAGGTGGTATAAAAATACCGGTAATCAACATTATCAATAGAACGTTTAAAAACACCTGAGATTTCGGATAATTCGTCCTCGATTCCTGATAAGAATTTAGGGGGAACCGTTTTTATATTAATAGGGTTTAACGATTCATCTAGAATTAGGGCAAAACCTTTTTCATCAAAATGAATATTACGCACTAAATTATCGATATAACTTCCATATAGAGAAATATATAGAGTTCCTATACGTTGAAAATCACTCGTGCTGTCAATTGGACGAATCATTTGAATAACCTGGTTTTCTGGATCAGAACGCCAGATGGGAGCGGAAATGATATCTTCACTATAGGGATAAAGAACATCTGCTATATTTTGCTCAATTCGTGCAGGAACTCGAAAAAGCTGTCCAGAATTAGTTTTTGAATTTTCAGTTCGGATGGCAATATCTCTCATAGATGAGTAGTCATAATTAAGAATCATATTTTTTTCTAACTGATAGGAATCTTTGCGATCAATTTCCTGACCTGATCTTGCAGTTTCTAGCATGTCTTGTACGTAGTTATTGTATGCAATAGCGAGTGAAATATTTTCAACTTGAATCAGCATCTGATCTGTATTATCTGAAAGCTGTTGAATTGATTCTACAACATAAGAACCAGATTTTTTGTTTATAATTTCTGAAGAAAGCAGATAACACCAGGATGAGATAATAAACAATGGAATTAGGGTGAAAATTAAAAACCAAATTAAAAGTTGCTCCTTTATTTTTCTGTTTTTCATAAATGTCTCCCCCATTAGTAAGATAGGTACAGTATACCATAAATGATACAATAATTCTTGCTTTAAGAGAAATAAGTCATTAAATTCCATATTATGTCAGATAACTAATATTGTTTTCATATTTGCAGATATGTTACCATAAGGTCATCAAACAGAGTTGACCAATGAGAACGGTGAAACTATTAAGTGAGAACAAAATGGAAGGAGAAGGTTTATGAAAAAAAGGAAATTAGCGATGTCGATGGCAATTGTAATGGCTGTATCTGCAGGAATAACTGGATGCTCCTCTCAGAATCAAAAAGAATCGATAGGTGCAGAAGCTGAGGTTACAGAAGCTGCTGAAGGTGAAAAAGAACTTACTATGTGGTATCAGGAAAATGCGACAATGATTCCTGCATTCAATCAGAGAGTGGAGGACTTCAATAAAGAATACGAGGGGAAATACCACCTTACAATTGAATATATTCCTCGTGGTTCATCCTATGCATATGAAGATAAAGTGAATTCTGCAGCAGCAGCAGGAATCCTTCCAGATCTGTTAAGTTTAGATGGACCAAATCTTTCGAATTATGCAGCAAATGGAATTATAATTCCTATTACTTCCTATATTTCAGAGGAAAGCAGAGCAGATATGTTGCCCTCTGTTGTATTACAGAATACTTGGAAAAATGATATGTATGCAGTTAGTTTTAATGAAGCAGTTAGTTTGTTTTATTACAATAAGGATGTTTTCGAGGAGCATGGATTTCGCATTCCACAAAGTATTGATGATGCGTATACCTTGGATGAAGTATATGAAATGGCAAAGGAAGTTTCCACACCAGAGATGGTAGGAATTAAGATTATTATGAATAAGGGAGAGGGGCTGATTTATGGTTTATCACCTTTGTTTGAATCAGCAGGAGCTCCTCTTGTAAGCGAAGATGGAACGAAAGCAGAGGGATATATTAATAGTGAAGCAAGCATAGAAGTTGCTAATACGCTTCAGAAGTTTTTTACAGAAAAACTTGCTAATATTGATCCAACACCTACAGAATTTCAGGATAGAAAAGCTGCCATGTGGATCGCAGGAAATGTGAATCAAGTGGTTCAGTTTGAAGATTTTCCTGAATTAAATTGGGGAGCAACATATCTTCCTAAAACTGGAAAAAGCGTAGTATCAAACTGCGGAAGTTGGACACTGGGAATTTCAAAGGACTGTAAGGATCCTGAGGCAGCTTATGTGGCTTTAGAGTTTATGACAAACTCAGATTCCACAAGACTTTATGGTGAAGTTGGAGGTTATCCACCAGCAAGAAAATCGGCTTATGAAAATAATAGTCAATGGGATGAATATCCATATAATTTAGCAAAAGAGCAGTTATTTGAAGCAGCAATTCCGAGGCCGAAGACACCAGTTTATACAGTATTAACATCGAAATTTGCGGAAGCTATGCTAGACATTTTTACCGGTTCTGATCCTAAAGAATCTATGGATGCGGTTGCATCTTATGTGGATGATGAGTATGCAAGATTCCAAGAATCTGCGAAGTAATAAAAAATAAGACTCGAAATTGCGTTTATTAGAAAACGCAGCATAGCTCGGGATGTCTGCTATAGCAGACATCCCGATTTAAAAAGCAGGGAGAGTTTCTAGATGAAATATTATATAAATTCCGGAAATAGTACAGAATTACATATTACAGGAAGAAAACTTGGAGAAGAAATTGGTATGGTACAACTGATTTTTCAAGGTGAGAAGATAAGTGAGGCATATTATAAATTTGCAGGATTTGAAACATTTTTTTTAAGATGGATGCCTAATTGTGATTACGAATTAGATGTAATTAATCTTGAAATATCACTTGCATATAGATTTTCTCCAGATACGGTTTTGGATCAGGGTGTCGAGTTCATGGAATTAAAAGAGAATATACATATTTACAATAGAGATACATTGTCAAATGCACTAATCCAAAAACATAGAAATCAGTATCATTTTTCTCCATATAAAAATTGGATGAATGATCCGAATGGTCTTTGCTGGTTTCATGGATATTATCATGTGTTTTATCAGTATAATCCAAATGGACAGGAATGGGGAAATATGCACTGGGGACATGCAGTCAGCCGGGATTTGCTTCACTGGGTCCATCAGCCAATCGTTTCTTATCCTCAAATTGAATTGAATGGATGTGAGGGGTATCGTGGAGGGGCTTTTTCAGGAAGTGCAGTAGTAGATGAGAATAAATTGAAACTATTTTTTACTCGTCATTTTGGCAAATCTGATCGTTCATGGCAGCGTCAATGGCAAGTGAGGAAAGAAAGCTGTAATGGAGTGGACTTCTCACATGAAGAATGTTGTGTGTGGGGGACGCCAGAAGGTGTGGATTGGCACTTTCGAGATCCTAAGGTTATCAAACTGGATGGTAAATGGAGTATGATTTTAGCAGGAAGTTTTTGGAATCGTCCTGCAATATTTCGATATGAATCGGAGAATTTGAAAGAATGGAACTACAAGGGAATTATATATCAGGAAAATGATCCATTATATGGGATTGCAGAGTGTCCGGATTTCTTTTTCTTGGATGGAATTTATGTATTGATTGTCAGTTATATTTATGCGGATGGAAGAAAGAATGCACGCGATGTTGTATGGTATACTGGAAAATGGGAAAATGATATATTTTTACCAGAAAAAAGAGGACTTGTGGATATTGGAAAAGATTTTTATGCACCACAAAGTTTTGAATATGAAGGAAGGCGGCTTTGTTTCGGATGGAACTGTTGCCGTGAAGCAATGCATATAAAGGAACCAGGAGGCAGTAATGGAAGCCTGAGTCTCCCGCGGATTTTGTCTGTAAAAAATGGATGTCTTTACGCAGAGGTAATTCATGAAATAAAAACTTTATTTTATGAGTTTACAGGGCCAGGGCCATATTGGATTAAACTGGAAAGACAAGAATTTAAAGAAAGAAATCCACTGATGTTAGTTCTTGCAGAATCAAATGATTCAAGGCTTTATTTTCGAGAAAATGAAGGACATGTTTGTTTGGAATTAGAAAATAAGGAATTAAAAAAGGATAATCAGTATCAAGAAGAATGCTTACCTTTTGTCTGGGATTATAAACTAGATGAAATAATAAAAACGATAGAAATATATGTTGATCAGGCTCTAATAGAAATTTATTTTAATGAAGGAAAAGAGGTTTGCAGCAGAAGATTTTATATGAAAAATGCATGTTTAAAACCTGAACTTTATGAAAAAAACAAATGGAAAGTAGAATACCGTAGTGTTTCTTCTATTTGGTAAAATTTAAATAATAGAAAGGCAGGATATGGGGTTATGAAAAGAAAAAAACAATATTATGCATACTTCTTTATTCTTCCCGGGTGTTTGATTTTACTTATGTTTACGATTATGGCTGCAGTTCTAGCTTTTGGTTTTAGTTTTATGGATTTTAATCTTCTCCGTCCTCAAGATATTCGATTTATTGGGTTTTCCAATTATATTCGTCTATTTCAGGATAATAGCTTTTTAAAAGCATTGAAGAACACGTTATATTTTGCAGGAGTTGTAGTACCTTATCAAGTTACTCTGGCATTTTGTTTAGCACTTCTGGTAAAGGAGAATATAAAGGGAATAGGGATTTTTCGCTCTGCGTATTTTTCACCTCTGGTTACTTCTATGAGTGTTATAGCAATTTTGTGGACTTTTATTTATAATCCCAATCCAACCCAAGGACTTTTGAATGCCATATTGACAAAAATGGGATTACCATCCTGCGATTTTTTACGTAGTGCAGATACAGCTATGAATTCTATTATTTTTATGTCAGGGTGGCATGCTGCAGGGCATCAGATGATGATACTTTTGGCAGGATTACAGGCAATACCAGAGGATCTTTATGAAGCAGCTGCGATAGATGGGGCTGGAGCTTTAAAAAAATTTATTTACATTACCATTCCTGGAATAAAGAATGTTTTGGTATTTGTAGTAATGATGACGACTATTGCAGCAATGAAGCTCTTTACGCAACCGTATATTATGACTAATGGAGGACCGAAGGAATCTACAATGACTTTAACTTACTATTTATATAGGCAGGGATTTCAGTATCGTAATATGGGGTATGCATCGGCAATATCGGTTCTGTTTTTTGTATTAGTGGTAGGTATCTCCGTTATTGTAAAAAAGCTAATGAAAGCTAGGTAAGGAGGTTGAATCATGAGAAAAAAAAGAAAAAGAATTTTGCTGTATACAGCAAATATCCTGCTTGGCATTTTATATATTTCTCCACTGGTATGGATGGTAGTATCGGCTTTTAAACCGGAAAACAGAATATTTGCAGATATGTCAAAAGGAGTTGCTGCGTTTTGGCCAGCAGAAGCGACCTTGGACAATTTTCGGGATGTCTTTGTACGAAGTGATATGCCTAGATATATTATTAATAGTGTAACATATGTAACGATTTTGGTAGCTTTGAGTCTTGTTGTGAATTCAACATTTGGCTATGCATTGGCAAAATTTCAATTTAAAGGTAAAAACTTGATATTAACGATTGTTTTGGCACTTTTGGTTTTACCGTTGGAGAGCATATTACTATCTTTATTTTTTATCGTAAATAAATTAAAATGGATAGATTCTTATTTGGCACTTATTGTTCCTTTTGTTGTAAAATGTTTTGATGTATATTTATTTCGACAATTCTTCTTGGATATTCCGGACGACTTAATTGAGGCGGCGGAAATTGACGGAGCTGGGCCTTTAAAAACATTTATTCAAGTGGTAGTTCCTGTATCAAAACCTGTTTTTGCAACGGTATTTATTCTGGATTATGTAGCATATTGGTCAGATTTTATGTGGCCGTTACTTGTAATTACAGATTCTGGAAAGAGAACGGTGCAGTTAGGAATTCAGACCTTTTTTACGGAGCCGCCGGTGTATTATGGACCTATTATGGCAGCATTAACTATAGCATCACTTCCTATGATTGTTTTGTTTTTGTTTCTACAAAAATACTATGTGCAGGGAATTTCTACCAGTGGAATTAAAGGTTGACAGATTTCACCACTCTCCTCTTGACATTTTCTCCGTCCGCCGCTATAATTTCCCGTAACAGCAGATCTATTTATATGCTATCAGGCGATGAAGGGAAGAAGTAGCAGTCTGAGACCCCCACACAGAAAGCAGCCGGAGGATGAGAGGCGCGTGGAGGACAGTTTGTGAATACATCCCGGAGCTTCACACCGAACAGAGGCAGGGCTTCTGCCAATCAGTAGGCTGTGACGGTCAGAGGCATCCGTTATAGTGCCGGAACATATCCGCAAGGAAGCGGTCAGCAGGGCTTGTTTTAGAAGCTGCAGAGGCTGCCGCATTCGGAAAGGAGTGCTCCATGAGGCAGTCGGTGAAAACCGTCTGCGAATAAAGGTGGTAACACGGGGAACAGCGTCCTCGTCCTTTTGAAACATCAAAGGGACGGGGACTTTTTTATGTCATAGGAAAGTGCGTCCTATGAAACAGGAGAGAAGAAGATTCCGGTCCCGAAAGAACAATACAGATACGAAAAGAAAGAGAGGAAACAAACATGACTTGTTATGACGAGCTGGTAGCCCGCGGTTTGATTGCCCAGGTTACAAATGAAGAAGAAATCAAAAAAATGGTAAATGAAGGAAAGGCAACTTTCTACATTGGTTTCGATCCTACTGCAGACAGTCTGCATGTTGGTCATTTCATGGCTCTTTGCCTGATGAAGCGTCTGCAGATGGCAGGAAATAAGCCCATCGCCCTGATTGGCGGCGGAACAGGAATGATCGGAGATCCTTCCGGACGTTCCGATATGCGTCAGATGATGACTCCGGAGATGATTCAGCACAACTGTGACTGCTTCAAGGTACAGATGAGCAAATTTATTGATTTCAGCGATGACAAGGCCCTGATGGTAAACAATGCAGACTGGCTGCTGAAGCTGAATTATGTAGAGCTGCTTCGCGAGGTAGGCGCATGCTTTTCCGTAAACAACATGCTGAGAGCAGAGTGCTACAAGCAGCGTATGGAGAAGGGACTGAGCTTCCTGGAGTTCAACTACATGATTATGCAGAGCTACGACTTCTATATGCTGTTCCAGAAATACGGCTGCAACATGCAGTTCGGCGGCGACGATCAGTGGAGCAACATGCTGGGCGGTACTGAGCTGATTCGCCGTAAGCTGGGCAAGGATGCTCATGCTATGACGATTACCCTGCTGTTAAACTCCGAAGGCAAGAAGATGGGCAAGACCCAGTCCGGCGCTGTATGGCTGGATCCCAATAAGACAAGTCCCTTTGAGTTCTACCAGTACTGGAGAAATGTGGCAGATGCAGACGTTCTGAAATGCCTGCGGATGCTGACCTTCCTTCCGCTGGAGCAGATTGACGAGATGGACAAATGGGAAGGAAGCCAGTTAAATACTGCAAAAGAAATCCTGGCTTACGAGCTGACCAAGCTGGTACACAGCGAGGAAGAGGCAGAAAAGGCTCAGTCAGCAGCCCGTGCTCTGTTCAGCGGTCAGGGAAGTCTGGAGAATATGCCGAGCTTTGCATTAAAGGATGAGGATTTCACAGACGGAGCAATTGATCTTCTGGCCATCGTACAGAAATCCGGCCTCTGCGCATCCCGTTCTGAGGCGAGAAGAAACGTAGAGCAGGGCGGTGTTTCTGTAAACGGACAGCAGGTAAAGGATATTAAGGCATCCTTTAGCAAGGATGATTTTGCCGGTGAGGGAATGGTTGTAAAACGCGGCAAAAAGAATTTCATGAAGGTGACAGTAGAGTAAGACGATACAGTGACTGGCGGCGGCAGAAAACTGCCGCCGTTTTGTATGCTCGGGAAACAATCAAAACCATGTGTTGACAGTCCGGTTCCCCTGTGTATAATGAAAAGTAACTGTTCAGGACCAAAAAGGGCCTGATACGCTGCCGGGGAGAACAGGCGCAGCTGCAGTATATGAGGGAGAAGCAGAAATCGAGGTAAGATGTTGAAAAAAAGACTGACAGCAGCAGTTTTGGCGGCTGCTGTATTAACAGGAGGATGTCAGAGGAATTCCGCCGGAAGAAACGTACCTACCGTAACGTTAACGCTGGCCAATAATCTGTCCTCAGACAGCTGCACCAGCAGAGCGATTGACTGGTTTGCTGATGAGGTGGAAAAGCGCAGTGACGGGCGGATTCAGATTGAGGTTTATCATGACGGGCTTCTGGGAGATTCTCCGTCTTGTCTGGAGCAGCTTCAGTATGGAGGCATAGACATAGTAAAGACTGATGAGTCGACTATGTCAAATTATGTGTCGGATTATTATGCATTTGCCATGCCCTATCTTTACCGGGACACAGAGCATTTTCGTCAGGTACACAGGGGAGCTGTCGGCATGGAGCTTCTCCGCGGAGAGGCTATGGCAGAGCAGCATATGTACGGTCTGACTTACTATGACGGCGGGGCCAGGGGCTTTTACAGCAAAAAGCCCATTCACAGCCCGAAGGATATGACAGGAATGCTGGTAAGGGTGCAGAATTCCCGTCTGATGATGGACATGGTAGAAGCTTTGGGGGCCAGCCCGGTTGCCCTGGATTACGGAGAGCTTCAGGGAGAACTGCAGAAGGGCGGCATTACTGCGGCGGAAAATTCCATTGTCAATTATGTGCAGGACGGATACGATGAGATCGCCCCCTATTTTGTGGAGGATAACCATACGAGAAATGCCGATGTTCTTGTGATGAGTACGGTGATCCGTTCAAAATTAAGTCCTGAGGATCTGGAAATGATTGATCAGGCTGCCCTGGAATCCTGGGAATATCAGAAAGAGCTTTGGGATGAGGCGGAGAGCGCAGCCAGAAAGGAACTGGAATTGCACCAGGCGGTGGTTTACCAGCCGGACGAGAATGAGCTGGAGGAGTTCCGGCGTGCCTGTGAAGAGGTCTGGTCTGATTATGACGGAGGAGCGTATCTGGATTTGATTGACCGGATTGTGGCAGAGGGACGGATGCAGACTTCGGGAAGAGAGAAGGAAAAAGGAGAAGCTTATGGAAGAGAATAAGGAACAGATGACACAGCCGCACAAACGCCGTGTCCGTTATAAGGGAACTCATCCGAGACGGTTTGAGGAAAAATACAAGGAGCTGAATCCGGAAAAATACGGAGATACCATTGAGCATGTTATTCAGAAGGGCGGGACACCGGCCGGAATGCATATTTCAATTATGGTAAAGGAAATTCTTGATTTTCTCCAGATACAGCCGGGACAAAAGGGTCTGGATGCAACTCTGGGCTATGGCGGCCATACCAGAGCCATGCTGGAGCAGCTGAAGGGACAGGGGCATATTTACGGTCTGGATGTGGATCCGATAGAATCGGTAAAAACAAAGAAACGTCTGGAGGATCTGGGGTACGGAGAAGAGATTATGACTGTCCGGCAGATGAATTTTGCAGATATTGACAAGCTGGCTGAGGAAACCGGTCTTTTTGATTTTGTGCTGGCGGATCTGGGGGTATCCTCTATGCAGATTGACAATCCGGAGAGAGGCTTTTCCTATAAGGCTGACGGCCCTCTGGATCTGCGCCTGAATCCGGAGGCGGGAATTTCGGCGGCAGAGCGTCTGAAAACCATAGACAGGGAGGAGCTGGCCGGAATGCTGAGGGAAAACTCAGACGAGCCCTACGCGGAGGAAATTGCCAGAACCATTACAGGAGCCATTCGAAGAGGAGAAAAGGCAGAAACCACCCTTCAGGTTCGGGATCTGATTGAAAAGGCCCTGGGCTTTCTTCCGGAAAAGGAGAGAAAGGAAGCAGTGAAAAAGGCCTGTGCCAGAACCTTCCAGGCTCTTCGCATTGATGTAAACAGTGAGTTTGAAGTGCTGTATGCCTTTCTTGATAAGCTGCCTCACATTCTGGCTCCGGGGGGACGGGCTGCGATTCTCACCTTCCATTCCGGGGAAGACAGACTGGTGAAAAAATCCTTCCGCCAGTATCAGAAGGCAGGGCTGTACAGTCAGGTGGCAGAGGATGTTATCCGCCCGTCGGCTGAAGAGTGCGTCCGCAACAGCCGGGCCCGCTCCACCAAGCTGCGGTGGGCGATCCGGGCAGAGGCGGATAACTGAGGCTGAAAGAGGAAAGAAAGGCGGTTTGTAAAACATGGAAAAAGAGTTGAGTCCGGCAGAAAAGCTGGCGAAAAAAATATGGCCGGTTATTCTGGTTGTGGCAGGCAATACCATGTATGCTCTGGCTGTGCGGCTGTTTTTGATGCCGGCCGGCCTGGTAACGGGAGGAACCACGGGAATTGCCCTGGCAGTGAACCATTTTTTCGGCATTCCGGTGTCAGGCTTTGTGCTTGTATTTAATGTAATTATGCTGGCAGCAGGATTCCTGATTCTGGGAAAACAGTTTGCCGCGACTACGGTGATCAGTACCTTTGCCTATCCGGCTGCACTGGGAATGTTTCAGAAGCTGTTTGGCGATATGGTGCTGACAGAGGATATTCTGCTTTGCACCCTGTTTTCCGGTCTGGGTATTGGAATCAGTCTGGGAGTTGTCATCAGGGCAGGCGCTTCAACAGGAGGAATGGATATCCCTCCGCTGGCGCTGAATCATTTTTTCCGGATTCCGGTGTCTGTCAGCATGTATGTGTTTGATTTCTGCATCCTTCTGGCTCAGGCTGTTTATAATCCTCCGGAGAAGGTTCTGTACGGAATTCTGCTGGTGCTGACGTATACCCTTGTGCTGGACAAGGTGATGCTGATGGGCACAACGAGAACAGAGGTAAAGGTGGTAAGCGAGAAGGCGGAGGAGATCCGGGAGGCGATTCTGAAAAAGATGGATCGGGGCGTGACGATGCTTTCGGCAGAAAGCGGATATCTGAGACAGGAGACCCAGCTGCTTCTCAGCGTGATTTCTGACCGGGAACTGCCGCGGGTGGAAAAGCTGATTCACAATATTGATCCGGAAAGCTTTATGGTAGTCAGCCGCGTCAGTGAAGTGCGCGGACGCGGATTTTCCATGAGCAAGCGTTACCGCTAGAAGAAAACAGGGAGCATATGCTTCTTTTATAAGAAAACGTGTATAAAATCAGAGCGAAAGGAAAGACAGAGCTTGATTTTATACACGTTTTTTGTCTCTTACTTTTATAAGAGAGAATTTTGGCAGAAGCAGTTTTACAGGGCAGTGCAAATAATGCAAATATTTGCATGAAAAGATGCGGACATAACAGGGGAAATGTGTTTTTTTAGAGAAGACAGGAAAAATGATGGTAATAATACACAAAAATATAGAATGCTATTTGTGATAAATGCAGAAAACGAGAAAGATAAAGAAAAACCTCTTGCAATTTATGTGCAATAGTTTTATATTTAATGCAATGAAACACGCAAACAATGCAAAAGGAATGCACAAAAAGAAAAACCAAAACAAAAATCAAAACAAGGGGGATTTTACAATGGGAAGCAGCAGGGAAAGGAAGCACGGGAAAATCAATTTTGATTTTCTTCAGAAGCTGGGTAAGGTGTTGATGACAGTAATTGCTGTTATGCCGGCAGCAGGACTGATGATCAGTCTGGGCAAGCTTGTGCAGATGGCAGGAGCAGATGCGTCATTTATTCTGACCGTGGGAAGCACAATGGAGAATATCGGATGGGCTGTTATTAACAATCTGCATATTCTGTTTGCTGTGGCAATCGGCGGCTCCTGGGCAAAAGAGAGGGCCGGCGGAGCATTTGCAGCAGTGATTTCATTTATTCTGATTAATCAGATTACAGGTTCTGTTTTTGGAGTGACAGCAGATATGTTAAATGATCCGGCAGCAGTGACGCACACGCTGTTTGGACAGGAAATTCTGGTAAACGGATATTTCACCTCTGTTCTGGGAGCTCCGGCACTGAATATGGGCGTGTTCGTGGGAATTATTTCCGGATTTGCAGGAGGCGTTATTTATAATAAGTATTACAATTTCCGCAAGCTTCCGGATGCTCTGGCATTTTTTAACGGAAAACGGTTTGTTCCTATGGTATGTATTGCCTGGTCTGTTGTGATTTCTCTGATTCTGGCAGTGGTATGGCCGGCTGTTCAGTCAGGAATCAATGCTTTTGGAGTGTGGATTGCCACATCTTCTTCCACCTCTCCGGTTCTGGCCCCGTTTGTGTACGGAACCCTGGAACGTCTGCTTCTGCCTTTCGGACTTCATCACATGCTGACGATTCCTATGAATTACACCTCCTTTGGAGGAACCTACACGATTGCCACAGGAATCAATGCGGGAACCCAGGTATTCGGACAGGATCCGCTCTGGCTGGCATGGGTAACAGATTTGATTAATTTTAAAGATGCAGGAGATATGGCAGCTTATACGAATCTGCTGACAACAGTAACTCCGGCCCGGTTCAAGGTCGGACAGATGATCGGAGCTACGGGACTTCTGATGGGTATTGCTCTGGCTATGTACCGGAGAGTAGAGCCGGAGAAACGGCAGAATTACCGTTCCATGTTTGTATCTACGGCGCTGGCTGTATTTTTAACCGGCGTAACAGAGCCTCTGGAGTTTATGTTTATGTTCTGTGCGCTGCCGCTGTATATTGTTTATGCAGTGCTGCAGGGCTGCGCCTTTGCAATGGCGGGAATTGTGGATCTGCGGCTGCACTCTTTTGGAAACCTGGAATTTATTACAAGAATTCCCATGTCTTTAAAGGCCGGTCTCGCAGGCGATCTGGTTCACTTTGTAATCTGCGTAATCGTATTTTTTGCAGTCGGTTATTTTGCAGCTTATGTAATGATTGGAAAATTCCGTTTTGCGACTCCGGGACGTCTGGGCAATTACACAGATGAAAACAGCGAGGAGAATGCAGGCCAGGCTGATTTATCAAAAGCAGCACAAAAGGAGGCGTCCAATGGCGGAAACGGAAGTGAAAAGAGCCAGAGCCAGGCAGAACGGATTATCGGTCTTTTAGGCGGCCGGGAAAATATTGTTTTAGTTGATGCCTGCATGACAAGACTTCGTGTAACAGTAAAGGATTTGTCCCGGGTGGCAGAGCTTCCGGCATGGAAGGCAGAAGGAGCCCTGGGGCTGATTCGGAAGGACAACGGAATCCAGGCTGTTTACGGACCAAAGGCAGATGTGTTAAAATCGGATATTAATGATATTTTGTAAAGAAAGGTCTGAAATCATGAAGCTGATGACCATGAATGTCCACAGTCTTGTGGAAGAGGATTATGAGAGGAAGCTTGTGGAATTTGCAGATGCGGCAGCCGGGGAAAAGCCGGATATTCTGGCGCTTCAGGAGGTCAGTCAGCCTGCGGCGGAGGAAGTGTGGCCGGATGAGGAACTGGAGGGCTTTGTCCGGTGCCGGGACGTATCCATGCCGGTGCGGCGGGGGAATTATGCAGCCAGACTTGCCGGGCTTTTAAAGGAGCGGGGCTTTGCCTGCTCCTGGACCTGGCTGGGAGCAAAGATTGGATACGGACGCTACGATGAGGGACTGGCGATTTTCAGCAGGACGCCTATTGCAGAAACCGATCAGTTTTTTATCAGCCGGTGCAGGGATTATCAGTACTGGAAAACGAGAAAGGTTCTGGGAATCCGGACAGAGGCCATGAAGGACACCTGGTTTTATACAGTACACATGGGCTGGTGGGATGACGAAGAGGAGCCGTTTTTGAACCAGTGGAACAGACTGAATCAGACTCTGGAGGAAACAGGAAAGAGAAAACAGAGTGTCTGGCTCATGGGCGATTTTAACAGCCCCGCGGAGGTTCGCGGCCAGGGCTATGATCTGGTCTGCAGAAGCGGATGGCAGGATACCTATGTTCTGGCGGAGAAAAAGGACGGGGGTATTACGGCCCGTCCGGAGATTGACGGATGGAAGGATAGAAGGTCCTCCGGAAGGGAAAAGCAGGAAACAGGGATGCGTCTGGATTATCTGTTTTGCAGCAGGCCTGTCCATGTGGCAGAAAGCCGGGTGGTCTGCAGCGGAAAAAGAGAGCCGGTGGTTTCCGATCATTACGGCGTAATCATTGAGACAGAAAATTGGGAGGATAAAGAATGAACCGATCAGCAGGAATCTTATTGCCAATCACCAGTCTGCCGTCCAGATATGGAATTGGATGTTTTTCAAAAAGCGCATTTACTTTTATTGACTGGCTGAAGGGAGCCGGACAGAGCTTCTGGCAGATTCTTCCTCTGGGGCCGACCAGCTATGGGGATTCCCCCTATCAGTCTTTTTCCACCTTTGCCGGGAATCCCTATTTTATCAGTCTGGAGGCTCTGATTGAGGAAGGAGTGCTGACAGAGGAGGAATGTGAAGCTGTAGATTTTGGAAAACGTGAGGACAGCGTGGATTATGAGAAAATGTATCTGGGGCGTTATCCTCTTTTGAGAATGGCATATGAGCGCAGCAATATCAGCCAGAATGAGGACTATCAGAAATTTGTGGGAGAAAATTCCTGGTGGTTGGCAGATTATGCTCTGTTTATGGCGGTTAAGGATCGGTTTGGCGGAATTCCCTGGACCGAGTGGGCGGAGGATATTCGTCTGCGGTGGAATAATGCCATGGATTATTATCGACGGGAGTTATATTTTGATATAGAATTTCAACAGTATCTTCAGTTTAAATTTTACGAACAGTGGATGCAATTAAAACAATACGCCAACAGCCAGGGGATTCAGCTGATTGGAGATATTCCCATCTATGTGGCAATGGACAGCGCAGATACCTGGGCTCATCCGGAACTGTTTCAGCTGGATGAAAATAACAGGCCTGCAGCAGTGGCCGGCTGTCCGCCGGATGGATTTTCTGCAGATGGACAGCTGTGGGGAAATCCCCTTTACCGCTGGGATTATCACAGAAATACAGGGTATCAGTGGTGGATATCCAGGCTTAGCGGCTGTTTTCGCCTTTACGATGTGGTGCGGATTGATCATTTCCGCGGCTTTGACGAGTATTATTCAATTCCCTTTGGCTCAGATTCTGCTGTGGATGGACACTGGGAAAAAGGACCGGGAATTGAACTTTTTGAAGCAGTGAAGCGGGCGCTGGGAGAGAAGCAGGTGATTGCAGAGGATCTGGGATATGTGACAGATTCGGTTCGCCGTCTGGTACAGGAAAGCGGATTTCCGGGAATGAAGGTTCTGGAGTTTGCCTTTGATTCCAGGGATTCGGGCTGCGCCAATGATTATCTTCCTCACAATTACACAGAAAATTCAGTCGCTTATACGGGGACTCATGACAATGAAACTCTGGCCGGATGGTGGAAAAGCATTACGCCGGAGGAACAAAAGCTGGCGCGGGACTATCTCTGTGATTATGCAACGCCGCAGAAGCGGCTTTACCGTTCCTTTATCAGCCTGATTATGAGAAGCCGTTCTCAGCTGTGTATGGTGCCGATGCAGGATTACATGGGACTGGATAACCGGTGCCGGATGAATCAGCCGTCTACCGTGGGAATCAACTGGAAATGGCGTCTGAAAGAAGAGGATTTGACAGAGGAGCTTCAGAAGGATATTTATGATATAACGCTGCGCTACGGCAGAATGAACTGGAGCTGAAAAAAAAGGTTTCTTCAGAAGAAACCAGCAGAAAATAAGACAGGGGCAGCAGAAGCCGGATGAAAAGATAACCGGGCTTCTGCTGCCCCTGCTGTTTCTCCGGACGTACCGGAGGGGAAGGGCTTACATAACAATCAATTCGTAGTCGCGGCTTCCCAGACCGATTTTTTCTGCGTGCTCCAGACAGAATTTCCATTCAGATTCCGGTGTGGAATTCTTGAAGTGATCGTGGTGATCGTGGAAATGAGGATCTGCCAGATGATCGGAAAGCTGGCTTCCCGGCATGGGGTCAGCGGCCAGACAGGCATCTGTGCAGGCCTGATCCAGAGCCAGGGGATCAAAGGATGCAAACATTCCCAGGTTGGGAAGAATCGGCGCGTCGTTTTCGCCGTGGCAGTCACAGTTGGGGGAGACATCCACGACCAGAGAAATATGGAAGCAGGGGCGTCCGTCTACCACAGCCTTGGCATACTCTGCCATGCGGTAATTTAAAAGCTCTACAGCATCGTCACTGTCAAAAACAATGGCGTCAAAATTGCAGGCGCCCAGACAGCGTCCGCAGCCGACGCAGTGTTCCTGATCCACATGCATTTTCCGGGAAGCTTCATCAAAAATCAGACCGCCGTTTGCACATTCCTTCTGGCATTTGCGGCATCCGCGGCACAGAGGCTCTTCGATATGGGGCTTTCCGCTGCAGTGCTGCTCGGTCTTTCCGGCGCGGGAGCCGCAGCCCATGCCGATATTTTTAATGGCGCCGCCGAAGCCGGTCATTTCGTGGCCCTTAAAATGGGTCAGGCTGATAAATACGTCAGCATCCATAACAGCACGGCCGATTTTGGCATTTTTCACATATTCTCCGCCGTTTACAGGAACATCAATGTCGTCAGTTCCCTTTAAGCCGTCGCCGATAAGGATGGGACAGCCTACAGAAAGCGGGGAAAATCCGTTTTCCCAGGCGCACTCCAGATGCTCCAGAGCATTTTTACGGCTGCCGGGATACATGGTGTTGCAGTCTGTAAGGAAAGGCTTTCCGCCCAGCTCCTTGACAACGTCGGCAACTGCCTTGGCGTAGTTGGGACGGAGATAGCTGATATTGCCCAGTTCGCCGAAATGCATCTTAATGGCAACAAATTTGCCATCCATATCAATCTGTCCGATTCCGGCTTTTTTAATAAGCTTTTTTAATTTGGTGGGAAGTCCGTCACCGAAGGCAATGGTGCGGAAGTTGGTAAAATAAACTTTTGATTTTTCCATGGTAAAAGCTCCTTTGCTTGTCAGTCAGTGTCTTGGGAAAAACAACTATATTTGATTTTATTACAAGTGAGAAAAAATATCAATCACAGTTTTTCTCCGGTAATAAATCTGTAAGAGAAAATTCCGGAATTCTCAATAGCAATCAGAGAAAGGTTCTGTTATACTGTGGGCATAAAGAAAGAAAAGGAGCGATACCAACATGAGAAGAGAGACAAAAAAAGCAGCTGCAGCAGTTTGCATGATAGGATTATTGACAGCCGCAGGAAGTATCTGCGCATTTGCCCAGTCCCCGACTCTGACCGCGGGCAGTTCCGCAGTGGAGCTGAATGCCGGAGGACCGGCCGGTGAGAGAGAGACGACCGCTCCGGAAAAGATCCGCATCTGGGGCACCGTAACATCCGTTGAGGAGAACAGAATTGTTCTGAATAACCAGTCCGGCGCTTCCTTTGAAGGCGAGATGGTACTTCACATTTCCGATGAGACAACAAAGGTGCTGGGAGCAGTGGACGGTCTTCCCCTGAGCCTTTCCGATATTCATGTGGGAGACAGCGTTTATGCTTATATTGGATCGGCCATGACACTGAGTCTTCCGCCGCAGACTGCAGCAGAGATGATTATTGCAGGAATTCCGGCAGATTTTAAGGTTCCGGAGTATATTACCGTAGATTCCATGACCTGGAATGAGGATACCAGCTGGACTCTGGTTTCCAGTGAGGGAACCACTTACCAGATTCCGGGAGAGTGCCCGGTGATTCCGTATCTGACCCGCCAGATGGTTTATCTGCCGGATGTGACAGAGGGACGGGAGCTGCTGATCTGGAGTAATGCAGAGAATGTGGGACAGAAGCTGGTTCTGTTTAACGAATAGGAAATTTCCAGCGAAAAAGAAGCGCCGGACGGAAGAATGATCCTGGCGTCTTCTTTTTTACTCCACTACTTGACATTGCATAGTAGTAGGTATAATATAGTATTGTAAAAATAAGGATACCCAGGAAGGACATGGTACGAGGATGAACGCGCAGTTGAAAAAAGGAGTTCTGGAGCTGATCGTACTGGAGTCAGTCCGTCAGAAGGATATGTATGGTTATGAACTGGTGGAAGAGGTTTCCAAGGTTGTGGATGTGAATGAGGGCACGATATATCCCCTGTTGAAGAGGATGACCAACGAGCATTATTTTGAAACCTATCTGCGGGAATCAACAGAGGGTCCGCCGAGAAAATATTATCACCTGACGGCAGCAGGCGTTCTTTACAGAGACAGCCTGGAGCAGGAGTGGAATCAGCTGACAGAAAAGGTTGGAGCGTTTTTAAAGGAGTGCAGACATGGATAAGAAAACATTTATCAGCGAGCTGGAGCAGGCTCTTTCTGTTCTTCAGGAGGAAGAGCTTCAGGACATTATGGAAGAGTATGAGCAGCATATTGACATGAAGGTGCAGAACGGGCTGACTGAGGAGGAGGCGATTGCAGATTTCGGAAATTTGAAGGATCTGACCTCAGAGATTCTGGAGGCCTATCATGTGCGGGGAGATTATGCGTCAGTCCGGGAAGAGACTGGTAAGAGCCGGTTTTCCTCGATCCGGGCAGGAAAAGCAAATCCGGGGGAAGGCGTGAAGCGGGGACCGGATATTCGGAAGGCGGGAGCAGATTTTCGGAATTTCTGTGTCAGCCAGGGGAAAAAAGCAGGAGCCTGCTTCCGGAACTTTTCAGGAAAGGAAACGGGAGATAAGAACGGAGGAGAGGAAGTCCCGGAGAATGAAGACATCCGTCTGGAAAATGCGTCCGGTGCTGGAAGCGTTTCTGCAGGACGGCGTCCGGCGGGCATTTGGCGGACTTTTTGCAGGTGCGTCAGACAGGTGAAGGATTTTACTGTCTCATGGTTGAAAAGAGGCTGGAGAATGACGGGACGTCTTTTGCGCGCCGGATGGCAGCTGGCTCTGAAATGGGGCGGCCGTCTCTGGGACGGTTTGCTCTGGTGCGCCGGACATGGCACCCGGATTGCCGCTGCCTGTTTCCGGATTGTATGGAACTGCGGCTGGATTTTCTTTGCTGTATTGTGCGGGGCCGTGGGCATCGGAACTCTTTTTGGACTGGGGATGCTGGCGGTGCTGCTGGCTCAGGGATATCCTCTGGCGGGAGTTACCCTGGGGCTTTTCGGATTGAATATAAGTCTGTTTTCTGCAGCGGGACTGGGACTGAGTTTCATCTGGAGAAAGAAAAGAACCGGAATTTCTCTGAAAATGGAAGGAAGAGAAAGGGAGGCCGGTCTGTACGGGGACTGCGGCTTTGGAGAGGAGGAAGAGCATGCGTAAGATACAGAAGATTCTTTTGGGAGGCTTTCTGGCAGGCGTTCTGATCTGCGGTGTTGGAGCAGGAACTGCCATAGGGGAGTATTCCTCTCTGAATTATCTGGGAGAGAGAACCCTTGGAGAAGAGAAGCTGGTAACAGAGAATTTTGACTATACATTTGACCCGGAGCTTGGGGCAATTCGCCTTCATCCCTCCTGGTACGGGGGAAGGGAGACAGCAGGGATAGAAACTGATGCTTCCGTTCCGGAAAATGTGATCCGCTATGAGATCACCTATCTGCCGGAAACCATAGAGCCGGAGCTGATATTCAGGCCCCGGAATGTGGAAGAGAGTTTGACTGAAGAGAGCGAGCCGGAGGAGACTGCGGCAGAAGAAACCACAGCAGAGGAAACCACGGCAGAGGAGAGCGAGCCGGAGGAAACCGCGGCAGAAGAAAACTCAAATCTGCGGATTCAGGGTGATCTTCTTCTGGAAACATGGTATCATGGAGATCTGGGGATCTGGATGGAAGCAAAGGATCAGATTCTTGCTGATTTGAAGGACGGCAGGATTGCCGGATACCAGGTTCCTCATATCAAAGAAATCACAATAAAGGTAAATCCCGTTACGGCTCCTTATGTGATTTTCCATTTTCAGGAATAAAAGGATAAAAAGACGGACAGCGGAGGCAGTACGGGAACCGCTGGCGTCTGAAGGAGAAAGTTATGAATCTGAGAGCAGATTTCCATACGCATACAACATTCTGCGATGGGAAAAATACACCACGCCAGATGACAGAGGCCGCTTTTCGGAGGGGACTGACGGATTTCGGCATTTCCGGACACGGAGATTATTCTTTCTGTGAACCCGGTTTCGGAATGAATGACCGGGCGCTGGAGGAATACAGAAGAGAGCTGGAGCTGCTTCGTGAGGAATACCGGGGGAAAATGAATCTTTATATTGGAATTGAGCTGGACTGTCTGGGGCCGGTTCAGCAGGCAGAGTATTCCATAGGTTCTACTCACTGTGTAGAAAAAAACGGAGAGTTTATTTCTGTAGATGATACGGAGGAGAAGCTGACAGAGGCAGTGGATCGTCTCTGGAAAGGCGACTGGTACGCCTTTATCCGGGATTATTATGAGCTGGAAGCGACGGTATGGGACAGAACCAGGTGTACCTGGATTGGACATTTTGATCTGCTGACGAAATTTAACGAAGACGGAAAGTATTTTGATGAAACCTGCGATGACTATCTGGAGCCGGCTCTGGCAGCCATGAAATATCTGCAGCAGGCAGAGGTTCCTTTTGAAATCAATACCGGGGCCATAGGGCGGAAATACAGGACAGCGCCCTATCCGTCTTCCATTCTTCTGAGGGAGCTTTGCCGGATGGGAGGAAGGATTATTATTAATTCTGACAGCCATAGTACCGAGCATATCTGCGGAAGTTTTCAACTGGCGCAGAAGCTTGCCTGGGACTGCGGATTCCGCCGGGTAAGCGTGCTGAAGCCGGGAGGAGGATTCCGGGAGATAGAGCTGTAGAAGCGTTTTTATGTCATAGGACGCACTTTCCTATGACATAAAAAAATCGAGCATCTGTTAAAAAAACAGATGCTCGATTAATATTTTACAGCCCATAAGAATCAGAACAGTTCCGCCAAAAATTTCAGCCTTTGCCTTATACCGGCATCCGAAAACAGTTCCCACCTTTACGCCGATGCCGGACAGGATAAATGTGGTGCAGCCGATAAAGGAGATGGCAGGAAGGATGTCTACCTGAAGAAATGCAAAGGTAACGCCAACGGCCAGAGCGTCAATGCTGGTGGCAACAGCCAGAATCAGCATATCGCCGGCGGCCAGGGAGGCATTGCAGGATTCCTCCTCCTCGGACAGGGCTTCCCGTATCATGCTGATACCGATGATTCCCAGAAGGATGAAGGCAATCCAGTGGTCGTAGGAAGTGATGGCCTGCTGAAATCGAATGCCGAGAAAATAGCCAATCAGCGGCATCAGACCCTGAAATCCGCCGAAATAAAGGCCGACAATCACGGCATTTTTCAGACTCATGGTGCGCATGGACAGTCCCTTGCAGATGGAAACGGCAAAGGCATCCATGGACAGTCCTACGGCAATGATGAAAAGCTCAATCAGTGACATGTAAAAACCTCCATGCATTTTCAGATTATTCTTATAATATAATTATTACATATTATTCCAAAATTCTGATTTTCTTGTTATAAATCCGCTTAAACAGAATTGAAGTAAGCAGAGTGGAAATAATCTCCGCCATGGGGAAGGCAAACCATACTGCGTTCAGTCCCCAGACATGAGAGAATACATAAGCCAGAGGAAGAATACAGAGAAGCTGTCTTGCCACGGAGATAATCAGGCTGTACACACCGTTTCCCAGGGCCTGGAAGACAGAACCTGTAATAATACAGTAGCCGGCAAACAGGAAGCTGAGGCTGATGGTGCGCAGAGCCGGAATTCCCATTTCCAGCAGGCTGTCTGACGCATTGAAAAGCATCAGGAGCTGAGGGGTGAACACCTGGAAAACAGCCAGTCCCAGAAGCATAATGCTGATGGCAATGGCGATGCTCAGCTTGGCAGTATCCATAATTCTTTTTTTGCTGCGGGCTCCGTAATTGTATGCGATAATCGGGATCATACCATTGTTCAGGCCGAAAATCGGCATAAAAATAAAACTCTGAAGCTTGAAATAAATACCAAGGACGGTTACTGCAGTAGCGGAAAAGCTGATAAGAATCAGGTTCATTCCGTAGGTCATGACAGAGGTAATGGACTGCATGATAATAGACGGAAGTCCGACGGAGTAAATAATCCGGATGATTCTCATGTCAGGACGGAAGCCACGCATATTAATGCTGACATCGTGGTTTTTTTTCAGATTGAAATACAGAGCCAGGAACATGGCAATAATCTGTCCGATGACAGTTGCAGCTGCAGCGCCGCTGATTCCCATGGCCGGACATCCCAACAGACCGAATATCATAATGGGATCCAGAACGATGTTAATAATAGCACCGATGCCCTGGGAATACATGTTGTAGATGGTTCGGCCGGTGGACTGAAGGATTCGCTCCAGAATGATTTCTCCAAAGATTCCGAAGGAGAATACCGTACAGATTTCCAGATACTGTGTTCCGTATTCAATAATAAGCGGATCCGAGGTCTGGCTGGAAAAATAGGTATGGGCTCCGAAAAGTCCGAACAGAAGGAAGGCCAAAGCCCCCAGAATTGCCAGGAAGATACCATTTACTGCAGCGAGACGGGCTTCTTCCTGTTTCCCTTCACCGAGAGAGCGGGACAGAAGAGCATTGACGCCGACACAGGTGCCGGTGGAAACCGCTATCATCAGGCTCTGAACCGGGAAGGCCATGGATACAGCTGCAAGAGCAGCCTCGCTGATCTGCGCCACGAACACGCTGTCAATGATGTTGTAGAGTGCCTGCACCAGCATGGAAATAATCATGGGCAGAGACATGGAAATAAGCAGCCGGTTAACGGGCATGGTTCCCATTTTGTTTTGCTCCGGCTGCCTTGACATAGTTGTACTTGACATATTTTCTCACCTTTCTTTCCTGCACATTCTACTATAATTTTGAGAAATGTGTCAATAGAAGGCGGAAAGAATTTGTCCGGAGTGCCTTTGTGAAAAAATTCCAAAATCGCTTTGTAAAACAGAGACGGACAAATGTTTTTTTACGAAAAACACTTTTTTTTCAAAAATAGATTGTAAAACAGGAAAATTTCGTGTAAAATCAAACACTGAACCTGATATATGTAAAGGGTGACGAGAAGAATAACGAGAACGAAGGTGGAAACCCGTATGAGGAGGAAGAAAAAGATGCAGCCGTACGCAGAGATGAGCAATGAAGAACTGCAGGCACTCAGAAAGCAGCTGTCTGCACAGTATAAGGAATATCAGGGTAAGGATTTGAGACTGGATATGTCCCGCGGCAAGCCCAGCGTTGAGCAGCTGGATCTGTCTATGGGCATGATGGATGTGCTGAGCAGCAATGACGACCTGACCTGTGAGGATGGCACAGACTGCCGTAACTACGGTGTGCTGACAGGTATCAAGGAAGCAAAAGAGCTGATTGGAGATATGATGGAGGTATCCCCTGAGAATATTATTATTTACGGGAACTCCAGCCTGAATGTTATGTTTGATACCGTATCACGTTCCATGACCCATGGCGTGATGGGAAGCACCCCCTGGTGCAAGCTGGATAAGGTAAAATTCCTCTGTCCTGTACCGGGATATGACCGCCATTTTGCAATTACAGAGTATTTTGGCATTGAGATGATCAATGTGCCCCTTCTTGGAAACGGTCCGGACATGGATCTGGTAGAAAAGATGGTGGCTGAGGATGAGAGCATTAAGGGAATCTGGTGTGTGCCCAAATATTCCAATCCTACCGGAAACAGCTATTCCGATGAGACTGTGCGCCGTATGGCACGGCTGAAGCCGGCAGCTCCGGACTTCCGTATTTACTGGGATAATGCTTATGGAATGCATCATCTGTATGATCACGATCAGGATCATCTGATTGAGATTCTGGCTGAATGTAAGCGCGCAGGAAATCCGGATTTGGTTTACAAATTCTCATCTACATCAAAAATCAGCTTCCCGGGTTCCGGAATTGCAGCTATTGCAGCTTCCCGCAACAACCTGGAGGATATTGAAAAGCAGTTAAAGTTCCAGACCATTGGACATGATAAGGTAAACCAGCTGCGCCATGTCCGCTATTTCAAGGATATTCATGGCATGGTAGAGCATATGCGTCTTCATGCAAATGTAATGCGCCCCAAATTCGAGGCTGTGATTCGGATTCTGGAGCAGGAGCTGGGCGGACTGAATATTGGAACCTGGACACAGCCCAAGGGCGGATATTTTATCTCCTTTGATTCTCTGGACGGCTGTGCCAAGTCTATTGTTGCCCGCTGCAAAAAGGCCGGACTGGTGATGACAAGTGCAGGTGCAACCTATCCTTATGGAAAGGATCCCCATGACAGCAATATCAGAATTGCGCCCTCTTATCCGCCGTTAGGAGATCTGGAGCTGGCTATGGAGCTGTTCTCTCTCTGCGTGAAGATTGTCAGCATTGACAAGATTCTGGAAAACAGGAAGAATGCAGCAGAAGAAGGAAAAGCAGAAGCGTAAACAGAGAAAAGGAAAGCTCCGGAAAAGCAGGGAGCAGGATCGGAAGAATACGCAAAATAAAATATAAAGAAAATGACAGGAATGCCTTTTCTGGAAGAAGGGATGAAGAATCTCTTCTTTCAGGAAAGGCATTTTTATGTTAAGAAGCCGTCAAGAATACTTAATATAGAAGGAAGGAAACTGTTCAGGGGGACTGCGACCTGCTATACTATGCAAAACAAGAGGAAACAGAACGCCAACAGGAGGAAGAATATGGGGAAAACAGGATTTTCACTGGAAAAAAAGGTAAAGTGGATTGCTGTCTGCGCCGGGGCAGTTGTTTTTGTTTCCATGGGAGCCAATCTTCTGGTAACCTGGTTCGGCCTGGGCGGTTTTGGATCGATTCTGGAAAATAACGCAGGCAGTCTGGCCTTCTGGTCTGCCATAGATGAAGAAAGTGTGGCCTTTGAGCACTATGTCAGCAGCTCAATGCCGGAGGATCGGAAGCGCTTTCTGGAGGCAAGGGAAGCTACCCGGGAAAGTCTGGAGGCCCTTCCCTTTGATTACAGGGAGGCAGGGGAGAAGCGGTATGCCCGAATCTGGTCGATCCGGAATATGTATGATACGTATGAAAAGGAACTGAAAGTTTTTGAAAATACTGATCGGCAGGAACCGGAGTATGTGGAACGGCTGTACCGAATCTACCGGGTTCAGATGTATATGAAGGATCGGGCAGGTCAGCTGGAGCAGATAACTGTGGCAGACGGAAATGAAGAGTACGAGAGAAACAGGTTTTTGTTTTCCATTCTTCCGGCAGTCAGTATTCTCTGGGGAGCGGGCGCCCTCTGGATGGTCTGGCAGTTAAACAGAACCGTGCGCCGCAAGATTGTGGAACCGGTGGTGATGCTGGCGGGGGAGGCAGAGAGGATTGGAAGAAATGATTTTTCCGGTCCGGAGCTTCAGTCAGAGGGGGAGGATGAGATCGGCCTTCTGATTCGCTCCTTTAATAAAATGAAGGCGGCCACCAGCGGCTACATAGAGGCGTTGAAGGAGAACCATGAAAAGGAAAGGCAGCTGGAGGCCGTGCGCCTGCAGATGCTGAAAAGTCAGATTAATCCGCATTTTCTGTTTAATACATTAAATATGATTGCGGGAACTGCCCAGATTGAGGATGCGGCGGCAACGGAAAAAATGATTCATGCTTTAAGCCGCCTCTTTCGCTATAATTTGAAATCAACGGCTTCCGTCATGCCGCTGGAAAGGGAGCTTCGCGTTGTGCAGGACTATATGTATCTGCAGCAGATGCGGTTCGGGAAGAGGATTCAGTATTTTACAGACTGTTCTCCGGAAACGCTGGAAATCCTGGTTCCCTCGTTTATGCTTCAGCCTTTGGTGGAAAATGCGGTTAAGCACGGTCTTTCTGCCAGAAGCCGGGGCGGAAAAATTCTGGTAAGGGCCTGGAAGGAGAAGCGGCGGTTGTGGATATCCGTGGCAGATACGGGAGAAGGGATGGATACAGAGAAGCTTGAGGCAATCAAAAAGGCGCTGAAAGAGGGCGATGAGCAGGGAACGGGAATCGGAGTCGGAAATATTTACCGGCGAATTCATGCCATGTACCGGGACGGAGAAATGTTTCTTTACAGCAGGCCGGGATGCGGAACGGCTGTGCAGCTGGCATTTACGCCGGAGCATTACAAGGAGGAAAAACAGTGAATCAGGAAAATGATAAAAAAGAGAGTTACAAGGTGCTGCTGGCTGATGATGAGCAGATTGAGCGAATGGCGCTTGCCAGAAGGCTTTTGAAGCGGTTCGGGGAAAGTCTGGTGATTTTGCAGGCCGTGGACGGGACAGAAGCCATTAAGCTCTGTTCTCAGGAGGGCTGCCAGATTGTGATTATGGACATCTCCATGCCGGAGATGAACGGTGTGGAGGCGGCAGAGCAGATTCGAAGGCTGGACGAGGGCTGAGAGATTATTTTCCTGACTGCTTATGATGAATTTTCCTATGCCAAGCGGGCCATTGCCATTCATGCCCTGGATTATCTGCTGAAGCCATGCGAGGAGGAGGAGCTGACTGCTGTGATGGAGGAGGCCATGCGGCGACTCCGGAGAAGAAGGCAGTTTGAGGAGCTGAACAGGACGGACACAAGCGCCGGGGAGTCCCGGCAGGAGGCGATTGAGGGAGAGGAGTTTAAGGATGAGGCGGATATGGAGGAGCCGGATCGTCTGGGACAGGCGGCGGAGAAGATCCGGCGGTATATCCGGAAAAATTATATGAGAGATATTTCCATGCAGGATGCGGCCCGGATGATGAATTACTCCGATGCCTATTTCTGCAAGCTGTTTAAGCAGTGTTTTGACCAGAATTTTACAGCCTATCTGACTGGTTTCCGGATTCAGGAGGCAAGGAGACTTCTTCAGGAAAAGAGTGTCAGTGTCAGGGAGGTCAGTATGCTGGTAGGGTATTATGATGCAAATTATTTTGCCAAGGTATTTAAACGGATTACGGGAATGAATCCTTCCGAGTACAGGGACAGTGTGTGGAGACAGCCTTGAAATACAGGGACAGTGTGTGGAGACAGCCTTGAAATTCAGGATCGGTGTGTGGAGGAAGCCTTGAAATTCAGGCCCGGTAAGTGGAGGAAACCTTGATTTTCCGACCCGGAAGGCGCAGAGAATATGACAAAATTTTCTTCCTGCATGTCAAATATTTACGGTATCAATCCGGCGTTCCTTTCTTTATACTGATTTCATAAACAATTTACAGGAATACAGAAAGGAAGTAGTGACGTGAGGAAAATGATGAAAAAGCTGGCGGCGCTTGCTCTCGGTGGGGCCGCAGCAGTGGCTCTGACAGGCTGCGGTTCTCTGACAGGCGGCAAGCGGATTGTCCGTATTTCTCATGCTCAGGCAGAGACACACCCGGAGCATCTGGGGCTTCTGGCCTTTAAGGAGTATGTAGAAGAAAATCTTGGGGATAAGTATGAGATTCAGATTTTCCCCAATGAGCTGCTGGGCTCTGCCCAGAAGGCCATTGAGCTGACACAGACAGGAGCGATTGATTTTGTAGTGGCAGGTACAGCCAATCTGGAAACTTTTGCTGATGTGTATGAGATTTTCAGTATGCCGTATCTGTTTGATTCTGAAGAGGTGTATCAGGCAGTAATGCAGGATACCGACTACATGGAAAAAATCTATGCGTCCACAGATGAGGCCGGTTTCCGCGTGGTGACCTGGTACAATGCAGGAACCCGTAATTTTTACGGAAAGAGTCCGATTCAGACACCTGAGGATCTGAAGGGCAAGAAAATCCGTGTACAGCAGAGCCCGGCCAGTGTTGCCATGGTACAGGCCTTTGATGCGGCTGCTGCGCCCATGGGCTTCGGAGAAGTATATACGGCTATCCAGCAGGGCGTCATTGACGGAGCGGAGAACAATGAGCTGGCTCTGACCAATAACAAGCACGGCGAGGTTGCCAAATATTATTCCTACAATAAGCATCAGATGGTTCCGGACATGCTGGTAGCCAATCTGAAATTCTTAAACAGCCTGAGTGACGAGGATTATCGGATCTTTAAGGAGGCGGCTGCTCTTTCTACAGAGGTAGAACTGGAAGAATGGGAGAAGAGCATAGAAGAGGCGAAGCAGATTGCCGCAGAGGACATGGGCGTGGAGTTTATTGATGTGGATGTGGATGCATTTAAACAGAAGGTTCTTCCGCTTCACGATACCATGCTTCAGGAAAATGAAAAGATTCGTGATTTTTATGATCACATTCAGGAATTCAATCAGAAAGCAAAGGGGGGAGAATAGGATGGAAGCGATGCATAAAGCAAAAGCAGGAATTATGAAGGGTCTGGGAATCGTGATTATTGCGTTGTTTGTGTTTATGACCCTGATTGGCAGCTACCAGATTGTAACCCGCTATTTCTTTAATAAACCGAGTACGGTATCAGAGGAACTTCTGACCTATTCCTTTACCTGGATGGCTCTGCTGGCATCAGCCTATGTT
This sequence comes from uncultured Clostridium sp., assembly GCA_900540335.1. Classification (GTDB taxonomy): domain Bacteria; phylum Bacillota; class Clostridia; order Lachnospirales; family Lachnospiraceae; genus Brotaphodocola. The sequence goes on along the minus strand of UQFC01000001.1, from coordinate 69,129 downwards.
TTTGGAAAACGGGATCATATGAGAATGGGATTTCTGGCGGATCAGCTGACAGGAGCGCCGAGAAAATACCTGGAAATCGGAATTGACCTTCTTTCTTTCCTTTTGGCAGCAGTCGTAATGGTATACGGCGGCATGGCAATTACCAAATTGACCATGATTCAGAAAACCGCCTCTTTACAGGTGCCCATGGCCTATATCTATGTGATTGTGCCGGTGACAGGAGCGCTGATTATGATTTTCAGCATTATGAATGCCATTGATGTGGCCCACATGGAATTTAAGGAGAAGGGGGAGGTAAGATTATGACAATCGCAGTTGCCTGCGGGCTGATTATTTTAGTGCTTCTTGTAATAATGCTGCTGGCCGGTGTACCGATTGCAGTGGCTCTGGCAGTGTCGTCAATCGGAGCGATTCTTCCGGTTCTGGATATGGGAGCTTCTGTGCTTACGGGCGCTCAGAGAATTTTTTCCGGTATTTCCGTATTCAGCCTTCTTGCCATTCCGTTTTTTATTCTGGCAGGAAATCTGATGAACAAGGGCGGAATTGCAATTCGCCTGATTAATTTTGCAAAAATCTTTACGGGAAGCATTCCCGGCGCTCTGGCTCATACCAATGCCGTTGCCAATATGCTTTTCGGCGCAATCTCCGGTTCCGGTACAGCAGCAGCCTCTGCTATGGGATCGATTATCGGACCGATTGAGGAAGAGGAGGGCTATGACAGAGCCTTCTCTGCAGCAGCCAATATTGCAACAGCGCCCACGGGACTTCTGATTCCGCCCAGTAATGTTATGATTACCTATTCTCTGGTCAGCGGCGGAACCTCTGTGGCAGCTCTTTTCATGGCAGGTTACATTCCCGGTATTCTCTGGGGTCTTGCCTGCATGGTGGTTATCTATATCTTTGCAAAAAAGAAAGGATACCGCAGTACGAAGAAGTTTACTTTAAGCGAGAAAATGAAGGTGTTTCTCCAGGCAATTCCCTGTCTGTTTATGATTGTTGTAGTAATCGGCGGTATTATTTCCGGTATTTTTACAGCAACAGAGGGAAGCGTTGTAGCAGTTGTGTACAGCATGGTGCTGTCAGTGTTCTTTTACAAATCTATCAAGCCGTCTGAGCTGCCGAAAATCTTTCTGGACAGTGCAGAGATGACAGGTATTATTATTTTCCTGATTGGCGTTTCCAGTATTATGAGCTGGGTAATGGCATTTACAGGTATTCCGACTGCGGTGTCTGAGGCTATGCTGGGAATCAGCGACAATCGATATGTGATTCTCTTCATTATTAACATTCTTCTGCTGATTGTGGGAACCTTTATGGACATGACTCCGGCCTGTCTGATTTTTACACCGATTTTCCTTCCGATTTGTCAGGCGCTGGGAATGAATACCATTCACTTTGGTATCATGATTATCTTTAACCTGTGTATCGGAACCATCACTCCGCCTGTGGGAACGACCCTGTTTGTCGGCGTAAAGGTGGGAAAGACGAAGATCGAGGAGGTAATCCGGCCTCTGCTGGCATATTTTGCAGCGATTTTTATTGTTCTTTTGATGGTATCTTATATTCCGGCCCTGTCCATGTGGCTTCCGGGACTTCTGGGATATGTATAAATTAAGACGAATAGAGAAAAAGAGGATGCGCATACGGCATCCTCTTTTCGAACTTTACCAGGTTGCTACTACAGTTTCACCGGCAGAAGCAGTCATGCCGGTTTTAAAGTCCAGAGCCGGGAGAGCCGGATTGTCCAGTGCAATCAGGATAACATCGGCACACAGACCTTTGGATTCCACCAGAGCCTTGTCAAAGGTGATCAGCTTGTCACCGGCTTTTACCTTCTGTCCCATGGAAATATGGGAGGTGAAGCCTTCGCCGTTTAAGGATACCGTATCAAGACCAATGTGAATCAGCAGGTCAAAGCCCTCGGCAATGCGGATGCCTACCGCATGGTTGGTTCCCTCCATGGTAACGGAAATCTCTCCGTCAACAGGTGCAACTACAACGCCGTCTGCGGGATGGATGGCAATGCCTTTGCCTAACATACAGGAGGAGAAAACATCGTCCTTTACTTCAGTAACAGAAATCACTTCGCCATTCACCATGGCCTTTAATTCTTTTGGTTCGCTTTTCTTTTTAAAAAATCCAAACATGGCACTTCTCCTTGTATTTATTTTCGAAAATTACTACAAATATTTTACCACATCAGAAAGGGAGTTACAAGGTACATTCCCTTTACTTTTTGCTTTTCCTGCCCTATAATACAATAGACTACATGCAGGGAGAAAAGGTATGATAGAGAAAATTTGGAGAAAATTTGTAAACAGAGAAACCGTTTCCTATCTGTTTTTTGGAGTTCTGACCACGCTTGTAGACTGGCTCAGCTACTGGTATATGCGCCAGGGCGGCATGGATTACCGGATTGCAACAGCCCTGTCCTGGGCCGCGGCAGTTTTGTTTGCTTTTATAACAAATAAGCTGTTTGTTTTTGGAAGCCTGGATCTTCATCCGAAGAAGGTGTGGAGCGAGTTTGTTCCTTTTGTAATCTGCCGGGCAGCAACCGGAGTCTTTACCATGATCGCCATGATTGTTTTGGTGGACGGACTGGGAATCCGCCAGGATTTTATCTGCAAGATTGTGGTTTCAGCCATTTCACTGGTGCTTAACTATCTGTTCAGCAAGCTGTTCATTTTTAAATCAGAAAAGAAGCGGGAAAATCGTAAGTAAGGAGAAACCGGTTATGAAAGACGGGGAAATCGCCCGAACTACGAAAGAATTAGAGGATTTACTTATGGCAAATGAGAAAAAACAGAAGAGCCCGATGGAGGAGCTGCTGGCTGAGATGGAGTCGGCAGTGGCCCGGGTGGAGAAGCGGGGAACCGGGGGCCGAAGGAAAGATGAAAACGGCGGAGTCCGGAATTCGGAAAGAGAACGCCATGTGGCCTGGAAAACGGCAGCTTCCGGAGATTCCTATTTAGATGAAGATATACCGGATGAGTATTTTGACGAGGATCTGGAGCGGGTGTTATCCGGAAATTATCCGGATGAGGCAGACGGGATGCTTTTGGATGGATTTCCAGAAGAAAGCGGAAGTGATTTTCTGGAGGAATTTGAGGAAACCGACAGAAGCGGATTGCAGGAACAGGAATCAGAAAGTATCCGCAGCGAAGAAACTCTGGAGTGGACGATTCAGACAGAGGAGCCGGGAACAGGCGGCAGTTTCTGTGGAAATATTCCTGATGAAACAACTTCCTGTGGAAATATTCCGGAGAAGGGGCCGGAGCTGATTTCCCCGAAGCCGGTGAAAAAAAATGCGCCTGCCCGAAAAAAGACAGGAGTCCGGACGGCCGGACGCGGGATGATACGTCCGGGAGACGGACTTTTGGCTGCGTTTTTTGTTCCGGTTATGGTTCTGCTGATTATTTTTATTCAGAGAGGAATTTTTCCCTTTGGAGAAGAATCGTTTCTCAGGACCGATATGTATCACCAGTATGCCCCGTTTTTCTCTGAGTTTCAGTATAAGCTGACACATGGAGGAAGCCTGCTTTACAGCTGGGATGTGGGAATGGGAGTGAATTTTTCAGCCCTGTATGCCTATTATCTGGCAAGCCCCTTAAACTGGCTGCTGGTTTTATGTCCGAAAAGTCTTGTAATTGAATTTATGACGTATTCGATTGTCATAAAGACAGGGCTTTCCGGTCTGGCTATGGCCTGGTATTTAAGAAAGCATTGCCATACCCGTGATTTTGGGATTGCCTTTTTCGGAATTTTTTATGCGCTGTCCGGGTATATGGCAGCCTACAGCTGGAATATTATGTGGCTGGACTGCATTATTTTATTCCCCCTGATTGTTCTTGGCCTGGAACGGCTGGTTCGGGAGGGAAAGGGCCTGATGTACTGCATGGCTCTGGGACTTTCTATTTTGTCCAACTACTATATTTCCATCATGACCTGTATTTTCATGGTTCTGTATTTCGGAGCTCTTCTGGTTCTGGACGAGGATATGAACTGGGAGAAGTTCATAGGAAGAACCTTCCGGTTTGCCGTGTATTCTCTTCTGGCCGGAGGTCTGGCGGCGGCAGTGCTTCTGCCGGAAATCTATGTGCTGCAGTCAACGGCATCAGGAGATGTAAGCTTCCCGAAAACCGTCAGCGAGTATTTTCCCATTTTTGATATGCTTGCCCGTCATATTGGAAATGTGGAAACGGAGATTGGACTGGATCATTGGCCGAATCTCTACTGCGGTGTTGCAGTTCTGATGTTTTTTGTACTGTATCTGGCCTGCAGTAAGATCCGGGCAAAGGAAAAGGTTGTGACCTGTACGCTGCTGCTGTTTTTCCTGGCCAGCTTTTCCATCAATGTTCTGAATTTTATCTGGCATGGCTTTCATTATCCCAACAGTCTGCCCTGCCGTCAGTCTTATATTTATATTTTCCTGGTGCTGTCAGCCTGTTATCGGGCTTATACGCATCTGGAGCAGATTCCCTGGAAACAGATTACCGGGGCATTTGCAGGAGCTGTGGTCTTTGCGCTTCTGGCACAGAAGCTGACAACAGAAGAGCATTTCCACTTTATTGTATTCTATGTGGCGATTCTTTTCCTGGCGCTCTATCTGGGCGTGATTTATTTATATAAGAAGGGAATCAGGTATCAGACCCTGGCAACGCTTCTGGCGCTGATTGTGGTTTCGATTGAGGCGGCAGTAAATATGACTGTGACCAGCGTGACCACTACCAGCAGAACGGCTTACACGGCAGATAACCAGGCTGTAGAGCGGCTGGTGGATTCGGTACAGCCCAACAAAACCTTTTTCCGTATGGAAAAGGTAAACAGAAAAACGAAAAATGACGGAGCCTGGATGCATTTCCCGTCAGTGTCTCTGTTTTCTTCAACAGCAAATGCAGATTTATCCAGACTGTTTAAGAAGCTGGGATGTGAAAGCTCTACAAACGCATACAGCATTACCGGGGGAACTCCTCTGGTAGATTCGCTGTTTTCTGTGAAATACGGTCTGTATTCGGAACAGCCGGATCCGTCGGAACTGAGAACGGTGGAGGCTGAGGATGACGGGGTATGGCTTTGTGAAAACACCTATACGCTTCCTCTGGGATTCTGGGTGGAGTCTGATTTTGAAGAACAGTGGAATCTGGATGCAGGAAAGCCGGCAGATGTCCAGAATAATCTGACCTCTGCTCTGAATACAGAGCCGGTGCTGGTTATGGTGCTGGATACGGTTTCTGACGGGAAAAAGGTGACCTTTACTCCGGAGACCGGAGGAGAGTATTACGCCTATACCGGAGGAAAGTCGGTTAAAAAAGTAAAAGCCACGACCTGGAAGGGAACCGAAACCTTTGATAATACGGACAGAGGCTATCTGGTGGAGCTGGGATACTGTGAAGCCGGAGAGGAAGTGGTTCTGGAGGCAGAAGAGGGCAGCGATTTCTGGGCGGATGTATACCGGTTTTCAGAAAACGGCCTGAAGGCTGTGTATGAGAAGCTGTCTGCCCATTCATGGGTTTTGAGCAGCTGGACAGACACCTCTCTGGAGGGAAGTATTTCCTGTGGGGAAAGCGGTCTGATGATGACAACCATTCCCTATGATGAGGGATGGAGAATCACTGTGGACGGTGTGGAGCAGCCGCCGGAAAAGATGCTGGATGCATTTATCGGTGTGAGGCTGACGCCGGGAAGTCATATGATTTCCATGCAATACAATCCAAAAGGACTGAAGCCCGGATGGATGATTTCTCTTGGAAGCCTGGTTGTGCTTTGCCTGATAGCTGCAGGCGGAAGATACTGGAGCCGGTATCAGGAGGAACTGGAATACGAAGAGCGGGCGGAAAAGAACCGGCCGGCAAGATAAAAACGCAAAATAAAGGAGACTGGATTATGAAGCTGTGGGGAGGACGTTTTACGAAGAAAGAGAATCAGCTGGTACACAATTTTAATGAATCTCTGTCCTTTGATCAGAAATTTTATCATCAGGATATTCAGGGAAGCATTGCTCATGTGACGATGCTGGCAAAGCAGGGAATTGTGTCAGAGGAGGATCGGGAGGCTATTATCGGCGGACTGAAGGGAATTCTGGTAGATATTGAATCCGGAAAGCTGGAATTTACAAAGGAGCATGAGGATATTCATTCCTTTGTAGAGGCCAATCTGATTGAACGCATTGGTGATGCAGGAAAAAGGCTTCACACAGGCCGGAGCCGCAATGATCAGGTGGCTCTTGATATGAAGCTTTACTGCCGTGATGAAATTGACGAGCTGGACGGACTGGTCCGGAAGCTTTTAGAGGAGCTTCTGGCAATTATGGAGGCGAATACGGATACCTTTATGCCTGGTTTTACCCATCTGCAGAAGGCGCAGCCGGTTACTCTGGCCCATCATGTAGGTGCGTATTTTGAAATGTTTTCCAGAGACCGGGGACGTCTTCATGATATCCGGGAGCGGATGAATTACTGTCCGCTGGGCTCCGGAGCTCTGGCAGGAACCACCTATCCCCTGGATCGAGAATATACGGCAGAGCTTCTTGGATTTTATGGCCCTACATTAAACAGTATGGATTCTGTTTCCGATCGGGATTATGTGATTGAGCTTTTATCTGCCCTGTCTGTGATTGCCATGCATTTAAGCCGTTTCAGCGAGGAAATTATTATCTGGAACAGCAATGAATACCGGTTTGTGGAGCTGGACGATGCCTACAGCACAGGAAGCAGCATTATGCCTCAGAAGAAGAATCCTGACATTGCAGAGCTGGTTCGCGGAAAGGCAGGCCGTGTGTACGGGGCTTTGATGTCCATGCTTACGGTTATGAAGGGAATTCCTCTGGCTTACGATAAGGATATGCAGGAGGATAAGGAGCTGACCTTTGATGCCATTGATACGGTAAAGGGAAGTCTGGCTTTGTTTACCGGAATGATTTCCACAATGACATTTAATAAAGAAGTGATGGAAAGCAGCGCGAAAAACGGCTTTACCAATGCCACAGATGCTGCTGACTATCTGGTGAATCACGGAGTTCCCTTCCGGGATGCCCATGGAATTGTAGGACAGCTGGTATTGTTCTGTATTGACCGGGGAATTGCCCTGGATGATATGACTCTGGAGGAGTTTCAGTCTATCAGCCCTGTGTTTGAGGAGGATATCTACGAGGCCATCAGCATGAAGACCTGTGTGGAAAAGCGTGTAACCATCGGCGCTCCCGGACAGGAGGCCATGAAGAAGGTAATTGAGATTTACAGAAAACGTCTGGAGGAAGAGGCGTAAAACAAAAACAGACATAGAATGGGAAGCGGAGGCTTTATGGAAGTTTAATGGAAGATTAGAGGAAACCCTATGAAAGCTTAGTGGAAGTTCAGTGGAAGTTCAGTGGAGGTTTAGCGGAAGCTCCGTGAAAGTTTAGCGGAATCTACGAGGCGGTTTACTGGATGCAGAATACCGGAGAGAGAATACGTACTCTGTTGAGAAAAGCTTAAAAATAAGAAAAGATAAGAAACAGAAGTCAGACCACAGGTTCTTTCATGGACCTGGTCTGGCTTTTTTGTATCATAAGAACGTTCATTCTGTGACACAAAAATGCTCTGCGAGGATGTGCCAAGGTATATTCTTTTTCGCCATTAGTGAAAGCTTCCAGGCGGAATTTTGTGGATTGAAGGACTATTTTTATAAGAGGTTTTCTGCCTGGATTTTCATAGAGCGGACATCCGATGCGTCTTGTTCACTGTGAGCAGGCAAGAAGATACATGGCTGAATTATTTATATACAGCCTATTTCTGTAGGGACCTCTGTGGGGATTTTGCATTTTCGAAGGAAAAAGCCGGATCCTGCAAAAAACAGGAAGAAGATTTTGCATTTTTGGAGGAAAAAGCCGGATCCTGCAAAAACCGAAGCCAAGATTTTGCATTTTTGAAGGAAAAAGCCGGATCCTGCACAAACCGAGGCGAAGATTTTGCATTTTCAAAGGAAAAAGCCGAATCCTGCATAAACCGGGGCGAAGATTTTGCATTTTCAGAGGAAAAAGCCGGATTCTGCACAAACCGGGGCGAAGATTTTGCATTTTCGGAGGAAAAGGTCAGATTCTGCACAAACTGGGGCGAAGATTTTGCATTTTCAGAGGAAAAAGCCGGATTCTGCACAAACCGAAGTCAAGTTTTTGCATTATGAGAGGAAAAGTCAGGTTTTGCACAATTCCAGAGAAAGAAATTTTAGACTAAACTTAAAAGGGGGAACAGGTTTCTGAATTTTTATATCTGCCATAGGAGGGAGCAGACCTGTACCAGGGGGAAAAAGCAAGAGCTCGATGATATGAAAGCATTCCAGATACTACAAACAAAACAGTACCGCTGAGAAGTCTGTATGAAACAGACCATTCAGCGGTACTTTCTCTTCTATTTGTTATTGATTTTCAGATTACTGTACCAGGAATACTTCCTGCATAAAGGAGCCGTGCTGACGGGTCTGACCGTGAGTGTCGTAAAAGATATCAATGTGATTTCCCTTGACACCGCCTCCCCGGTCCTCTGCTGTATAAATCACACCGCCAATCATGACCTTGGAGCCCATGGGAATGACCCGGGGATCTACGGCGATGGTATGACCGGAGCGGGCAATGGCACCGCTGGAGGTGCGGCGTCCCCAGCCTTCAGAGCATTTGTAGCAGGGGCAGTAGGCTGTGGTACGGAACAGGCCCAGAGAACGCATTCCGGAATTCTGCTGGGGCTTTTCTGCTGCCGGAGCAGTCTCCTCAGCCGGAGCAGCCTCGCCTTTTACATAGGTCTTGGTGTTTTCAAACTCCTGGCCTTCAATCCAGCCCTGAATCTCATAGGAACCGTCGGGAAGGCTGTCCCAGTCCATGGGAATGCGGAAGCCGTGGTTTCCGTTGCCGATTCCGTTTTCTTTTAAGTCCTGACGGAAGGTACCGGCTGTGGGCTTGAAATCACCGACTACTTCGCCGGATTCCTTGTTGGTTACAGTCACATGTACCGGAACTGCAGTATTGGGAGTGGAAGAATCCCAGCCCCATCCCACAATCGTATTTCCCTCGAAGGCGTCAAAGAAGCCGTTGGCAGGCTGGCTGCCGTAGGCGGTAAAAGCACCTCCGAAGAGAAGACAGAAGGCAAGTCCAAGTGTTGCAAAAATCGTGTTGTTTTTCAACATAATAATCAATCCTTTCCTGCTCAGACCGGAACAGTGATATCCTGCATCGTTCTGCCTGTTTGAGGCGGGTGAGAAGCGTCTGGCTTCTGAAGCTTTACAGGGTCAAATGTTACCGGAATTTGCTACGAGGTTTTGCGGCAGATAGCTGCAAAACAAAAAATCAACAAAAGTTTCATACAATCTAAATATATGTAACAAATTTGTAATATATGAGCAACAAGTCCCTATTTTACATATTTTTTTTCATTTGTCAACAAAATGCGTAAAAAAGGAGCGGAAAACCTATATATGGTATCCGCTCGCACTATATCTTGTATGTATGGAATTGGATTGAGAGTTTTCTTCAGCAGGAAGGAATTGCAAAAACCTCCTGAATCTGCATGCCGTGGGCCTCGGCATCCTGGTGGCAGTCGTAAAAAATATCGATTATATTGCCGTTTACAGAGGAACCCATATCTTCAACTGTGTAGATAATCCCGTCTACCATAAGCTGTGTGCCAATAGGAAACAGATTCAGATCAGCAGAAAGTGTGTGTTCTGCCCGGGGCACTGTGCCGGCATAGGTGAGACTGTGGCCGCCGGAACATTGTTCGCAGTTGCAGTAACCGGTTGTGGTAAACATGCCGAGAGACACAAATTCGCCCACCGTATCCTGAATATCTTCCGGAGTTTCGCTTAAAATAACTTCATCCTCTTCTTCAGAAGATTCTGAACCACATATAACAATAGAAGAAGTTTCGGTGGAAGCCCAGGCGGAAATGCTCAGGGACAGGGTGCATACGACAGCGGCGGAAAGCCGGAACAGATTCTGAAATATCATTTTTTTCATTGCTCAGTTACCTCTCAAACATCTGAAAATACGATTGTCAATGAGTTGCTGCACAGGTCTTATTATATATTACAAAAATGTTAAATGTCAACAATTTATTACAAAAATATGACACTGTAAATGGAGGTTTTGATGCCCGGTATGTTTCTCCCCGGCCGCTGCCGGAAGGCAGAAAGAGAAAGGAAGAAAGAACCTTCCATTTTTGAAAGTTTTTTTGAAAAACCCTTGACAAATGTGTTGGCTTAAAGTATATTAAACACAGATGTTAGCACTCCTCACTCACGAGTGCTAATAACCCAAAAGAGAGGAGGCCGTCAGAATGGAGCTGGATGAGAGAAAGATTATAATATTAAAAGCAATCATCAAAACTTATCTGGAGACGGGAGAGCCGGTTGGTTCGAGAACCATTTCCAAGTATACGGATTTGAAGCTGAGTTCTGCGACCATCCGCAATGAGATGTCTGATTTGGAGGAGATGGGATATATCCTGCAGCCTCATACATCAGCAGGGCGGATTCCTTCGGATAAAGGGTATCGCTTCTATGTAGATCAGATTATGCAGGAGAAAGAACAGGAAGTGACAGAGGTCAAGGAGCTGATGATTCAGCGGGTTGACCGGGTAGAATTGGTACTGAAGAAGCTTGCACAGCTTTTGGCGGCAAACACCAATTACGCAGCTTTGATCAGCGGCCCTCAGTATCACAGAAACAAACTGAAGTTTATCCAGCTTTCCATGATGGATGACAGGAAGCTTCTGATTGTTACAGTGGTAGAGGGAAACCTGATTAAGAACACCATGGTAGATGTTCCAAGGAACATCAGCCGGGAGGAACTGCTGAATTTGAACATTCTTCTGAACAGCGCCTTAAACGGACTGACCATTGAGGAAATCAACCTGGATGTGATCAGCCGGCTGAAGGAGCAGGCAGGAGCGCACAGCGGTCTGGTGGATACGGTGCTGACAGAGGTTGCACGGGCCATCCGGGCTGATGAGGAGGACCTGCAGATTTATACCAGCGGAGCTACCAACATTTTCAAGTACCCGGAGTTAAGCGATGGAGATCGGGCAAGCGAGCTTTTAAAGGCTTTTGAGCAGAAGGATGTGCTTCAGGAGCTGATTACAGATGTGAATGAAGCTTCCGATGAGACAGGAATTCAGGTTTATATCGGAAATGAAACTCCGGTTCAGACGATGAAGGACTGCAGCGTAGTTACAGCAAATTATGATTTGGGCGAGGGAATCCGGGGAACCATCGGTATCATCGGTCCCAAGCGGATGGACTACGAAAAGGTTCTCGGCATTCTGAAGAATCTGATGAAGCAGCTGGATGCCACGTTTAAAAATGAGGAAAGGTGATAGACCATGAATCAGGATAATAAGAATGAAGAAAAGAACTCCTGTCAGCAGGAGCCGGAGACCGCAGAGGATGCGGTAAAGGCACCGGAGACAGAGAACGAAGAACATATGGAGAATCAGGCAGCGCAGGACGCCGGAAACGGAGAGGGCGCTGAGGAGACAGCCGGTGACCATACATCCCAGTCCGGCAGCAAAAAGGATTCCAAGGATGTTCAGATAGAAGAACTGCAGGATCGCCTGAAACGGCAGATGGCTGAGTTTGATAACTTCCGCAAGCGGACAGAAAAAGAAAAGGCTTCTATGTATGAGATTGGAGCAAGAGACATTATCGAAAAGATTCTGCCTGTGCTTGACAATTTCGAGCGGGGGCTGGCAGCCGTGCCGGAGGATGTGAAGGGTTCTTCCTTCGCCGAAGGCGTAGAAATGATTTATAAGCAGTTTGTGAAAACGCTGGAGGATGCCGGTGTAGAAGCAATCGAGGCAGTGGGACAGCAGTTTGACCCGAATATCCACAATGCAGTGATGCATATAGATGATGAGAATTTCGGGGAGAATGAGATTTCCCAGGAACTGTTAAAGGGCTACAAGTATCGTGGTACCGTGGTTCGCCACAGCATGGTACAGGTGGCAAACTGATTTTGAGCAATTATTTCATTTAGTATAGCAGGAGGAAAAAACTATGAGCAAGATTATTGGTATTGACCTTGGTACAACTAACAGCTGCGTAGCTGTTATGGAAGGCGGCAAACCGGTTGTAATCCCGAACCAGGAAGGTTCCCGTACAACCCCGTCTGTAGTAGCATTTACAAAGACCGGAGAGAGACTGGTAGGTGAGTCGGCAAAACGTCAGGCTGTTACCAACGCAGACCGTACCATCTCTTCCATTAAACGTCATATGGGTACCGACTACAGAGTAAACATTGACGGAAAGAACTACACTCCGCAGGAGATTTCCGCTATGATTCTGCAGAAGCTGAAAGCAGATGCAGAGGCATATCTGGGCGAGAAGGTAAGCGAGGCTGTTATTACCGTTCCGGCATATTTCAACGATGCACAGCGTCAGGCAACCAAGGATGCAGGTAAGATTGCAGGTCTTGAGGTAAAGCGTATTATCAACGAGCCGACTGCTGCAGCTCTGGCTTATGGTCTGGACAATGAAAAAGAGCAGAAGATCATGGTATACGACCTGGGCGGCGGTACCTTCGATGTATCTCTGATTGAGATTGGCGACGGCGTTATCGAGGTTCTTTCTACCAACGGTGATACCCGTCTGGGCGGTGATGATTTCGACAACCGTATTACCCAGTGGCTGGTAGATGAGTTCAAGAAGGCTGAGGGTGTTGACCTGTCCGGCGATAAGATGGCAATGCAGAGACTGAAAGAGGCTGCAGAGAAGGCAAAGAAGGAGCTGTCCACTGCAACCACTACCAACATTAACCTGCCGTTCATTACTGCAACCCAGGAGGGACCGAAGCATCTGGATATGAACCTGACCAGAGCAAAATTCGACGAGCTGACCCATGACCTGATTGAGAGAACTGCAATTCCGGTACAGAACGCTCTGAGAGACGGCGGCGTTACCACCAGCGAGCTGGGCAAGGTGCTGTTAGTCGGCGGTTCTACCCGTATGCTGGCAGCTCAGGATAAAGTAAAACAGATGACCGGCAAGGAGCCGAACAAGTCTCTGAACCCGGATGAGTGCGTTGCAATCGGTGCAGCAATCCAGGGCGGTAAGCTGGCAGGCGATGCAGGCGCAGGCGATATCCTTCTTCTGGACGTAACTCCCCTGTCCCTGTCTATCGAGACAATGGGCGGCGTTGCAACCAGACTGATTGAGAGAAATACCACCATCCCCACCAAGAAGAGCCAGATCTTCTCTACTGCAGCAGATAATCAGACAGCAGTTGATATCCATGTAGTACAGGGTGAGCGTGAGTTTGCACGGGACAACAAGAGCCTCGGCCAGTTCCGTCTGGATGGTATTCCGCCCGCAAGAAGAGGTGTTCCGCAGATCGAGGTTACCTTTGATATTGATGCCAACGGTATTGTAAATGTATCTGCAAAGGATCTGGGAACAGGAAAAGAGCAGCATATTACCATTACCTCCGGCTCCAATATGTCTGAGGCAGACATTGACAAGGCAGTAAGAGAGGCTGCTGAGTTTGAGGCACAGGATAAGAAGAAGAAAGAGGGCATTGACGCAAGAAACGATGCAGATTCCATGGTATTCCAGACAGAAAAGGCTCTGGAAGAGGTTGGCGACAAGATCAGCGCCAGCGACAAATCTGCAGTCGAGGCAGATCTGAATGCTCTGAAGGAAGCAATTAACCGTGCTCCTATCGACCAGATGACTGATGCTCAGGTAGAGGACATCAAGGCCGGCAAGGAGAAGCTGATGGCCAGCGCACAGGCTCTGTTTGCCAAGGTTTATGAGGCAGCTCAGCAGGGTGCAGCAGGCGCTCAGGGCGCAGGTCCTGATATGGGCGGCGCAGGAAATGCTTCTGCAGGACAGGATGATGATGTAATTGACGGTGATTTTAAAGAAGTATAATCAGGCATGACGAGAACCTGCCCGGCAAAAGCCGGGCAGGGGATTTCTGCCGGGAAAGGCTGGCGCTTTTCCGGGGCCGCTCCTGGCAGCCCGGGAAAGGCGACAGCCGTTTCGGCGTATAAAGGAAAGGGCCGCCAGGGCGGCAACCGTATGATGCGGGAAGGCAATTTGACAGAAAAAGAGGAAGGAAACCATCATGGCAGAGAGTAAGAGAGATTATTATGAGGTGCTGGGAGTCCCGAAGAATGCGGACGAAGCCGCTTTGAAAAAAGCATACCGTACCCTTGCCAAGAAATATCATCCCGACAGTAATCCGGGAGATGCAGAGGCAGAAAAGAAGTTTAAAGAGGCATCGGAAGCCTACAGTGTGTTAAGCGATCCGGAAAAGAGAAGACAGTACGATCAGTTCGGTCATGCAGCCTTTGAAGGAGGAGCAGGCGGAGGCGCAGGCTTCGGCGGCTTTGATTTCAGCGGCGCAGATATGGGCGATATTTTCGGTGACATTTTCGGTGATATTTTCGGAGGCGGAAGAAGCCGCAGCAGCCAGTATAACGGTCCCATGCGGGGAGCCAATGTAAGAGCTGCCATCCGTCTTACTTTTGAAGAAGCTGTATTCGGCTGTGAAAAAGAGATTGAGATCAATTTTAAAGAAGAGTGCAGCAAGTGCCACGGAACCGGAGCAAAGCCGGGAACCTCTCCGGAAACCTGTCCCAAGTGTAACGGAAAAGGAAAGATTATGTATACCCAGCAGTCCTTCTTCGGCCAGGTGCAGAATGTGCAGACCTGTCCGGAGTGCGGAGGCAAGGGAAAAGTTATCAAGGAGAAATGTCCGGACTGTTACGGAAGCGGATACGTTACCAGGAAGAAGAAAATCAAGGTTACCATTCCTGCAGGTATTGATAACGGGCAGAGCGTTCGCTGCGCAGGCGGCGGAGAGCCGGGTGTCAATGGCGGAGAGCGGGGCGATCTGCTGGTAGAGGCAGTAGTATCCCAGCATCCGGTATTTAAGCGCCAAGATACCAGTATTTTCTCCACAGTTCCGATTTCCTTTGCTACAGCAGCATTGGGCGGTCCGATCCGCATCCGCACAGTAGACGGAGAGGTAGAATACGAGGTGAAAGCAGGAACGCAGACGGATACCCGTGTCCGCCTGAGAGGAAAAGGCGTTCCGTCACTGAGAAACCGCAATGTTCGCGGCGATCACTATGTAACTCTGGTTGTTCAGGTGCCGGAGCGGATGACTGACGAGCAGAAGGAAGCCCTGCGCCGGTTTGATGCGGTTATGAAGGGCGAACATCCGGAGCCGGAAGAAAAAAAGCGGAAAGGAAAATTCTTTAAATAAATAAAATGGAAAAGAAGAGAGACTTATTCGCATCCCGGTGGGGATTTATTCTGGCCTGCATCGGTTCTGCTGTGGGAATGGGAAATATCTGGATGTTTCCCACCCGCGTATCCAAATACGGCGGCGGCTCCTTCTTGATTTGGTATTTTGTTTTTGTGGCTCTGATTGGCGCCACCGGTGTGATTGGAGAGATGAGCTTCGGCCGTGCAACCAGATCCGGTCCGGTGGATGCTTTCGGGACAGCCTGTGAGAAAAAAGGACTGAGAAAAGCAGGAGAGGCGATAGGTCTGATTCCTGTTCTTGGTTCTATGGCTCTTGCCATTGGCTACACGGTGGTTATGGGCTGGATTTTTAAATATACAGCAGGTGTATTTACCGGTTCCGTTCTGGAACCGGCAGATATTGACGGCTTCAGCTCGGCCTTTGGCGGTATGGCCAGCTCCTTTGGAAACAATGGCTGGCAGCTGGCGGCTCTGGCGGCAGCCATAGGAATCCTGATGTTTGGTATCGGAGGCGGCATTGAAAAGGTCAATAAGATTCTGATGCCTCTGTTTTTCTTCCTGTTTCTGGGACTGGGAGTTTACATTGCATTCCAGCCGGGAGCAGTATCGGGATACCATTATATTTTCCGCATTGATCCGGAGGCTTTTTTAAACCCTCAGGTGATTATCTACGCAATGGGACAGGCCTTTTTCTCCCTGTCCGTAGCCGGAAACGGAACCCTGATTTACGGTTCCTATCTGGATGATCAGGAGGATATTCCCGCATCAGCCAGAAATGTTGCTTTTTTCGATACCCTGGCAGCCATGCTGGCAGCGCTGGTTCTGATTCCCGCCATGGCTACAGTGGGGGCCCAGCTGGATCAGGGCGGCCCGGGGCTGATGTTTATTTTCCTGCCGAATCTGTTTAAGGGAATGGCCGGAGGCCGGATGATTGCCATTATCTTTTTCGTGGCTGTGGCTTTTGCCGGAATTACATCGCTGATCAACCTGTATGAGGCGCCGATTGCCACGGTTCAGGAAAAATTCCACATGAGCAGAAAAGCTGCCTGCGGGGCGGTTGGTCTGGCCGGAGCTGTGGTTTCACTTTGCATTCAGGGCATTGTATCAGACTGGATGGATATTGTATCCATCTATATCTGTCCTCTGGGGGCCGGAATCGCCGGAATTATGTTCTTCTGGGTTCTGGGGAAAGCCTTTGTAGAGAAAGAAGTAAATAAAGGCCGGAAAAAGCCCCTGGGCGGATGGTTTTATCCCCTTGGAAAATACGGATTCTGCGGAATCTGTATTCTTGTGCTGATTGTCGGTGCAGCAGTGGGCGGAATCGGCTGATCAGAAAGCGGAATCAAATAAAGCAGACAAACAGAAAATCAGACTGGAACATGATTTCTGCCGTCAGTCAGAGCGTAGCTTCGCTCAGGGCTGGCGGCAGTTTTGCTATAATCTGGAAATGGTATCCCAGGCCTCCTCATCAAATTCCCGATCCCGGAAATAGTACCGCTTATCCTCTTCTGTTATTTTTCTCAGAACCCGGCAGGGATTTCCTGCTGCCAGGGACCAGTCGGGAATATCTTTTGTCACGACGCTTCCTGCGCCGATGACCACATTGCTGCCAATGGTGACGCCGGGAAGAATCACGGTATTGCCTCCAATCCAGACATTGTCCCCGATGGTAACAGGGATCCCGTACTCATACAGGGGGTTTCGGGAAACCGGATGAAGGGGATGACCGGCTGTATAGATGGCTACATTCGGCGCCAGCATGCAGTTGTCTCCAAAGGTTACCTTTGCCACATCGAGAATGGTGCAGTTGTAATTGGCAAAGAAATTTTTCCCCGCTTCAATATGGGTTCCGTAGTCACAGAAAAAGGGCGGGTTGATAAAGGCGTGATCGGATTTTCCGAGAAGTTCTTTTACGATGGCGGCCAGGCCTTCAAAGTCAGAGCGATCGGCAAAATTAAACCGCTGAAGGATCCTGCGGCACCGGCGCTGCTCTTCCATGACAGCGTCATCGCTGATATAGGGCATGGATGCGTCGCGGCGTTCTGGTTGAGTCATAGAAATACCTCCCTGCTGCATGGTTTTGTTTTTATTTTTCTATTTTATCACGTTTTTCTGTTTTACTCTCTTTGTTTTCCAGTTTTTCACGGCAGAATTCATAAAAATTTTTTGCGGCCTGAGAGCGCCAGAAATTTCTGGGGATGCACAGACAGGCAGTTCGTCCGGGATCCGGCCAGGAAAGTGAAAGAAGCTTTAAATTCATGGTGTGGAGAAGAGGATGATCCGGAAGAACAGCAATTCCAAAGCCGGCTTCCGCAAGACCTGCTGCAACAAAATCTTCTTCTGTTTCATAACTGATTTCAGGGAAAGCCCCGGCCTCATAAAAGAGGCGATCTATGACAGGACGAAGTCCGCTTTCCTTTGACAGGAAAATGTGAGGATAGCAGAGGGTCTGGCGCAGATCTACCCGCTCCAGCCGGGCAAGAGGATGGTGGAGGGGAACTGCCGCAACAAAGGGAGATTGTGGAAAAGAAAAGTATTCCATCTGCGGACGTTCACCGGCCAGGGAGGTAAAAACCATATCATAAATGCCTTTTTCTGCATGCTCCAGGAGAACGCTGCTGAAGCTGCTTCCCGTATGAAGCTGAAAGGTTACATGCTGTCCCTGGGGAGTCTGCTGGAAATCATGCATCAGCTGCGGAATCAGGCCTGCTCCCAGATTCCTGATACAGCCCAGAATGATCATGCCTCCGCCATTTTGGATTTCCTGAAGGGAATGTACGGCAGAATCCAGGTGACCCAGAGAATGAGAAACAGATTCCAGAAACAGCTTTCCATAGCGTGTCAGGCGGACATTTCTTCCTGTTTTTTCAAACAGAGGTACTCCAAGCTCTGTTTCCAGCTGGGAAATGGCATGACTTAAATTGGGCTGGGTAATGTGCAGAAGCCGGGCAGCCTTTCCATAATGCTCCAGCCGGGCAATCGTTTCAAAGTATCTAAGATGATCCAGATTCATAGGTCGGTCTCTCTTTCTTTTGATTTAAGAAAAGTATATCATATCTGACAGAAAATACATAAAAAATATTTATTAATTTAATGAAAATAATGCAATAGTATTTATGAATAAATTCCATTATAATACAGGTATCGAGATTGTTACAAAAGTAACAAAAACTTCTTCGGAAGAAGAAAAGGAAAGGATGCTGAATGATGGAAAGAAAAGTGGTTTTGATCACCGGGGGCGCAATGGGACAGGGTCGCTCTCATGCACTGAAATTTGCAGAAAATGGCTTTGATGTCGTTCTGGCGGATATGCAGGAGCCGGAAAGTCAGGTGTTTTCAGAAACAGTGAAGGAAATTGAGGCTTTGGGAGTAAGAACCCTGGCTGTCCGCTGCAATATTACCAATGACAGCGATATGAAAAATCTGTTTGAGAAGACATGGGAAACCTTTGGACGGCTTGATGTTGTTGTTGCAAATGCAGGAGTCATTAATTTTGGTTATACCTGGGAACTGACGGACGAACAGGTACAGAAGGTGATTGATATTGATTTGATTGGTACCTGGCGCACAGACAAATATGCAGCCTTATATATGAAAAAACAGGGCTTTGGACGTATTATCAATATTTCCTCCACCTCGGGAATGTATGGTACACCGCAGCTGGCTACCTATTGTATGGCAAAATGGGGCGTCCGTGGTCTGACAAAGACGCTTGCCCAGGAGCTGAAGGGGACAGGAATTGTAGTAAATACCATCTGTCCTACAAAGGTAAAAACTCCGATGTGCGAGACAGAAAGCTATGTGAAATTTATCAATGATTTGACAGGAAAGAACTTCCAGAGCTGGCAGGAGATGTATGACAGTGTTCCGTTCCTTGAGGCAGAGGATATTTCAGATATGGTTTACTGGCTTGGAACCAGCCGGGCAGCAGGAAAGTTTTCCGGACGGGATCTGGGACTTGACCTGGGAACTCTGCAGCAGTAGAAGGAGGGCATTATGAAGATTACGAAAGCTACAAGATGGAAGGTATTTGCCGGCGTCTGGATCCAGAGTCTCTTTACGTCTGCCACAGCTTTTTTCAGCCTTTTTGCACTGCCTCTGACAACACAGTTTGGCTGGAGCAGTTCAGAATTCAGTATGGCTTATACAATTTATATGTTTGTATACTGTGCAGTAGGATTTGTGGGAGGGCTTCTGGCAGAAAAGCTGCAGCCGCGGGTTGCCATTTATCTTGGACTGGTATTTTTTGCAGCAGGATGGTTTTTAACCGGATTTGCATCCTCGATCCCCCAGCTGTATCTGTTTTACGGAATTTTTGCAGGAGCAGGGGCAGGAACTATTTATCCGGCCTGCCTTCCCACTGCTTTGAAATGGTTCCCGGATAAGAGCGGATCCATTTCCGGACTGGTTCAGGCAGGTGCGTCCTGCGGACCATTTCTGATGTCTCCCATTGCACAGTGGCTGATTGATACCTATGGTGCCCAGTCTGCATGTAAAATTCTTGCAGTAATTTTCCTTATAGGTGTCGGTGCTGTGGCGTGGATGATTGTTCCCTGTCCTGAAGGATGGCTTCCGGAGGGATGGACACCCAGCGCAGCCCAGTCAAGAGAGCTGAACGGACATAATTATAATATTCCAGAAATGGTAAAAACTCCTGTATTCTGGGTAATGGTAGTGATGTTTATTTTTGCCAATGCAGCAGGAACCATGATGGTCAGCGCCACATCACCGATTGCGCAGAATCAGATTGGTCAGTCTGCCATGATGGCAGCTATGTGTGTCAGCATCATGACTCTGGCAAATATGTGCGGAAGAATCGGCTTTGGATTTATCTATGATAAGTTAAAGGGCTGGAATTCTCTCCTGCTGGTGCTTGTTATTAATGGAATTTCCATGTGTATGCTGACAGCAGCTCACTCACTGGGATATTTTATCCTTTGCATCTGTCTGGTAGGTTTTTCCTTTGGAGGACTTCTTGTTGTATTTGCACCGATGGTAAAAATTATTTTCGGGTCCCGGTTTTATAACCGTAACTATGGACTGATTTTCATTGGATATGGAATCGGCGCCTTTGTAGGACCAAAGATCAGCGCCAGCTTTTATGATGCCACCGAATCTTATGTGGCCGGTTATATTGGATCAGCGATTCTGGCGGCAGCGGCTATTGGTCTGGTATTTCTGGCAAGGAAAATGGCTGCAGATATGCAGAAGGCATAAGGCTGTCTGTGCGGTTGTTTTGAGGAGAGTATAAAAAGAAGCGGGATTTCTCACAGTCTTTGGAGCTGTGGGAAATACCCGCTTCTTTTGGTTGCAACCCTAATTTTTAAGGTTTTTTGAAAATGGGTCCGCCCCTGTGCAGGAGCTGCGGCGATGTGTGATAGAGTGTAATGCATCAAGGAATTTCGTGAAATATTCTTGATAGTTTTTTGCCGCCTCTTCTGTTTCAGAACGTTCCTCTTTTCATCCGTTCAATTAGTTAATGCACTGGAAGAAGGTTTTATTGCAAAAAATCAAAAAAAGTTTTCAAATAGAATGACATTAGCTGTGCTTATATAAATATATAAGAAAAAACAATAAATCTACAATTTTTTTGAGAAACGCGAAAAAATGAACAAAAATTTCACAATCCGACAGAGCCAGGGAAACAGGGGCTTCGCCGGCTTTTTTCCTCATTTTGGTCTTTTTTTCGATTCATTGGAATTCATAAAAAATAAATTGTTTTTTTAGAAAAACATAATAAATCGAAAAACTAAAAAACTTGTTTTTTTATTAACAAAAAATGGCCAAAAATTTCTTAGAAATGAGACAAAATGGCAGGAAAATGTATTCTATACACAGTATACAAGGATAAAAATGGAATTGAACGGCATGTTTAATTATGTTATACTGTTATGGATGACAAAGTGAGAGATTTTGTCAATAAAATGTAAGAAAAAAGAAGAGAAAGAGGGTAAGGATTCATGGGATTGGCTACATTTAAAGGCGGCGTTCATCCTTATGAAGGAAAAGAATTGTCCGAGAACAAGCCGGTACAGATCCTGATGCCGAAGGGAGATCTGGTTTATCCAATGTCCCAGCACATCGGCGCTCCGGCGATTCCGCTGGTGAAAAAGGGTGACAAGGTTCTGGCAGGCCAGAAAATCGGCGAAGCCAGCGGCTTCATTTCTGCAAATGTTATCTGTTCTGTTTCCGGAACGGTCAAGGCAGTTGAGCCGAGGCGTGTTGCAAACGGCGCAATGGTAAACTCCATTGTGGTGGAAAATGATGGAGAGTACACCGCTGTAGAGGGGCTGGGCGCAGACCGCGATCCGGCAAAGCTGTCAAAGCAGGAGATCCGCGACATTGTAAAAGAGGCCGGAATTGTGGGACTGGGCGGAGCCGGATTCCCCACTCATGTAAAGCTGGCGCCGAAGGATGAAAGCAAAATTGAGTACATCCTGGTGAACGGTGCAGAGTGTGAGCCCTATCTGACATCTGACTACCGGCTGATGATGGAAGAGCCGGAGAAGCTGGTAGGCGGCTTAAAGGTGATTCTTCAGCTGTTTGATAATGCCAAGGGCGTAATCGGTATTGAGAATAACAAGCCGGAGGCAATTAAAAAGCTTCAGGAGCTGGTAAAGGACGAGGCACGGATTGAAGTATGTCCTCTGCAGACCAAGTATCCTCAGGGCGGTGAGCGTTCTCTGATTTATGCAGTAACCGGAAGAAAGGTAAATTCCTCCATGCTTCCTGCAGATGCAGGCTGTATTGTAGATAACGTTGATACGGTTATTTCCGTATACAATGCTGTATGCAAGACAACTCCGCTGATGCGCCGCGTGGTTACTGTAACAGGTGATGCAATTACAAATCCCCAGAACTTCCAGGTGAAGATCGGTACCAATATGCAGGAGCTGATTGAGGCGGCAGGCGGCTTTAAAACAGAGCCGGAGAAGCTGATTGCAGGCGGCCCCATGATGGGTATGGCGCTGTTTGGAACGGATATTCCGATTACAAAGACAAACTCCGCCCTGCTGTGCATGAGCAAGGATGAGGTTGCTGCCAATGCAGAAACTCCCTGTATCCGCTGCGGAAAGTGCGTAAGCGTATGTCCCAGCCATATTGTGCCTGTGAAAATGATGAAGGCTGCCTTAAAGGGCGACTGTGAGGCCTTTGAAAAGGTTGGCGGTATGGAATGTATGGAGTGCGGAAGCTGTACCTTTATCTGTCCGGCTAAGCGTCCTCTGACCCAGGCATTCAAGGAAATGAGAAAAACGGTTGCAGCAAACCGCAGAAAGAAAGCGTAGGAGGGGAAGATAAGACATGAGCAAATTATTAAACGTATCCTCATCCCCGCACGTTCGGAGCAATGAGACAACCCAGAGCATTATGATGGATGTGGCAATCGCCATGCTTCCGGCTACTGCCTTTGGTGTATTTCAGTTTGGGCTTCACGCGCTGCTGGTTCTGATTGTAACCATTGCGGCCTGCGTGCTGAGTGAGTATGTATTTGAAAAGATTACAAAAAGACCCTGCACCATCAGCGATTTCAGTGCTGTTGTTACCGGTATGATTCTGGCGCTGAATATGCCGCCGGAAATTGCCCTGTGGATCCCGGCTCTGGGCGGTGTATTTGCGATTATCATTGTAAAGCAGCTTTACGGCGGTCTGGGACAGAACTTCATGAACCCGGCACTGGCAGCAAGATGCTTCCTGCTGATTTCCTTTACCGGTCAGATGTCCGCATTTACCCTGGACGGCTGGACCGGTGCAACTCCGCTGGCAGTATTAAAGGCAGGCGAGAGTGTAGATGTAGCAGCTATGTTTATCGGTAAGATTCCGGGAACCATCGGTGAGGTTTCTGTTATTGCCCTGTTAATCGGTGCAGCTTACCTGGTTGTGAAAAAAGTAATTACTCTGAGAATTCCGCTTACTTATATTCTGACCACCGCTGTTTTCGTATTTATTTTCGGACAGCAGGATCTGAATTATGTACTGGCTCACATCTGCGGCGGCGGTCTGATTTTCGGTGCCTTCTTTATGGCAACAGACTATGTGACCAGCCCCATCACACCAAAGGGCCAGATTGTGTTCGGTATTCTTTTAGGTATTCTGACAGGACTGTTCCGTATTTTCGGCGGTTCTGCGGAGGGTGTTTCCTACGCAATTATCATCAGCAACCTGCTGGTTCCGCTGATTGAGCGCTTCACTCTTCCGACACCATTTGGAAAGGAGGGCAAAAAATCATGAGTAAGGGCGGATTTATGAAAGATGCCATGATCCTGTTTGCCATCACACTGGTGTCCGGTGCATGTCTGGGCGGTGTTTATGAGGTTACAAAAGCCCCCATCGCTGCGGCTGAGATGGCTGCCAAGGCAGAGGCATATAAGACAGTTCTTCCGGCAGCAGAAACCTTCGAGGAGGCCGGTTCTTCAGATGCTCTGGCAGCAGCAAATACAGAGATTGCAGGTCTGGGCTACGGCAATGTAACTGTGGACGAGGCAGTAAGCGGCAAGGACGCTTCCGGTGCAGAGGTAGGATATGTTGTTACCTCTACTTCCAAGGATGGCTACGGCGGTGCAATTACCGTTTCCGTGGGCGTTGAAGCAGACGGTACTGTTTCCGGTATTGAATTTCTGACTCTGGCTGAGACAGCAGGTCTTGGTATGAATGCAGACAAGCCGGAATGGAAAGGCCAGTATGCAGGCAAAAATGTAGATTTATTTACTGTCACCAAAAACGGCGCTTCCGCAGATAACGAGATTAACGCAATCAGCGGTGCGACCATTACTTCAAATGCAGTAACCGGTGCAGTAAACGGGGCAGTTTACTATGTAAAGAACTGCCTGGCACAGTAGGAGGTAGGAAGTCATGAATAAATGTGTAGAACGTTTATATAACGGTATTATTAAAGAAAACCCGACCTTCGTCCTGATGCTTGGTATGTGTCCGACTCTGGCAGTTACCACAACTGCTATCAACGGCGTCGGCATGGGACTGTCCACGACGGCAGTTCTGGTTTTCTCTAACCTGTTTATTTCCGCACTGCGGAAGATTATTCCGGATCGGGTACGTATTCCGGCATATATTGTAATTGTTGCTTCTCTGGTTACTATCGTACAGCTGCTTCTGCAGGCATTTATTCCCAGCCTGTATGAGTCACTGGGTATTTTCATTCCGCTGATCGTAGTAAACTGTATTATCCTTGGCCGTGCCGAGGCATATGCAGCAAAGAACGGTCCTCTGGAATCTGCTTTCGATGGTATCGGTATGGGCCTTGGATTTACCGTAGGTCTGACCTGTATTGCTATTTTCCGTGAGATCCTTGGTTCCGGTTCTATCTTCGGTATTGAGCTGATCCCGGAAAATTACCGCATTGCTATTTTCGGTCTGGCACCCGGAGCATTCTTTGTACTGGCTGGCCTGACTGCCCTTCAGAACAAATTTAAGGCTCCCTCTGCTACCAACGGCTCTGTGGCTCCTTCCAAGCTGGCCTGCGGCGGCAACTGCTTAACCTGCAGCGGCTCTGCATGTCAGGCAAACCATGAGGCTCTGGAAGAAATTCGCAGAAAGAAAGAAGAAGAGGCTCTGGCAGCAAAGAAAGCAGCCGCTGAAAAGGCAGCTGCAGCAAAAAAAGCAGCCGCTGAAAAGGCAGCTGCAGAGAAAACGGCAGAATAGGAGGGGCTGAGTAGATGAAAGAATTGATTTTAGTAATTGTGGGCGCTGCTCTGGTGAATAACATCATCCTGAGCCAGTTCCAGGGACTCTGCCCGTTCCTTGGTGTATCCAAGAAGGTAGATACCTCTCTGGGTATGGGCGCAGCCGTTATTTTCGTAATTGTGCTGGCCTCTATTGTAACAAACCTGATTTATACCTTTGTACTGGTACCGACAGGCCTGACCTATCTGCAGACCATTGCATTTATCCTGGTTATTGCAGCTCTGGTACAGCTGGTTGAGATGTTCCTGAAGAAAAATATGCAGTCTCTGTATCAGGCGCTGGGCGTGTTCCTGCCTCTGATTACCACCAACTGTGCAGTTCTGGGTTCCGCTCTGACCAACGTACAGAAGGAGTACAACTTTATTTTCAGCGTGGCCAACGGTTTCGGTACTGCAGTAGGCTTTACCATTGCAATTGTACTGCTGGCAAGTATCCGTGAAAGCATTGAAGACAATGATATTCCATTTAACTTTAAGGGATCACCCATTGTGCTGATCACCTCCGGTCTGATGGCGATTGCCTTCATGGGCTTTTCCGGTCTGATTTAACGGGAGGGATCGAAGGATGAATATGATGGGATTGCTCATGGCAGCAGGAATCATCGGTGCTATCGGTATTATTATCGGTGTACTCCTGGGACTGGCCAGTGAGAAGTTAAAAGTAGAGGTAGATGAGAAAGAAATCCTGGTTCGTGCAGAACTGCCGGGCAACAACTGCGGCGGCTGCGGATTCCCGGGATGTGACGGTCTGGCAAGCGCGATTGCTGCCGGAACTGCAGCTGTCAATGCCTGCCCGGTAGGCGGTCCGGCTGTAGCTGAGAAGATTGCTGCAATTATGGGTGTTGAAGGCGGCTCTGCCGAGAAGAAGGTTGCCTTTGTAAAATGTAAAGGTACCTGCGACAAAACCCGTGTACAGTACAATTACTTTGGTATTGACGACTGTGCCAAGGTTTCTGTAGTTCCCGGCGCCGGCGAAAAGGCCTGCTCCTACGGATGTATGGGTTATGGCTCCTGCGTAAAGGCCTGTGCTTTTGATGCGATTCATGTTGTGGACGGCGTTGCTGTTGTAGATAAGGAAAAATGTGTTGCCTGCGGTAAATGTGTGGCAGCCTGCCCCAATCATCTGATTGAACTGGTTCCCTATTCTGCAAAACATCTGGTACAGTGTGCTTCCCACGATAAGGGCAAGGACGTAAAGGCAAAATGTGATAACGGCTGTATCGGATGTACCCTGTGTACCAAGCAGTGTGAGTTTGACGCGATTCACATGGATAACAACGTAGCTGTCATTGATTATGAGAAGTGTACAAACTGCGGCAAGTGCGCAGAAAAGTGTCCTTCCAAGATTATTCTGTAAGAAATGAATTTTATAAAAGGTACTGTCCGAACGTTGAATGATGATCGGGCAGTATCTTTTTATTTTTTAATAACACTTGTCTGTTACAGTAAGCTTTATTTAAGCTGTCGGAGGAAAACAGAAAGAGGGAAGAGAGGAAAATGAATAATGAAGGAAATGCGAGAAAAAGCTGTTATATGGGTAGTGGGAGATTCGACTCTTTCACCTTTTGAGGATCAAAGCTATTTTCCAAGAGAAGGGTACGGCGAGGAATTAGATCAGTACCTTAATGCAGATGTTTATAACCTGGCTGTTTCAGGTGCGTCCAGCCGGGATTTTACAGCAATGGAAAACTATCGGATTTTGTTGACTGGAAATGATAAGGTTCCTGCGATGGGAAGCCTGAAGGACAGAGAACAGTTTCTTTTGATTGGTTTTGGACATAATGATGAAAAAACAGGAGACGGGCGATATACAAATCCCAATGGAGATTATCAAACAAAGGGGAGTTTTGCTTCGAGTCTTTATGAGCAATATATTAAACGGGCAGGGCAGGTTGGAGTGATTCCTGTTGTATGTACTCCGATTGTGCGTCTTACCTATGAAAATACAGAGGAAAGTTATAAAGGAAATGCAGTTCACATTACAGAAACTCTGACAGAGGGCGAGGAGACGTTTCCCGGCGGTGATTACGCGGAGTCTATCAGGCAATTGTGCCGGGATACCAGGACGCAGTGCATTGATATGACAGAATTGACACGGAAAATGAATCTTTGTCTTGGAGAAAATGCAAAGTGGCTTCATGCTTTTACGGGTGCAAAATATAAAGATGAAGAGGGGGAGAAGGAGACTGTCATGGTTCCTTCTGGTCTGGATCTTACGCATACGAACCGCTATGGAGCAAAGGTGCATGCCTGGCTGATTGCAGAGGCAGATACCGGTTTAAAAAAGTTTTCAAAGCACTGTGCCATGCCGGAGTATGAAACGGAATTTGAGAAGGCGAAGAACCAGGAGTATCGGATTTATCCATATCATCCTCCGCTTCATTCCAGCAGAATATGGCCGGAATTTAAGGATACATTGGGATATGTGTGGAAAGGAAGTGTGTTTGGAGCACTTGGAGGAGATGAGAAAATTTCCGAAGAACATTTTAGCGCTGCAATAAAAAATGACAGGATTACGCTGTCGGTGTCAGATAATACCGGTAAGATTGATTCAGCAGTAGACGGTTTTATGATGTATTATTTGCAGATCCCTGCAGATGCAGCTTTTACATGGAAAGCAGAAGCGGTGATTGAAGAATTTTCCGGAGATTTTCAATGCTCTTTTGGTCTGATGGTCCGGGACAATATGTATGTGGATGTGAGCAGAGAGGATATTTCAGGCGATTATGTGGCGGCAGGTACTTTATGGAACGGAAAGGTCAACTGTTTCGGGAGAAAAGACGGAGCGCTGAAGCTTGGGCCGGAGGCAGAAATCGTATATAAAGCAGGCGATAAAATATTGATGACAATTATAAGCACGCAGGACGGTTTTACGATGAAATATGGAGATAATTCGCCGGTAAGTGCAGGCTTTGATTATCCGCTGACAGGAATTGACAGAGAATTTATTTATCTGGGGCTTTATGTGGCAAGAAATTGCAGAGTCACATTTCATAATATATCGCTGGTATTTCATAAATAGAGAAAGAACCTTCTTTTTTCTTGAGATATTTAGGTAAATACGTTAGAATATATCTGTTTGGGAAGATTATTGCTTTAAAATAATGGACCTTATAAAAATATGGGAAAGTACCGGTTTTAAAATCAGCGTGGAGAAAATGATGAATCAGGATAAGGATAAGAGGATAGAGAGAAAAAAAAGAACATTTGGTTTTCGTCACAGAATTTTTTTATGTTTTGTAGCCATAGCAATTGTTCCTTTACTGATATTAGGATTATATTCTTACCACAGCGGCGCAGAGGCAGTGAGGAATAGTGTGCGTCAGTCAAACGAGGCAGCTTTAATGCAGGTGGAGATTAAAACAGAAGGCGTTTTAGACACATTTCGTCAGAAGTTCCTTCAGATAGCGGGAAGCAGCGATGCAAGAGAGATGGTAGAGCAGAATATACAGGATATTTCTTATCCCGTATTAAGTCAGTTCATTGACAGTATCTGCAAAAATCCTTCCTACCTGGATTTTGCAGACGGATACAGTTTTCTGAATTATAAAAATCATTGGGTTTTGTCAAATAAGGGAATCAGAGAAATGGATTCTGTGGAAAACGATGAGTGGGTTGATAAACTGTCCGAATCTTATCAACGTA
This sequence comes from uncultured Clostridium sp., assembly GCA_900540335.1. Classification (GTDB taxonomy): domain Bacteria; phylum Bacillota; class Clostridia; order Lachnospirales; family Lachnospiraceae; genus Brotaphodocola. Next base: position 40,552 of record UQFC01000001.1, on the reverse strand, counting down.
GTTTTTGGATTAATCATGTCAACCGGCTCATAGGTGAAAAAAAGATTCAATCAGAATATATAAATGACCATTATTTGATGCTGGCATTAAAGATTCCGGTTTATACGGCATACACAGATGCGGTTCTTGTGGTGAATTTAAAGCAGAGCGCTCTGGAATCGCTTTTTAAAGAAAGTCTGGGAAATGGTGAACTGACAGTGTTGGATCAGGATGGAAAAACAGTTTATACTGAGAATTCAGCGGTAGATACTTATTTTCAGAACCATCCTGAGGCGCTGAAGCAGGGGGGCATAACCTCGATTGAAACAGATTCCGGAGTATATGAAATCGTAAACCGGAAAGCAGCGGAAAGCGGATGGGTTTATATTGCAAGCTACAGTCCGAGAGAGTGGGGAAACAGGCTTCATTCCATTCTTTTGACCATGATGGGAATTATCGCAGTGGTGCTGATTCTCATCTTCATTATCAGTGGTTTTGGCTCATTTGTTATGTATAAGCCGGTAAAAAAACTTGTGACCCAGGTAAAAGAAATGGTTCCCGGACAGGAACCGGAGGATGAGTTTGATTTGATTCAGGAGGGACTTCATTCTCTGGCATACCACAATGAAGAATTAAAAGCCATGATTGATCGCCAGAAAGGACAGCTTTCCGAGCTGTTTGCCATGCGGCTGATCCGGGGAAGGATCAAAGAGCAGGAAATTCAGGCGACGAAGGAAAAATTGCAGTTGGAATTTCAGCAATATTTATGCGTGGCATCTGTTATTTTTTGTCCAAAACATGAACTGGACCGGGAGCAGACGGCCATGGATGCTTTAAATTTGGAATTGCTGAATCACTTTCCCAATGAGATTCGGAATATTCTCGTATTTCCTCCTTTTGTATATACGAGAGTGATTGTGATGATCCTGGATGGTAGCAGCCAGGATAAGATAGAGGAAAAACTTCTTGCTTTGCGCAATAATCTTTCTGTTTTTGTATCTGAAATCTGCGGGGGTTATATGGATATGGGAGTCAGCCGTGTTTTTCAGAAAGAATCAGGCTTCCGAAGGGCATACAATGAAAGCTTAGAGGCCTTAAAGGTGAATGAGTCATTCAACCGTGATGAGGATACAGAAGGAATTTCAATGGAGGAGAGCTTTATTACCTATTATGGCGATCTCATACAGCATTCAGGAAGCAGCAGTGAATACAGTCTAGTTCTGGATACAGCTGTTAAGGAAGCGATAGATGCCTGTGACCAGGAAAAAGCATTTGCAATTACAGATGAGTTTTTGGCAGAGATGAATAAAAGCGGGATTGTTTTATATGAGAAGCATTATTATTATCATAGATTTTTGCTGGCAATTCTTTCTGTTCCTGCAGATGCTGGAATTCCTATCCACGATTTGTTCCCAGAGGGAGAGGAAAATCTGTTCCTGCAGTTTAATCAGCTATATGATTCCAGAAATATCAGGAATTTTTACTGTACTAAAGTGCTCCAACCGGTGATTGAACGGATGAGCCAGTTTAGAAAAAACAGTTCAGAGGTGGTTCTGGAAAAGATCATGGAGCTGGTTAAGGAAAGCAAGGGGGATTTGACATTAAGTGAATGTGCAGAACGGTTAGGATATCATCCAAGCTATATCTGGAGAGTGATGAAGAATACCAGGGACATTACATTTACGGATTATATTGCAAAGCAGAAACTGGAAATGGCAAAGCAGCTCCTGGCAGAAACCAATCTGACAGTGGCGGAGATAGCAGAGCGTTTAAGCTACAGCAATGCACAGAATTTTATCCGTCTGTTTAAAAAACACATGGAAATAACACCGGGACAGTATCGAAAACAAAATAAGAAATAGCAGTATTTCCTGCGGCCTTACCTTTATAAATGCCGCAGGTGGAGAAGCTCGCTCGCGAGCTTCTTTTTTTTCGTAAGAGCTATTATGGAAAGCAGGTCTGATAATAAAAAAAGAATTTTGATACAGCAGTTTGTCAAAAAAAAGAGAATTTTTAATAATCCATATCTGGAGAAGCAGGGATATTCCTGGCAATAAACGGATTATTTTGAGTGATAAACGGATAATTTCCACAAAAACAGGTGAAGATGCACAATAAATGGCCTGATAAAACGATGAAAACAGGTAAATATAATGATTGTTGAAAATTTGATGAGATGTTGTAAGATGGGACCATAAGCAAGCGGGACGGACACTGAAAGGGGAATCTTGGTGAACGTAGATGCGCGGAAAGATATGCCTGAGAGGGTATATGCAAAAAGAAAGGGAGGTTCGCTTATGGCAAAAGTGAAAACTGCCGGTTATGCAGCAGAATATCATAATACGAAAAAAGAGTCGTTGCTGCATTATATGAAACGGCACAAGTGGATGTATCTTCTGATGCTTCCGGGAATTATTTATTTTATCATTTTCAAGTATGTACCGATGGCTGGATTGATTATTTCATTTCAGAATTACAGCCCGTATCTTGGAATCATGGGAAGTGAGTGGGTTGGATGGGAGAATTTTAAAACATTCTTCATGAACCCGGATTTTAAAATGCTTTTAGTCAATACATTTTCCATTTCCATCCTGAATTTGGTTTTCTTCTTTCCAATGCCGATTTTACTGGCATTGCTCTTAAATGAGATTAAGAACAGATTTGTAAAGAAATCAATTCAGACCATGATTTATATTCCGCACTTTATATCTATGGTAATTGTTGCAAGTATTACCTTTACACTGCTGAATACAGAGTCCGGAATTATTAATCAGATTGTATATACTTTGACTGGTGAAAAGCTGGAATTTTTAGCAGACCCGAAATATTTCCGGTGGATTATTGTAATCCAGAATATCTGGAAGGAAACAGGATGGGGAATGATTATTTTCCTGGCGGCACTGGCAGGGGTAGATACCCAGCTGTATGAGGCAGCTCAGGTAGATGGAGCAGGAAAACTGCGTCAGATGTGGCATATCACACTGCCTGCGATTAAAAGCACGATTATCATTATGCTGATTATGAAAGTAGGAACGTTACTGAATACAGGTTTTGAGCAGATTTTCCTGATGAAGAATTCCTTAAACTCTTCCGTGGCAGAGGTATTTGATACTTATGTGTATACTTTGGGTATTACCCAGGGCGCATTTTCCTACAGTACAGCAGTTGGTATGTTTAAATCTCTTGTAGCTACGGTCATGGTTGTAACAACAAACTGGATTTGTAAAAAATGTGGTGAAACTGGATTATATTAGAAAAGGAGGTGGAAAAGATGATCGCGGCAGGTAAAAAGAAACACAGAGGTGTTCAGTTAAGTCCGGCAGAGAAGGTAGGAATGGTTTTTGTCTATATCGTTTGTATTTTGGCCGGAGTATTGACAATTGTACCATTTCTCTATGTGGTTGCAGGTTCTTTTGCAACAGAGAAGGAGCTGGTAGAGAGGGCTTTTTTCGTGATACCTCATACCTTTTCAATGAATGCCTATAAGTATATCACAGCAGATGGAAGTATTTTCCGAGGCCTGATGAATTCCTTTCTGATCATGGTTGCAGGTACTTTTATTAATATGGCTTTTACAACAACGCTGGCATATCCACTATCAAAAAGTCATATAAAAGGCAGAAATGTTGTTTTAAACATGATTATTATTACAATGCTGTTTTCCGGAGGAATGATACCGAATTATCTGGTTGTGAAAGGCCTGGGTCTTCTGGACAGCTACTGGGCATTGATGCTGCCTGGTGCAATCAATGCATTTAATCTGATTATTGTGAAGAATTTTTTCCAGGAACTGCCTCATGAGCTGGAGGAAGCGGCAAAGATAGACGGATGTTCGGATCTGGGGATTTTTATGAAAATTATTCTTCCTCTGTCAAAACCGGCTTTGGCATCTGTAGGATTGTTTTATGCAGTATCACACTGGAATGATTTCTTTAACTCTCTTATTTACTTAAACAGTACAGAAAAATTTCCGGTTCAGATTATCTTGCGCCAGATTGTATTACTGGCTCAGGGTGCCAGCGCAGATGGAAGTTCTATTGATTTCGGTGCGGGAGGAACACCGCCGGAGCAGGCTGTAAAGATGGCAGCTACTGTAGTTGCTACAATTCCGATTCTGTGTGTATATCCTTTTGTTCAGAAATATTTTGAGCAGGGAGTTATGGTAGGTGCAGTGAAGGGTTAATGTAATTAAAAAATATAAGATGGAGGGCCATTATGAAAAACACAAAGTATGTGAAAAAAACGATTGCTTTGGGATTAGCAGCGGCAGCAGTTGCAGGTTGTATGACCGGATGCAGCGGGAAGAAGGAAGCAGAAACAGAGACAGACGGAAAATATAATCTGCGGGTTATGACGTATGATTATTTTGGAAATCCCATGAAAGGTGATGTTGGAGCCGGAATCGAGAAGCAGGTAGAGGATTACACAAATGTAAACCTGGATGTTATGTGGACACCAAAAGACAATTATGAAGATAAGCTGAATCTGGTTCTGGCTGGCGGAGGCAATGAGATGCCTCAGATTTTAGCTACAGAAACAAAATCTCCGGCCATTATTAATGCAGCTAAGGCAGGCGCTTTGTGGGATGTGGAGTCTCTGCTTCAGGAATTTCCGCATTTGAAAAATTCAAAATCCGTGGTAAATGATAATATCCGTATTGGAGGCAAGCTGTACGGAATTTACAGAGGACGTCCTTTGGGAAGAAATGGAATGACCTACCGCAAGGACTGGGCGGATAAATTAGGTCTGGAGAAACCGGAGACGATCGAGGATATTTATAATATGCTTTATGCATTTACCTATAATGACCCCGATGGAAATGGACAGGATGATACATATGGATTAGCTTTGACCAAGTATACAGCACCTCTTGATATTATTCAGACCTGGTTTGGCGCTCCCAATGGCTGGGGCGAGGAAAATGGAAAACTGATTCCGGATCATCAGACCCAGGGGTATTTAGAAAGTCTTCGCTGGATGAGAAAGCTTTGTGAGGAAGGCATTATCAAAAAGGATTTCCCGACCAGAGATGCGGCAACAAAAACAGATGATTTAAAGACACAGAAGGCAGGTATGTTAGTCGATACGATTGACGATGGCCGTCGTGTTGCAGACTATTATGTAAGTCAGGGAATTGAAGGGCCTGAGATTGATTTTGTGGGTGCAGTGAAGAAGGACGACAATTCAGAACCGCGCACAATGGCTACACTGGGATGTCAGGGATTTTTTGTAATTACAAAGGCAGCAAAGACAGAAGAAGAGGTGCGCAAGTGTCTGGATTTCCTGGACAAGATGAACGATGAAGAAATGCTGACTCTGGCTAACTACGGACTGGAAGGCAAGCACTACACTCTGGAATCTGATGGTAAGCTGACAAGAACCGGAGACGCAGCTTTAAAACAGGAGTTCCAGGCAATGAACCAGCTGGTGACTTATACAGAGTATCCCCCGAACATGGATCCGTATGTAACCTTAAATGAAAGTGAATTCTATTATAAACAGCAGGAAACAATTGCAGAAAATGAGAAGTATGCAGTTCCGGATCTGGCAGCAGGTATTCTCAGTGACTCAGATGAATACACCAGAAATGGAGTAGCTTTGGACAAGATTATCGAAGATGCAAGAATTCAGTTTATAGTAGGTCAGATTGATGAGGAACAGTTAAAGGCTCAGTGGGATTTATGGTCCAAGAGCGGCGGTGATAAGGTTATTGAAGAAGTGAATGCTGCTTATGAGAAGATTTCCAAATAAGAGTTTCGTTCAGGAAAGCAGAATAAAATGATTTAAGTGCAGGAAATGCAGAAAAGGGCGCAGGTCCAGGCATTTCCTGCATTTTTTTAGGAGGATATTGATATGGTATCAGGAAATGAATTTCAGAACCCTCCGGCTTCGTATCGCATTAAGCCGTTTTGGTTCTGGAATGGAGATATAACAAAAGAGGAAATCAGCTATCAGATAAAAGAAATGGCAGAAAAGGGGCTTGGAGGCATCTTTATATGTGCCAGACAGGGAATGACAGTACCCTATCTTTCAGAAGAATGGTTTGAACTGGTGAAATATGCCTGTAAAGAAGCAGAAAATCAGGGCCTGGAGGCATGGTTATATGATGAATACCCCTATCCCAGCGGAATGAGTGGAGGGGAGGTTCTCCTGGAGCATCCAGAGGCAGAGCATATGGTTCTTCATCACACAAGGCTTGATGTATCAGGTGGTTCGATGGTAGAAGAAGATCTGGGCTGGAACAGGATTCTGTTTGCCAGAGCATATCCTGTTAATAAAAAAGGAGAGACCTGCTGGAATAAGGAATTAAATCTGGCAGATTGGGTTGGAAGCCTTCAAAAAGAAAAAATATACCAACAGACCGGTTTGACAAAATATAATAATAAAAGATTTTTTACTTACGGACCTTCAAAAGTTTTAAAAGGAAGACTGCCGGAATTGGAAGAGGGAAACTGGCGGATAGAGATTTATTCAGAGGGGAAGTTAGGGGATTTTAAATATTATGGGGGATTTTTTGATCCCTGTAACCGGGATGCAGTGAAAACATTTCTGAAAACAACCCATGAGCGCTATAAAAAAGCAGTGGGAGAACAGTTTGGAATTACTGTTCATGGGATGTTTTCTGATGAGGTAGGGTTACTGAGTCCGATTCCCTGGTCAAGACTGCTTCCTGAAGTCTTTGAAAAACGCCACGGATATTCTCTTTTGGACTGCCTTCCGGCGCTTCATGACAGAACGGCAGAAAATGCTTTAAAAGTCAGATATGATTTGTATGAAACAGCTCACGAGCTTTTTCGCAGCAGCTACCATAAACAGGTGTCTGAGTGGTGCAGGGAAAACAATCTGCTTTATGCAACAGAGGTTCCATCTATGCGCCACAGTACACAGCGTTTCAGCGATATTCCAGGAGGCGATACTGCTCATGAAAAGCTGGGGAAACCGCTGGAGTGGATTTATGATGAGTATATTCCCAATTACAGGAGTAATGCAAAGGCGGTCAGTTCTCTGGCAAGGCAGCTTGGGAAAAAGTATGCGATGATTGAAAGCTTTCACAGTGTGGGATGGACGATGACACTTCAGGATGCCAAGTGGATGATAGATCGCCTGGGAAGCAGCGGAATAAATCTCTATAATTTTCATGCTTTTTATTATACAATACAGGATATTACAAAACATGATGCGCCACCATCCCAGTTTTTGCAGAACCCCTATTGGAAGCACTACAGAAAGCTTGCTGACTATGTAGGCAGAATGGGGGTTATTGTGACAGGAACAGAAGCGGAGACAGAGATTGCCGTACTGGATCCTGTTGCAGCTCTGTGGACAAGCCTGGGAGATCCCTTCCACGGATTTCCGTATCAGGGAGAATCTAATGAAGAAAAGAAATTATGTGACAGGATCCGAAACAAATGGGTAGAGGTTTGTAAAAGTATTTTGTTTCATCAAATGGATTATGATCATCTGGATGGAGAACTTCTAAAAGATGCTCAAATCCGTGATGGAAAGATATTCCTGGGGAAGGCGGCCTATTCTGTAGTAATAATTCCTCCATGCCCGTGTATGGAAGCAGAAACCAGAAAACGTCTGCTTACGTTTGCAGAACAGGGCGGCTGTGTCATTGGAATAGAGCAAATACCAGAATATTCTGTGGATCAGGGAGAAACGGATCAGGAAACCTCCCATGCGTGGAAGCAGTTATTTGAACGGAATTCCGCAGTATTTTTACCGGAGTTTCAGGAGGATGAATTGATCAGTCAGTGTCGGAAAAATACGAAAGCGAGCGCGGTATGGCAGATGAAAGAGGGAGATCCCAGACAGGTGATAGGGTGTATCCGGAAAGATGAAGCTGGAAATGTGTATGCGTTTCTTGCAAATCAGGGAAGGAACCCTGTTACGGCAGATCTGATATATAAAAATGACGGAAGCGTAAAGGCTTTTCAGTATGATTTGGAAAATGGCAATATTCAAGAAGTATCGGAGAAGGACGGAAAGATGGTTCTTTCTTTGGAAGGGTTTGAGAGCCGGTGGATAAAAATAAAAAAAGCTGTTGATTTTGCGGAGGGCAATATCCGAAGGGAGAATGAAAGAAAAATCATCCGGATTCCTGCAGAAGGCCAGTGGAATATGAAACTGGACGGAAAAAACATCTGTCGTTTTGGTAATGTGGAAATATCTCTGGACAAGCAAGAGTGGAAAAAAACTGAGGTAAAAACATTCATAGAGCAGTGCAGCGGGGCAAAGCTTCTGGAAAAAGAAAACCTTTGTTTTCTGGGAGATTTTGGAACTCCGCGGAAAATAAGGCCGGCATATCCGGTTTCCTGTTATTACCGGATTTCATTTCTGGCAGAGCAGGTACCGGAGGATCTTTCCCTTTTTATGGATCGGGAGACCGCGGCAGGTGACTGCAGAATTCAAATCAACGGAAGATTGTTAGAAGAGAGCAGATGGGAAACTGTTCGTGTCAATGATCCAAATAACCGTCAGATATTTATTGGCGACTTGGTAAAGCCGGGGAAAAATGAAATCATTTTTGAAATGCGGATAGAGAAAGATGAAGATGGGTTGAGAGATCCTGTATATCTGCGGGGAAGTTTTGGAGTGAAAGAGAAAAATGGAATGTTTCAATTAGTGAAACAGCCGGAAACAGGAACACCGGATGGATACTGGTGTCAGGGAATTCCATTTTACAGCGGCACGATTACATATAAAAAAATCATGAAAAAGAAAGAGCTGGGAGTGGAGAAGGACAGTGATGAAAACAGCCTCCTTTCAGTACGGCTGAATCAGAAAATCCCATCTTATGATTGTATTCAGATTTTTATAAACGGGAAGGATTTGGGAGTGAAAGCATACACTCCCTACCAGTGGGAATGTCCGGCAGGGCTTTTGAAAGAAGAAAACGAAATTCAGATAGCTGTTACAAATACTCTGGCAAATATGCTGGACGGAACCTATTTTGACTATGAAAAACATCAGCTGTTCCCGGTGCTGTCTAAGGAAGGAGAAAACGTATGAGTGAATATTTTTTTCAGGAAGAGGGAATTGCGGCAAGAGCTGGCTGTGAGGCTGAAAAGGTTCTTCCAATTATTGCAAATCGTTTTATGTCGGACAATCCTCCGGTTCCGGTTACTTATTTTTTGAGAAGTAAAAATAATTTTCATATATCAGAAGATTATATGGATGAAATTGCGCTTCATGAAAAGCTTCCCGGGCTTTTGCCGGAGCAGTACGTCTATGCCTGGGCTTCTTTGAAGATGCCCCAGGCAGGCCCTTTTCATTTCCGTTTCAGTGCGTGGGGACCGGTCAGTATCTGGGTAAACGGGATCCTTTCTTTTCGTACAAATCATACGCAGGAGCGTTTTTCTGATCAGATTTCAGATATTTGTCTGGACTTAAAGGAAGGAGAAAACAGCCTGTTTTTCCAGTGCATTTCCACCCCCTTAGGCTGTGGATTTCGAATTGGAAGCAGTTCCTATAAGGGACGACGAATTCAGTTTTTCGGGCCGGACAGGGAACACAGAGGAATCAGTGGATTTGTTTACAGCAGTTCATTCAGCCGGGCGATAGAAAGAATTCCTGAACTGTATGAGAGTGAAGAAGAAACAAAAATTCACTGGCTGCCAGAGGTCTGCTGGACACAGAAATCAGACCTTCCTCTTATGGAACGTCTCTATGGTACAGATACGCAGGAAGAAGAGAGGAAGCAATGGAAAATGATAAAAGCTTCCAGGATTTTTTTACCTTCACCAGGAACCGTTGTATTTACAGGAGCCCCAGAAAAACATCAGGGGGCTTTTGCAGGAAGACTGTGGGTTGACGGAGAGTGGAGAGGAGAAATGGCGGGCTCCTGGAAACTGGAAATGGAGCTGAAGGGTGGAAGCCATCTGATTGCCTGGGAAGGAACGGACGATGTACTGCAGGTCTGCATGAAAAAAACAGGGAAACAGATAGAACAGGAATGTCCGGTGAATCTGGCAGAAAAAAGAAAACCTGGCGGACTTTTTGCAGGACCTTTTGCAGAAGGACAGGAAGTAAACATGGAAGATCTTCTGTCATTTCAAAAGCCGTTCCGGACAGAAAAAGGCATATCCTTCTGGAAGGCGGATCTTCCGGACATGTATCTCAGACCGTTTAATGAAGGGGTTTTATACGGGGAGTGGAATTATCCGTTGGGAGTGACTCTTTACGGAATGATACAGAGCGGCAGACTGCTGGATAATGCGGAAATTCAGGACTATGTAGAAGGACACATGAAAAAGTGTACGGAATTTTATGAGTATTGTCTTTGGGATCAGTCTTTTTACGGGGCGGCTCCTTTTCACAATCAATTGACAACGATCGATAGTCTGGACGATTGCGGTTCTTTTGCTTCTGCGTTGTTAGAGGTTATGAAGGATCACGAAATTCCGGAAGGGGAAAAAATTGCAGATGCAGTGGCTGAATATATGATAAAAAAGCAGCAGAGGCTGGCAGATGGAACATTTTACAGGAATCATTCCTATCTTCCGATTATGAATGAAACGATGTGGGCAGATGACATGTATATGAGCATTCCGTTTTTATGTCGCTATTACGAAAAAACAGGGGACAGCTTGTATCTGGAGGATGCTAAAAAACAGGCAAAACATTTTTTCCGGTATTTGTATATGCCGGAGCTTCAGATTATGTCGCATATTTATGATACACATTATGAAGTACAGACAAAGGTACCTTGGGGGAGAGGAAACGGCTGGGTTTTATTTTCACTGACAGAGCTTCTGGCTGTTTTACCGGAGCAGGATGAGGACAAAGAAGAGCTTATAACCATGTTTCAAACTCTGTGCCAGGGATATCTCCGGCTGCAGGGAAAGGATGGAATGTGGCATCAGGTGCTGACCTTTGAGCATTCGTATGAAGAAACTTCCTGCACAGCTATGTTCATTTATGGTTTTGCCAGAGGAGTTCGTTATGGATGGCTGAAAGAACCGGAAATCTATGGGGAGAGTGCTGAAAAAGGCTGGCAGGCCCTTTGCAGAAAGGCGATTGACTGGAAAGGAAATATTTACGGAGTCTGCCGCGGCTCCGGTTATTCCTTCAGTAAAGAATATTATGCAAATGATTTGGGATGGAACAAAAATGATACCCATGGAGTGGGCATCGTAATGCTGGCTGGAATGGAAGTAGAAAAAATGAAGAAGTCATTTTAAACCATGAAGGAAGACGTGTCCGGGAAAGAGGAAAAGAATATGAATAAAATTTTTAATCCAAAGGAATTTGGTGCTGCCGGAGATGGGGTTACTCTGGATACAGAGGCAATCCAGAGAGCGATTGATAAGGCAGCGGAAAGCTTGGAAGGCGCGGAGACAGAAGAGTCTCATGCGACGGTTCTTCTGGAAAAAGGAGTATATTTAACAGGCTCCCTGTTTTTAAAGAGTAATCTGGAGTTTTGCATGGAACAGGGGGCGGTTCTTTTGGGAACAACAGAGGAAGCCTGTTACCCGATTCTTCCGACCAGAGTGGCAGGAATAGAGATGGAGTGGCCGGTAGGAATTTTGAATATTATCGGGCAGCATCATGTAAAAGTAACAGGGAATGGCTGTATTGACGGGCAGGGGCCTTACTGGTGGAATAAATACTGGGGTCAGGACGGAACTGGCGGAATGCGAAAGAATTATGATGCACGGGGATTGAGATGGTGCGTGGATTACGATTGCAGGAGAGCCAGAAATCTGGTGGTTATGAACAGTGAAAATATAGAACTCGCAGATTTTGAAAGCCGCCGCTCCGGATTCTGGAATATTCATATCTGTTATTCCAGAGAAGTCCATGTAGAGGGGGTATCGATCTACGATAATGAAGGACCAAGCACAGATGGAATTGATATTGACTCCTGTGAAAAGGTTCTGGTAGAGAACTGCGTAATTGCCTGCAATGATGACAGTATCTGTGTGAAATCGGGACGTGATGCAGATGGGCTCCGTGTCAACAGAATCTGTCAAAATGTAGTGATTCAGAATTGTCGGATTCTTACAGGCTGCGGAGTGACACTTGGAAGTGAAACTTCCGGAGGAATAAAAAATATTACAATCAGGAATATCAGGTATAAAAATACAGATTGCGGTTTTCGTATTAAGTCGGCAAAAACGAGAGGAGGTCTGATTGAGGATATTCTGGTAGAAAATTTGGAAATGATTAATGTAAAATATCCGTTTAATATGTGTTTAAACTGGCATCCGGCTTACAGCTATTGCAGAATTCCGGAATCGTATGAGGGGGAAATTCCGCGTCACTGGGAGATTCTGGCAGAGCCTGTGATTCCGGCAGAAAAGGGAATTCCCCAGGTGAAAAATATGATTTTCAGAAACATTACTGCATGGAATGAACCGGATTATCAGGGGATTTCCAGGGCCTTTGAGGTTGATGCTTTTCCAGAGAAGCCGATGATGAATGTGGTGCTGGAGCATGTGAAAATTCAGGCAAAGGAATTTGGAAGATTATCCGGAATACAGGACTGGAAATGGAAGGATGTGGAGATTTCAGCAGAACAGGCCAATAACAGCCAGAATGATCAGTATGATATAAGATAAGATATAAGATAAGTGTGGGGAAGATTGTTGCAGATAGAAAATTCCTGTGCTAAGATAAAATATGGGTAATAGGTCAGGATCGGATATTCCGGTCCTGAATTGTTACAAATATAAACTGCGATACAGAGGTGAAAAAATGCAGGGAAAACATGTGGAAAATGGAGAGAGCGCCCAGGAACAGTATGATAAAATGACAAAGACTCCGGTTCATCAGCTGGTGCTGACTCTGGGGCTTCCTACGACGATCAGTATGCTGGTAACCAATGTGTACAATATGGCGGATACCTTTTTTGTAAGCAGTCTGGGAACCAGCGCCAGCGGAGCTACCGGCGTAGTGTTTGCCCTGATGGCGATTATTCAGGCCTTCGGATTTATGCTGGGCCACGGGGCGGGAAGCAATATCAGCAGAAAGCTGGGCGGCAAGGATGTGGAGAGTGCCAGAAAATTTGCCTCTACCAGTTTCTTCCTTTCGATTTTGTGCGGCAGCTGTATCGGCATTCTGGGCTTTGCTTTTCAGGAACCTTTGATGCGTCTTCTGGGAAGTACGGATTCTATTCTGCCTTATGCAAAAGAGTACAGCACCTGGATTCTTCTGGCAGCGCCTGCCATGGCCTCCAGCTGCGTCATGAACAATATTCTGCGGTATGAGGGAAAGGCCGTGTTTGCCATGATGGGGCTGGCCTCCGGCGGAATTCTGAATATTCTTGGAGATGCGGTTCTGATTTTCGGGCTGGATATGGGAGTCAGGGGAGCCGGGATTTCTACGGCAGTTTCCCAGTATGTGGGAGCGGCGATTCTGATCAGTCCCTTTCTCAGAGAAAAGATTCAGAGCCGGATCAGCATCAGGTATTTTACCCGCAGCTGGAAGGACATTACCAATATTACAGCAGTGGGTTTTCCAAGTCTGATGCGCCAGGGACTGAACAGCGTTTCCGTTATGGTGCTGAATCTGTGCTCTGCCGTATATGGGGATGCAGCAATAGCGGCTATGAGTATTGTATCCAGGGTTATTAATTTTCTGTTCTGCGTGGCACTGGGAATCGGACAGGGCTTTCAGCCGGTCAGTGCTTTCAACTACGGAGCAGGAAAATACAGCCGTGTGCGGGAAGGCTTCTGGTTCAGCATCCGCAGCAGCCTGGTTGTGTTAAGCGTTTCCGCAGTAGCAGGATTTTTCTGTTCCGGATGGATCATTGCCCTTTTCCGGGACGACCCGGAGGTAATCAGCGTAGGTGTCAGGGCGCTCAGGGCCCAGTGCCTGTCTTTGTTTTTCCTTCCTGTATCTCTGTGCGGAAATATGCTGTTTCAGAGTATTGGGAAAAGCGGGATGGCAACTTTTTTATCAATGATTCGAAGCGGCATTGTTTTTATCCCTGTTTTATGGATCTTCAGCCATGCTTTCGGGCTGTTCGGGATTCAGATTTCCCAGGTGACGGCAGATATTATATCGGCAGTGATTACCCTGCCTTTTGTGGTATCGTTTTTTCGTTCCATGCCTGAGGACAGGGCGGACAGCTAAAGGGGACAGTGTTATTTGCTTTAATTTTGCCTGTGATGGAATAAGAGACTTCAGAAAAGAAAGAACAGGGATTTCGATGTGACGGGAATCTGAGGAGAGGGAAAATGCATGGAGAAAAGAAAATGGACATTCTGGTCTTTTGAGGCCAATGAAATGGGTGCCCTGTCTGCGTATCTGGAACAGATGGCGGAAAAAGGATGGTTTCCGGACAAAATCGGGGAGTGGGGAATTGTATTTTATGAGGAGGAGCCGGAAGAAAGGCGCTATGCAGCAGCCTTTGTTCCCGGGGGATCCTTTATGACAGGGCCAGACAGCTATGAGGCACGGGTTATGAGAGAAAGGTGCGGAAAAGCCGGATGGAAATTTCAGTGCGGAGGTCCGGGTATTCAGATATTTTATGCCAGAAGCAGAGAGCTTCCTCTGGCTGAGCCCTTAAAGGAGAGTCTTCAGTTTTCGATTCAGAAAAAAAGACTTCTGAATTCCCGGATTGTGACAGCGCTGCTGGTTGGTTTTTTTGTCTGGGCTATGAGAGACATATGGGAGAATCCGGCAAAGAGCTTTGCAGATCCGGACAGGCTGGCAGACGGGATTCTGCTGGCGGTTCTGTCTGTGTTTTTTGGAGTCAAGGTGCTGGAAAGCCTTCTCTGGTTTTTGAAGGCGAAAAGGCAGATGAAGGAACAGAAGGTGCTTTTTCAGCACAGTTTGTCCTATGTGAGGGCAAAGACGCTGGGAACGGCATTTCTGACAGGTGTGCTGCTTGCCGTATTTTTTGGAATATCAGGATTTGTCAGCAGAAATGCGATGGTGTTTTTGGCAATTATGATTCTGTTTGTTATCCTTCTTGGAATGCAGTCCTGGATTCGTCTCCACGAAAGCGGTGATACCAGAGTGAAAAGAGTCAAATATGCTCTCTGCAGTGTCGCAGTCAGTGTGATTTTTTCAGGAGCCGCTGTATTTCTTATGGAGAAATGTATCCCGGAAATCAGAGCTTTTCAGGAAAATACATGGGAGTGGCTGTATCCACCGGAAGAGATAGCTCCGGAGTTTGACAGGATTGAGAATTATCATCTGGAAAATCTGAAAAGCCCGGCAGCTGTTTATCAGAGTCAGATAGGGAGAAGCAGTGAGACAGGGAACCGGTTGATGATCGAATATTTTGAAAGTACGATTCCGGCTGTATTTCGTTTTGGAAGCTCTGCTTATCCTAAGGATCGGGGCGATAAATGGAGGATTACCCGGACTGAGGTTTTAAGCGGGGATCCGTCCCTGTCGATTGAGCGGTTTCATTACAGTCTGGATATTCCCGGCTCATCGGTGAGAGAGGATCCGGAGGATGCTTTTGATACCTATGTGATTACAGATGAAAACAGGATGCTGGTGCTGAATTTTTCAGAATCCAGTGAGCCGGATGCTGTAAAAACGGCAGAAGAGGTCTTTCTCAGAAAGAAAGCACCGGCAGAATAGAAATTCCGGAAAAGGGGCCGCCTGTGCATTGCCCCTTTTCCGGAAGAGTCAAAGAAATGAATAATCAGGAGAGCTCCTGAAGAGCCTTTAAAAAGGCGTCAACTGCTTCCGGCTTTGTAGCCCAGGAGGTTACCAGGCGGATGCAGGTGCGGGTGTCGTCAATCACGGTCTGGACAGAGAAAAGGAAATCTCTGGAAAGCGCCTCCATAACCGGATTTGGAAGGATGGGAAACAGCTGATTGGTTGTGGATGCCCACTGGAAGGAGTATCCGCATGCTTCAATGCCGCGGCGGAGTCTGTCTGCCATTTCATTGGCATGGGAAGCCATGTCATAGAAGAGATGATTCTGGAACAGCTCTTCAAACTGGATGCCCAGAAGCCATCCTTTTGCCAGCATGGCGCCTTTCTGTTTGATAAGGTAACGGAAATCCTGCTTTAAATTGGGATTCAGAATGATAAGCGCTTCTCCGAAGAGGGCTCCGTTTTTCGTACCGCCAATATAAAATAAATCGGTCAGGCGGGCAATGTCAGCCAGAGTCAGATCGCAGGCAGAGCTGGTCAGGGCAGAACCCAGTCTGGCTCCGTCTAAAAACAGGTAGAGTCCTTTCTGGCGGCAGAAGGCGGAAAGCTCCTCTAACTGAGCCTTGGTGTACTGGGTTCCTACCTCGGTGGCATTGGAAATATAGACCATTTTCGGCTGCACCATATGTTCATCTGTGTGCCAGTCCAGAGCCTTCTGGATCAGGGCGGGAGTCATAAGGCCATCCGGGGAGGGCTGTCCCAGAACCTTGTGTCCTGTGGCTTCGATGGCGCCGGTTTCGTGAACATTGATGTGTCCGGTTTCTGCACAGATGACAGCCTGATAGGGCTTCAGAGCGCAGGAAATGCCCAGAAGATTGGTCTGGGTTCCTCCGGTGATAATATGAATATCAGCATCTTCTCTGCCGATTTCCCGGCGGATCAGCTCTTTTGCATGGTCTGTATGGAGATCCAGGCTGTAGCCGTTGTTCTGCTCCAGGTTGGTTTCCATCATAGCCTGAAGAATCCGCGGGTGGGCTCCTTCGCTGTAATCATTATTGAAGCTGTAAATCATGGTATTCCTCCTTGTGTCTGATTAATCACGCAACGATTCAGGACGGCGAAGAAGCCGGGCCTCTGCTTAGTTCTGAATGTTACAGCCATACTGGCAGCGCTGCCGGTTCAGGGCGGCTGGAATGGCTGCCGATACTGAAAGCCATCATATAACAGAATCAGGGAAAATGCAAGAAAAGAGAGAAAGGATAAAGAGTGATCGTTATGATAGGAGAATGGATCCAGCAGGCAGATGTGTGGATTTTGCTGCTGATACAGGAATATCTTCGGGCAGACTGGATGACAGGATTTTGGAAGGCAGTGACCTTTTTGGGAGACGCAGGCTGGTTCTGGATTGTGACGGCTGTTGCTTTTGCGCTGATTCCCAAAACAAGAAAAGCAGGGCTGACAGCAGGGCTTTCCCTGGCTGTGGGAGCGCTGATTACCAATGTGTTTCTGAAAAATGCGGTTGCCCGGATACGGCCTTATGACTTGTATCCGGCGATTGAACTGCTGGTGGAAAAACAGACAGATTTCTCCTTTCCCTCCGGCCACACCTGCGCATCCTTTGCAGCTGCCCTTGTTTATCTTAAGATGTTTCCGGAGAGGAAGGGAGTGGGAGCGGGATTTGTGATTCTGGCGGTTCTCATTGGATTTTCACGGCTTTATGTGGGCGTTCATTATCCCACAGATGTGCTGGGCGGATTTCTGGCAGGGTGGCTTGCCAGTATCCTGGCTCTGAAGGCAGAAGGGGTCTGGGAAAAGCGGCGGAACACAAAAAGAGAAGGGGCGTGAGCAGGTGATAAACGAAAGCGGAGCGATGCAGGAAAACAGGATTTTAACCAGGCTTTTTGCTCTCCAGGATCAGGAATACGGGGATTTTCAGGCCCGCCTGATGCCGGGAATCAGCAGGGAGAGGATTATTGGAGTAAGGACTCCGCAGCTGAGAGGTCTGGCGCGGGAACTGGCGGGAACAGATGAAGCCGGACATTTTTTGCAGGCGGCGGTTCACCGCTATTATGAGGAAAACAATCTTCATGGAATTCTGATTTCCGGAATCAGGGACTTTCCGGATTGTGTAAAGGAGCTGGACCGTTTTCTTCCTCAGGTGGACAACTGGGCCACCTGCGATCTGATTCGCCCGGCAGCAGCAAAAAAGCATCTGCCGGAATTTCTTCCGGAGATTCGCCGCTGGCTTGTTTCTGACCATACCTACACCATCCGGTTTGCTGTGGAAATGCTGATGTGCTATTATCTGGACGAGGCCTTTGAACCGGAATATCCGGAGCTTGTATGCAGCCTGCAGTCAGAGGAATACTATGTGAAAATGATGATTGCCTGGTATTTTGCGACAGCCCTGGCAAAACAGTATGAAAAGGCGCTGCCCTTTTTGGAGGAGCAGCGCCTGGATGTGTGGACACACAATAAAACCATTCAGAAGGCTGTGGAAAGCTTCCGGATTAAGCCGGAACAGAAGGAGTACCTGAAGCGTTTAAGACGTCCTTCTTCCCGCGGATGCTCTCCAGCGCCTTTTTAAACTGTTTCCGGAACAGAAAGACGGTAAAGGAAACAGCAAAGAAATCGGCAACCGGCTCTGCCATGTATACGGCAGAAACCTGATCTCCTGTCCAGAAACGGGGAATGATGTAAATCAGCGGAATCAGGAGAACGAATTTTCTCATAACTGCCACCATGATGGACTCTTTGGCATAGCCGATGGAGTTGAAGGCCATCTGGCAGGAAATCTGAATTCCGAACAGGAAGAGGCAGGCCAGGTAAATCCGGAGCGCCCGTTTGGTAAAGTCAAGAAGAGCGGCATCGGTGGTGAACAGACCGGCAAATCCTTTCGGGAATACCATGATAAACAGCCAGAGCAAGGTTGCATAGGCCATGCTGACCTTCAAAAGAAGCCAGAAGGCTTTTTTGACCCGAACCGGATTGCTGGCGCCGTAGTTATAGCTGATAATCGGCTGTGCGCCCTGTCCCAGACCCTGAAGAGGCAGCATGGCAAACATCATGACACTGGTAAGAATCGTCATGGCGCCTACGGCAATATCTCCGCCGTATTTCAGAAGAGAGGAGTTAAAGCATACAGAAATAATGCCTTCGCTGCTCTGCATAATGAAGGTGGAGGTGCCGAGTCCAACGCAGGGAAGGATAATGGCTTTCTGGAGGCCGAGCCGGTTGAGACGCAGACGCAGCTGCGTTTTTTTGCCCATCAAAAAGGCAAGAACCCAGATGCAGGAGAGAGCCTGGGAAAGAACTGTGGCCAGCGCTCCTCCGCGGACTCCCATGTTCATGCCAAAGATAAAGATGGGATCCAGGATAATATTGGTTACTGCACCGATCAGTACGGAAAGCATTCCTGTTTTTGCAAAGCCCTGGGCAGTAATAAATGCATTCATGCCAAGGGTAAGCTGTACAAAAATGGTGCCAAGGGCATAGATATTCATGTAGCTGACGCTGTATTCAATGGTGTTTTCACTGGCGCCGAAGGCCATCAGCAGCGTCCGGTTGAATAAAAGCAGAATTCCCGTGAGAACTGCGGAAATAATCAGCTGAAGCGTAAAGCAGTTATTCAGAATTTTTTCAGCATCTTCATATTTGCCTTTTCCCATAAAAATAGAGGCCCGGGGCGCTCCGCCGTTTCCTACCAGCATGGCAAAGGCGGACACAATCATGATTAATGGCATACAGACGCCGACGCCGGTTAAGGCCATGGCTCCTGTCTCCGGAATATGGCCAATGTAAATCCGGTCTACAATATTGTAGAACATATTGATAATCTGAGCGGCAATGGTTGGAAGAGACAGGGTCAACAGCAGCTTGCCGATTGGTTCTCTTCCAAGAAAATCTTTGTTATCTTTCATAGATGTTTCCTTCTTTCCAGCATATTTTTTGTGTTGTCAATGATTCTCTGGTTGAATGCAAAGAACTGATTCTGTTCCTCCTCTGTAAAACCGGTAAAAATTTCATGAAAAAACAGCTCCTGAACGGTCTCAATGGCATCTGTTACAGGGGCACTGGCGGGCAGCAGGGATAAATGCTGTCTGCGCCGGTCGCGGGGATCGGCAGCTCTTTCCAGCATGGCTTTTTGAATCAGAGATTCTACGGCCTGGGAAACATGGCTTTTGGCCAGCATTTTATATTCCACAATGTCTGCTGCTGTATCCAGCTGCGGATTGTTTTTCAGGAAGCAGATAATGGACACCTCTGCCATGGTCAGATGGTAGGTTTCGCAGAGCTCCCGCAGAAAGGATTCGTGAAGCTTATTGGTACGGCGGGTAGTCTCCAGAAGTTCAGTTATCCAGGATGACATGGAAATACCTCCTCAAATGGTTTTACAGAAAACACTCTGTAAAATAGTTCTATTTTGAACAGTTCTAAATAGAACTAACTAAGGGAGTATTATACAGCAAATGGAGGAAAAGTCAAGGAAATTGTGAATTATTGCTTGACAAATAAGGCTATGTGACGTACAATACGCCACATAGAGAGCTTCTGTTTTACCATGTCAGGGAAGAAGAGAGGAAACTGTTATGACTCAGATTACAACCATGCAGATGAATATGGAAATGATGTGCGGCATGATGATGGACATGTGCCGTATGTTTGCGTATTCAAAAAACAGGATATGATTTGCATGGATGCTGAGAGACAATAGGGATAGTACCGGGAAACCGGAGTGACAGCCGCAGGTCTTTACAGACCTGCGGTTTTTGATTTCATAGGAAATTGCGTCCTATGAAATAAAAACGCTCTGCGGGGATGTGCACCGCGCATCACAGGAAGGAGGCTGCTGACGCGGCCGCGGTACGGGAATTGGAAGGAGGAAATATGGCAAACGAAGAGACGATTATCCAGTTAAAGGGAATGGGAAAGGAATTTAAGACGGCCAACGGCCCGGTTGTGGCGCTTAATGACATTAATCTGGATATTTACAGAGGTGAGATTTTTGGAATTATCGGCCTTTCCGGCGCAGGAAAAAGTACGCTGGTAAGATGCATCAATATGCTGGAGGTTCCCACATCGGGACAGGTACTGTTTGAGGGAGAGAATCTGGCAGCCATGAGTGAGGCGGGCCGGAGAATGGCAAGACAGTCCATGGGAATGATTTTTCAGCAGTTTAATCTGCTGTCCCAGAGAACCGTTTTGAAAAATGTCTGTTTTCCTATGGAGATTGCAAAGAACCATTCCTATACCAAGGCAGAGGCAAAAAGCAGGGCCATGGAGCTGTTAAAGCTGGTAGGACTGGAGGAACGGGCCGGAGCTTATCCGGCGCAGCTGTCCGGCGGTCAGAAGCAGAGAGTGGCGATTGCAAGAGCCATTGCAACAAATCCCAAGGTGCTTCTCTGTGATGAGGCAACCAGCGCCCTGGATCCCAATACAACCAAGTCCATTCTGCAGCTGCTCAAACAGATTAACAGGGAGCTGGGAATTACCGTGATTGTGATTACTCATGAGATGGCGGTGATTGAGGCCATTTGTGACCGGGTGGCAATCATTGACAAGAGCCACATTGCTGAGGTGGGTAAGGTTGCCGAGATTTTCTCAGAGCCCAAGTCGAAAATCGGACGCCAGCTGATTCTGGGAGATGCAATTACCAATGTGAAAATCAGCCATTCCCGGAAAATCAGAATTATCTTTGACGGACGGGAATCCATGGAGCCGGTATTAGCCAACATGATTCTTGCCAGCAAGGTGCCGGTGAATATTATGTATGCGTCAACCAGAGATGTAGGAGGAAAAGCGATGGGTCAGATGATTGTTCAGCTTCCGGAGGACGAAGCGGATGCTGCAAGAGCCCTTCACTATCTGAAATCTGTTAAAATTCCGTTTGAGGAGGTAAGAGAAAATGACCTTTAGTCCGCAGATTATGGAGCTGATTCAAAATGGAATCGGAGAAACCCTGTGTATGGTGCTGATTTCCACGGTGCTGTCCTATGTAATCGGAATTCCCTTAGGTATTATTCTTGTGGTGACAGACAAGGAGGGAATTCACCCGATTCCCCTGCTTCAGAAGATTCTGGGCACTGCAATTAACCTGCTTCGCTCCATTCCCTTTCTGATTTTGCTGATTATGATGATTCCCCTGACCAGAAAGCTGGTAGGAACCAGTCTGGGATGGAAGGCAGTGGTTCCGCCTCTGGTGGCATCTGCAGCTCCTTACATTGCCAGAATGGTTGAGTCTTCCTTCAAGGAGATTGATGCCGGAGTGATTGAAGCGGCCAAGTCCATGGGCGCCAGTACCTTTCAGATTATATGGAAGGTGCTTCTTCCGGAGTCAAAGCCTTCGTTATTGGTGGGAGCAGCGATTTCCACTACCACGATTCTGGGATATTCCGCAATTGCCGGAGCGGTAGGCGGCGGCGGACTGGGCGGTATTGCCATTAACTACGGCTATTACCGGTATGAGTCAGATATGATGTTTCTGACAGTGGCGATTCTGGTGATTATTGTCCAGATTATTCAGGAGATTGGCATGAAGCTGGCAAGAGTCAGTGATAAGAGAATCCGGTAACAGACTGGATTTTCAAAGCAAACGGATTTAGCAGCCGGAGAAAATACTCAGACTGTCGGCCGAAAGGGCCTTATAAATCAGGGCGAAAACTGCCCGGCATCTATTCATTATTATCCATGAGGAGGAGAAGAATTATGAAGAGAAGAATTAGTGTAATCACGGCAGCATTTCTGGCAGCGGCAGCATTAACTGCATGCGGCGGCAAAACTGAGGAGACTGCAGCGCCGACACAGGCACAGACAGCTGCAGAAGAGAGCAAGGAAACTGAGGCAGCGGAGAGCAAGGAGCCTGCAGAGCTGAAGGAGCTGGTGGTAGGCGCAAGCCCGGCACCTCATGCAGAGATTCTGGAGGCAGCACGCCCTGTTCTGGAGGAGAAGGGCTACAGCTTAAAGATTGTAGAGTATACGGACTATGTACAGCCGAACCTAGCTCTGGATACCGGCGATCTGGATGCAAACTATTTCCAGCACTTCCCATACCTGGAGCAGTTTAATGCAGAAAGAGGAACCAAGCTGGTAAGCGCAGGCGCTGTTCATTATGAGCCCTTTGGTATTTACGCAGGAAAGACAGCTTCTCTGGAGGAACTGGCAGACGGAGCAAAGGTTGCAGTTCCCAATGATGCAACCAATGAAGCGCGCGCACTGCTGCTTCTGGAGGCACAGGGCCTGATTAAGTTAAAAGAAGGTGTTGGCCTGAAGGCAACCAAGATGGATATTGTCGAGAATCCGAAAAATCTGGAGCTGTTTGAGGTTGAGGCAGCGCAGATTCCCCGTTCTCTTCCGGATGTGGATATTGCCGTTATTAACGGAAACTACGCTATTGAAGCAGGCATGAAGGTGACAGATGCTCTGGCTGTAGAGTCTTCTGATTCTGAGGCGGCAGTTACCTATGGAAACGTTGTAGCTGTTCAGGAAGGCAAGGAAAACGAGGAAGGCACAAAGGCTCTGATGGAGGCTCTTACCAGTGATACGGTAAAGGAATATATGGAGACAACCTATGAGGGTGCTGTCGTTCCGCTGTTTTAATAATCAGCAGAACAGCCGGCCCGGTCTGTCGGAAGAAGCAGAGTAGAATTTCGGTCAGAGGGCGGCATATGCAAGGGAGGTAAAATGGAAAACCAGGATCAAAGAGAAAGCAATTTGTATCCCGAATATCAGAATTACCAGGCAGGGGGTTCCCCTGCCTCATCCCGTCAGAACGGGCAGCCGGCAAATGGTCTGGCGACTGCTTCTCTGGTTATGGGAATCCTGGCAGTTGTAATGACCTGCTGCTGTTACGGAGGACTTATTTTCGGCGGCCTTGGGGTTTTATTTGCCCTTCTGTCAAAAGGAAACGGTCCGATGAGCGGGAGAGCCAGAGCAGGTCTGGGATTGTCCCTGGGCGGCCTGATTTTGACTGCTTTTTTATGGGGAATGTTTCTTATTGCAGGATTTTCCGGATACGGAGGAAGCTTTGAATTCAGTACTCCGGAGATTCCCCGGATTCCGGATCCGGAATTTGATTTGCCGGAGAATCTGGTTGCAGGGCTGAGACAGCTTTTCCCGGGAAAAGAACGGTTCCGGTAATGATTCCGATGGAACCATAGAATTAAGATGCGCATAGAATATACCAGGAAGAAATGGGGTGGTTCTGTGCGCATTTTTGATTTAAAAAAAAAGAAGTGATCAATATCTGTGACTGTAAACGGCTGGGATATGTGGGGGATGTGGAGTTTGATCCGGAGACAGGCTGCATTACCCATCTGATTGTGCCGGGGCCCGGCTGTCTGTGCGGAATTTTTGGCAGGGAAAAGGAGTATGTGATTTCTTTTTGCGATGTCCGGCAGATTGGCTCAGATATTATTCTGGTGGAAATCAGGCGTCTCAAGGATGTGGAAAAGACATGCAGCGGCGGGTGAAAAAGGGGAGAAGCCCGGAGTCGGGGGATTGCAGTGAAAACTGCTTGCGAATCTTGGTTATGTCATGTAAAATAAATGTAATATTTACAGACAGAACCCCCAGGGTTTTTACAAAGAATGAGGAGGAAAAAGGAAGTGAAATGTCCATACTGCAATGCACAGGATACAAAGGTAATTGACTCCAGACCTGCTGATGACAACAGCTCCATACGCCGCCGCCGTCAGTGCGAGAAGTGCGGAAAGCGGTTTACTACCTATGAAAAACTGGAAACAATGCCTCTGATGGTGATAAAAAAGGATCGGTCCAGAGAGACCTATGACCGTTCCAAGATTGAATCGGGAATTATTCATTCCTGCCACAAGCGGCCGGTGTCCACACAGCAGATCAATGCCATGATTGACGAGATTGAAAATCAGATTTTCAACATGGAGGAAAAGGAAGTGGAGACTACGGTAATCGGTGAACTGGTGATGCGAAAGCTGAAGCAGTTAGATGAGGTGGCCTATGTGCGTTTTGCCTCTGTTTACCGGGAATTTAAGGATGTAAACACCTTTATGGAGGAGCTGGGAAAGCTTCTGCAGAACAAATAAACAGGAGAAAAAGCATTGATACTGGAACAGTTTTATCCCCGTGAATGGCTGAACAGCACCTATGAGATTCCATGGGAGGAGTGGCAGAAAAAGGGCATTCGGGGCGCAATTTTTGATATTGACAATACGCTGGTGGAGCATGATGCTCCGGCAGATCAAAGGGCGGTGGAGCTGTTTGAACGGCTTCGCGGACTGGGCATAAAAACCTGTCTTTTATCCAACAATAAGGAACCGCGGGTGGCATCCTTTGCAGCTGCCGTACATTCCCCTTATATTTATAAGGCGGGAAAGCCGGGAAAGAAAAATTATCTTCGGGCGATGGAACTGATGGGAACAGACAGGGAGACAACCCTGTTTGTGGGAGATCAGCTGTTTACAGATGTTTACGGGGCCAATCGCTGCGGGATTTACGGGATTTTAGTGAAGCCTATTAATCCCAGAGAGGAGATCCAGATCGTATTGAAACGGTATCTGGAGGCTCCTATTTTACATTGCTACAAAAAATCTCATTCCGGTCCGGGGAAATGACGGAGGATATGTCCCGGGGAGCTGAATACGGGATAATTTTCGGAGAACTGAGCCGGAGACGTTTTTTATAAGGCCGGAGCCGGAAAAAATGAACGGGCGGAAAGAGAAAATACTTGCATGGGAGACGGGAGTATGAGCAGAGAAAATGTGATTTTTATTGGATTTATGGGCGCAGGCAAGACCAGTGTGGGACGGGCTTATGCCAGGGCGGCAGGCATTCCGCTTGTGGATACGGATCAGATGATAGAAGAGGAAGCAGGCATGACCATCTCTGATATTTTCCGTTTGAAGGGGGAGGAATTCTTCCGGGAAACAGAGACTGCCGTATTAAAAAAGCTGCAGAAGGAGACAGAGCCCAAGGTGATTTCTGTAGGCGGCGGACTGCCTCTCAGGGAGGAAAACCGGGCCGTTTTACGAGAGCTGGGACAGGTGATTTTCCTTCAGGTAAAAGCAGAAACAGTGATTGAACGGTTAAAGGGAGACACCACCAGACCTCTTCTTCAGGGGCCGGATGTGAGGCAGAGAGCAGAAGAGCTTCTGGCTTACAGGAATCCCATTTACCGTCAGGCAGCCCATCAGATTGTAGATGTGGACGGGAAAACTGTGGAAGAAATTGTGAATCTGATAAGAGAGAAAGAAGGGACAAACAGATGAAGCTTCTTGTTTTAAACGGACCGAATCTGAACTTTCTGGGGATTCGGGAAAAGGGAATTTACGGAACCAGGGACTATGAATGGCTGGTGAAGCATCTGGAGGAAAAGGCTGCCTCTGAGGGACATGAGCTGGAGGTTTTTCAGAGCAACTGCGAGGGCGGTCTGATTGATAAGATCCAGGAGGCATACCACACAGGCGTGGAGGGGATTATCATTAATCCGGGAGCCTTTACGCATTACAGCTATGCTGTGCGGGACGCTCTGGCATCCATTCAGGTGCCGATTATAGAGGTTCATATCTCCAATGTTCATAAGCGGGAAGAGTTCCGCCATACGTCTGTGACAGCGCCGGTCTGCACCGGGCAGATTGTGGGACTGGGACTGCGCGGGTATGATCTGGCGATGGATTATCTGACAGGAGAACACTAAAAAGCATTTGAAATTCCTGTTTGTTTTTGCCTCCTTCATTTGATGCCTTTATTATATTGGACAAAGCAGAAAAAAGGAACAACACGAAAGGCGATTTGTGTCGAGCTGTAATTTCCGGACCGGTTTATCCATGCGGACGGAGGACGCAGACAGGTCTCTGCACAGCGGACAGGAGATGCCGGGGGCCGCAATCGCTGTATCGCGGAATGGTAATCGGTTTTTCCGTTTTTTAGAAGGTTGAAAAAAAAGGTTGAAAAAACGTATCTTTTATTATATTATAGAATAGATTAATCGCGTAAAACAGTACGTAAATTCAAGGAGGAATATCACATGATTTCAGCAGGTGATTTTAGAAACGGCATTACCCTGGAAATCGAGGGTGCAGTATATCAGATCGTAGAGTTCCAGCACGTTAAGCCGGGCAAGGGTGCTGCATTCGTAAGAACCAAAATCAAAAACGTTATGACCGGTTCCGTAGTAGAGAGAACCTTCCGTCCGACCGAGAAGTTCCCGTCTGCAAGAATTGACCGTGTAGACATGCAGTATCTGTATGCAGATGGTGATTTATTCAACTTCATGAACATGGACAACTACGAGCAGATCGCTCTGGCTCCCGATGTGATTGGCGATGCTCTGAAGTTTGTTAAGGAGAACGAGGTTGTTAAGGTTTGCTCTTACAACGGAAAAGTATTCTCTGTTGAGGCTCCTCTGTTCGTTGAGCTGGAGATCACCAGCACCGAGCCGGGCTTCAAGGGCGATACCGCTCAGGGCGCAACCAAGCCGGCTGTTGTTGAGACAGGCGCTACCGTATACGTTCCGTTATTTGTAGATAACGGCGACAAGATCAAGATCGACACCCGTACCGGTGAGTATCTTTCTAGAGCATAATTTAACAGAAATCATATGTGGAAAACCGCTTCGGCCCTGGCCGGGGCGGTTTTTTTGCATTATCGGGAGAAAAAGGAGAATCCTGCACAAGGCCAGAGCGGGATATTGCATTAAGCGAGGAAAAAGGCGGAATCTGCACAAAATCAGAGCAAGATTTTGCATTAAGCGAGGAAAAGGGCGGAATCTGCACAAAATCAGAGCAGGATATTGCATTAAGCGAGGAAAAAGGTGGAATCTGCACAAAATCAGAGCAAGATTTTGCATTAAACGAGGAAAAAGGCGGAATCTGCACAAAGATTGAGCGGGATTTTACATTATCGGGAGAAACGGGTGAATGGAAAAGGGAACATCAGGTTTTAATTGATAAAACAGGGAATTGCAGGTTCTGAATGACTTGAATTTTTTTTGAAATTCCCTTATAATAATAGATCAGTTTCTAAGTAAAAAAGCCGCATGCCTGGAATCCGGTTTCAGACATCAGGCGGCAGGAATGGAATAAAAGGAGACAGGAAACGTGAAAAAAATTCTTGAGTTGATTGCAGATGAAATGAAGGCGGCATTTGCCGGCTGTGGGTATGAGGAAGCTTATGCCAAGGTGGTATTGTCAAACCGCCCGGATCTCTGTGAATATCAGTGTAACGGGGCTATGGCAGCAGCCAAAGCCTATAAAAAGAAACCGATTGATATTGCTTCTGATGTAGTTGCGAAGCTGAAGGAGCAGTGCGGCGCCAGAGCGGCTGCAGGAGAGACTCCTGTTTTTCTGGATGAGGATATTAATGCAGTAATGCCGGGATTTATTAATCTTCGTGTGAATCCTCAGTATCTGGCAGAGTATATGGAAGGTATGACTCAGGCACCGAAGCTGGGACTGGATGAAACAGGCCACGGAGAAACAATTATTGTGGACTACGGCGGAGCCAATGTGGCAAAGCCTCTCCATGTGGGACATCTTCGTTCTGCGGTGATTGGAGAAAGCATTCGCCGGATGGGAAATTTCCTGGGATACCATATGGTAGGCGATGTTCATCTGGGAGACTGGGGCCTGCAGATGGGACTGATTATTGAGGAACTGCGGGACAGAAAGCCGGAGCTGGTGTATTTTGATGAATCTTATACAGGAGAATACCCGGCAGAGCCGCCTTTTACCATCAGTGAGTTAGAGGACATTTATCCTACTGCCAGCAAAAAGTCAAAAGAGGATGAGAGTTTTAAGGAGCGCGCTCAGACTGCAACCTTTAAGCTGCAGAACGGTTACGCACCCTTTACTGCAATCTGGAAACATATTATGAATGTTTCTCTGGCAGATTTAAAGAGAAACTACGGTAATCTGGATGTACATTTTGATTTATGGAAGGGCGAAAGTGATGCAGAGCCGTATATCCCCTGGCTGATTCAGGATCTGCAGGATAAGGGACTGGCTTACGAAAGCCAGGGCGCTCTTGTTGTTGATATTACAGAGCCGACAGATTCCAAGGAACTTCCTCCCTGTATTGTCCGCAAATCAGACGGAGCAGCTCTTTATGCTACCTCGGATTTGGGAACAATTCTGGAGCGGGAGAAGGATTTTGCTCCGGTGAAATACATTTATATTACAGATAAGCGTCAGGAACTGCATTTTACCCAGGTATTCCGCGTTGCGAAAAAGGCTGGATATGTAAAGCCGGAAACTCCGATGATTCATATTGGATTCGGTACTATGAACGGCAGAGACGGCAAGCCATTTAAGACCAGAGACGGCGGCGTTATGCGTCTGGAGCATCTGATTGCAGATATTGATGAGGCTGTTTATGCCAGAATTATGGAAAACCGTACAGTATCTGAGGATGAAGCGAGAGAGACGGCCAAGGTTGTGGGACTGGCTGCATTAAAGTACGGCGATCTGTCCAACCAGGCTGCAAAGGATTATGTATTTGATTTAGAGCGGTTTATTTCCTTTGAGGGAAATACAGGCCCCTATATTCTGTACACGATTGTCCGGATTAAATCCATTCTGGGTAAATATCTGGATCAGAAGCAGGAGGAAACTGCTGCATCTGCTATACTTGCACCGTCCGGCAGCGGAGAAAAGGCACTGATGTTAGAGCTGGCAAAATACAACGAGGTAATGGAAAATGCTTTTGCAGAGACAGCACCTCACAAAATCTGCCAGTATGTATTTGATTTGTCTAACGCATTCAACAGCTTTTACCATGATACCAGAATTCTGGCAGAGGAAGATAAAGCACGCCAGGCAAGCTGGATTCGTCTGATCACTCTGGTAAAAGATGTTCTTACTACCTGCATCCAGGTATTAGGATTCGAAGCCCCCGAACGGATGTGACGTTACAGCACTGACGTGCAAAAGAAGACCTCCGGCCAGAGCGGAGTGAGCTTGCTCACGCAGAGCAGGCCGGAGGTCTTCTTTTATAGGGCGGAGCCCGCGCAGCGAGATGGAGCGAAGCGGAATCGAGCTGAGTCACGTCAGGAGAGGGAAGCGGCCAGAGCGGAGTGAGCCTGGAAAATCAGTAGGAAACCGGAGGCGTGTATATGAAAATAACCAATTTCAGAACCAGCACCTTCTGGAAAGGAGAGATGGGACTGCAGGCATCTGTTGAGGATGAGGGCAGTTCTTATCAAGTGCGCCTTTATGTCAAGGGTAGTCAGATTCGTGACTACTCTTGTTCTTGTGTAAAGGGAAATTCTTTCCATGGAATGTGTGCTCACGCGAAGCTGGTATGGGAGAAATGGCAGAAGGAGCTGGCAGCAGAGACGGGAAAGCCGGTATCCACATCTCAGGAAATCCGAACCATGATTCGGGAATATACGAATCGTGAAGTGGCTCAGATTATCCGGGAGCAGGAGGAGGGGCAGATTCGTTTAATTCCCCGTTTAATTGTAAAAAACAATGAAGTATCTGCTGAGTTTAAGCTGGGCAGAGCGCGGTTTTATGTACTTCGGGATCTGACCGCCTTTGTACAGGCAATCGACAGCGGAGCCAGTGTCTCTTACGGAAAACAGCTGACCTTTCATCACAGTATTTATGCATTTGCAGAAGAGGACAGACCTCTTTGCATGCTTTTGACAGAGCTGGTTCATGTGTATCAGGAACACTATGAGCAGTTCCGCAGAAGCACCTTTGCCACAGTGCAGGGGCTGAAGCAGCTGAATTTAAGCCGTGCCAACCGGGACCGGTTTTTCCGTCTGATGGAGGGACACACACTTGAGGTGGAGTTTTCCTCCGGGACTTCTGCACAGGTGCTGGTAAGCCGTTCCGGAAAAGAGGGGACAGAGTCTCTTCCTTTTGCAGTTTCTGTGGATATCTGCCGTGCAGGCAGAGACGGTATTCAGGTTTCTGTCGATCCGGATACCTATGGTTTTCCGGGAGAAGACTGCTGGTATGTAGGCGACAGGGAACGATTGGTATGTCTGGAGGGAGAGGCCTCCAGACAGATGGGAAGTTTTCTGGAGCAGGTTTTAAAAGACAGAAGAAGCCATACGCTGGCGATTCAGGATCGTGATATTCCGCTGTTTTATGAGAGAGTGCTTCAGAAGATTCTCCCTTATACCAGCATGAATATAAAGGATGTGGATTTGGAAAAGTACCGGCCTCAGGAATTAAAGGCATCCTTTTCCTTTGACAGCCCCAGACCGGGCGAAATAACTATGAAGCCGGTGCTTTCTTACGGAGATTTTTCTTTCCAGCCGGTGGAGGATGAGAAAGTCCCCAGGACCATCTGCCGTGACGTTCCGGGAGAATTTCGAATCAGTCAGGCAATTACCAGATATTTTAAATACCGGGACGAAAGCGGAGAAACCCTTTTGATCCGGGATGACGAAGAAGCCATGTACCGTCTCCTCAGCGAAGGAATGACAGAATTTATGGAACTGGGAACGGTTTCTGTGTCAGAGGAGGCCGCAAAAATCAGGATTCTTCCTCCGCCGAAAGTACAGGTAGGGGTTCAGACCATGGGAAACTGGCTGGAACTTCATGTAGAGGCAGAGGGAATGACTCAGGCCCAGCTTCAGCAGATTCTGAAAAATTATCAGCCGAAAAAACCATATTACCGGCTGAAAACAGGAGAATTTCTTCAGCTGGGAGATGCGGGGATTTTTACAGTTGCCAAAATGATAAACGGCATGTCAGCAGAGAAGGAGGACGGGGAATCCGGCACCTTCCGGGTTCCCATGTACCGGGCTCTGTATCTGGACAGTATTTTAAAGGACGGAAACGGGATCGCCTTTTACCGGGATAATCTGTTTAAGGCTGTTGTCAGAGGAATGAAGTCTGTGGAGGACGGAGATTTTGAGATTCCTGTGTCCATGCGCAGTGTGCTGAGGGGATATCAGAAAACGGGCTTTTACTGGATGAAAACCCTGGACAGCTATGGATTTGGCGGAATTCTGGCAGACGATATGGGATTGGGAAAAACGGTTCAGGTGATTGCTCTTCTGCTGGATGAGGCTCAGAAAAATCAGGAAAGCCGTTTTCTGATTGTCTGTCCGGCTTCTCTGGTGTACAACTGGGAAAATGAAATCAACCGGTTTGCACCGGAGCTGAAGGTGCAGACTGTCACAGGAACTGCCGTGGAAAGGCAGGAAATTCTCGAAGCAGCCCGGGGAGGAATGGAGAAGGAACCGCAGATCTATATTACTTCCTACGACCTTCTGAAACGTGATCTGCCTTTTTATGAAGGATTTTCCTTCCGTTTCCAGATTATTGATGAAGCGCAGTATATTAAAAATCCGTCTACACAGACAGCGCGGGCAGTCAAGATGATTTCCTCGCGGACCAGGTTTGCTCTTACAGGAACTCCCATTGAAAACAGGCTCAGCGAATTCTGGAGTATTTTTGATTATCTGATGCCGGGATTTCTGTTTTCCTATGGAGAATTTAAAAAGCGTTTCGAAAATCCCGTGGTAAAGGACGGGGATCAGACTGCTGTGGAAACTTTGAAAAGGCTGACGGGAGCATTTCTTCTGAGACGTCTGAAAAAGGATGTATTGAAAGATTTGCCGGAAAAACTGGAAACTGTGGTTTATTCCAGGGCGGAGACAGAGCAGCACACGCTCTACAATGCACAGGCGCTGCAGCTGAAGCAGTATCTGGAGGATCTGGATGGTGCTCCCGGAGGCAGCGAGCGGCTGCAGATCCTGGCGCAGATGACAAGGCTGAGGCAGATCTGCTGCGATCCTTCCCTCTGCTTTCAGAAATACAGAGGCGGCTCTGCAAAGCTGGATACCTGCATGGAGCTGATTTCCGGAGGAATTGAGGGCGGCCACAAAATTCTTGTATTTTCTCAGTTTACCTCTATGCTGGAGGTGATTGAAAAGCGTCTGAAAAAGGAGGGAATTTCCTATTACCTGCTGACCGGAGGGACCTCCAAGGAGGAGAGGATACGGATGGCCGGGGCCTTTCAGACAGACAGCGTTCCGGTTTTTCTGATTTCTCTGAAGGCGGGAGGAACGGGACTGAATCTGACAGCGGCAGATATGGTGATTCACTATGATCCCTGGTGGAATGCGGCGGCCCAGAATCAGGCAACAGACAGAACGCACCGGATTGGCCAGGAAAAGCAGGTGACGGTGTTCCAGATGATTATGAAGGATACCATTGAAGAAAATATCATGAAACTGCAGGCGCAGAAGAAAAATCTGGCAGATCAGATTATTTCCGGGGAAAGACTGTCCCTGTCCTCTCTTACAAGAGAGGAGCTGCTGAAGCTGCTGTCATAAAACAGAAGTGTGCCTGGACGGGCAGAAAGGAGAAGAAGCGATGGCACTTTACGATTACACGGGAGCTTTGCGCCAGGGGCGAAAGCAGTACCAGGCATCGGTGGCAAAGGGCGAATATCCCTATCTGCCGGTTCTGGACGATATTCTTGCCAATGCAGATATTGTTTCAGAGGTTAATTTAGGGCTGATAGATGTACCGTTAAGCAAGATTGTGGGAACAAAGACAAAGGGACGGACAGAAGCCTTTGCAGGAAATTTCATGCCGCTTCTGGAAGAAAAAACGGAGTTTGGCGCTAAATGGGCCAGGGTTTATGATTACCAGATTGAAGAGGGGATCCACGATCCGATTCTTGCATATGAATTTATGAACCGCTACTATGTGCAGGAGGGAAATAAAAGGGTCAGCGTTCTGAAATATGTCAATGCCTACAGTGTGCCGGCCTATGTTACCCGCCTGCTTCCGCGGCGCAGTAAGGAGGCGGACAACCGTTTATACTATGCCTTTCTGGACTTTTACCAGGTATCCTTTAACTGTGACGTGTGGTTCAGCAGAGAGGAAAGCTATGGACGTCTTCTGAAGGCTATGGGAATGAAGCCGGGACAGGTCTGGGATCAGGAACAGAGAATGTATTTCAAGGGCGCCCATGATCTGTTTGTTCAGGCCTTTGAAGGAAAGCGGACACCTGATATTGAGATGACAGCATCCGATGCCTTTCTGGTTTATGTGGAGATTTTCGGTTATCCCCAGGTAAAGGAAAAAACAGGAGATCAGATGCGCCGGGATCTGGATAAAATATGGGATGAGCTGCTTTTAAAGGCCCATGGAGACAGAATTGATCTGGTTGAGAAGCCGGTGGAGCAGGAAAAACCTGCGGTGAAGCTTTTTGACTGGCTGAAGGGCTCTGAAAATATTGAACCGGAGATGCTGAAAATCGCATTTATTTATCCAAAGACCAGGGAAAGCTCCAGCTGGGTTTACGCTCATGAGCTGGGGCGGATGTATCTGGAACAGAAATATGGAGGAAAGCTGCAGACCGTGGTATTTAACAATGCCTCTACAGACAGTCAGGTTGCTCAGGATATTTCTCTGGCCGTGGCTTCGGGCTGCAATGTGATTTTTACCACATCTCCCCAGATGGCAGCGCAGAGTGTCAAGGCAGCAGTGGAAAATCCACAGATTCGTGTGTTTAACTGTTCTGTAAATGTATCCTATTCTTCTATCTGCACCTATTATGCCAGAACCTATGAGGCAAAATTCCTGATGGGAGCCCTGGCGGCAGCGATGTGTGAAGGAGATGAGCTGGGATATATTGCGGATTATCCGATTTACGGGCGGGTATCCAACATCAATGCCTTTGCCCTGGGAGCCAGAATGATCAATCCCAGAGCCAGAGTACATCTGACCTGGTCCGGTCTGGAAAACGACAGAAGCAGGGAGGAACTGGAGCAGGCGGGAATTACCTGGATTTCCGGAGATGACACGATTACGCCCAAGAGGGCTTCCCGTGAATTCGGTCTTTATCACTGTCTGCCGGACGGAACAGTGGAAAATCTTGCAACACCTATCTGTGACTGGGGAAAATGCTACGTTCAGCTGGTAGAAATGATCTGCCGCGGTATGGCGGACGCAGAAAGACAGAAGGGGAAAAAGGCGGTGAATTACTGGTGGGGAATGTCTGCTGATGTAATTGACGTTATCTGTTCAGATTCACTGCCAAGGTATACAAAGCGTCTGATCCGCTTCCTGAAATCTTCCATCTGCGGAGGAAGATTCCAGATTTTTGAAGGGGAATTTGAGACGCAGAACGGGGATATTGTAGGAGAAGAGGGACGCAGTCTGACTCCGGAGGAGATTGTGAAAATGGACTGGCTGGCAGCAAATATTGTGGGAACGATTCCGCCGGTAGAGGCATTTAAGCCGGAGGCACGTCCGATGATTCTGCTTCAGGGAGTGAGAACAGCTGCAAACGATGAAAATGGGGAGGATGAAAAAGGTGAAAATTCTGGTACTGGCGGATCATGAATCAAAGGCGCTGTATGAGTATTTTGAACCGGAAAAGGTAAAGGATGTGGATTTGGTTCTGGCCTGCGGAGATCTGAGAAAGGGGTATCTGGATTTCTTTGCTTCCATGTGCCATGCACCGGTTTTGTATGTGCTGGGAAATCATGACGGATGGTATAAGAAAAACGAGCAGTGCGGCTGCATCTGCATTGAGGATGATATTTATGTATACAAAGGAATCAGGATTCTGGGACTGGGCGGCTCTATGCAGTACATTCCCGGAGCGGATCACCAGTATACGGAGCTGAAAATGAACTGGAGAATCAAAAAGCTCTGGTGGAAGCTGAAACGTCACAAGGGTTTTGATATTCTGGTAGCTCATGCCCCGGCAAAGGGAGTCAATGATCTGGAGGATCTTCCTCACAGAGGATTTGCCTGCTTTCGGGAGCTGATTGAAAAATACCAGCCCAATTTGTTTGTACACGGGCATGTACATGCCAATTACGGTAATGGATTTAAGCGGGTTGATCAGCTGGGAAGCACTGTGGTGGTCAATGCTTATGACCATTATATCCTGGATTTTCCAGATCGCGGATAAAGACAGGAAAAGGAAGAATACAGGAAATCTGTTCACAGAAAAAACATAAAAAAGCGCTTGCATTTTATTGTAAGCGCTTTTATAATCCATAAATGATAAGCTAGCTAACTATTAGGAAGCTAATTATTATAACGATGCTATCGTTGAAAACGATTCCGGGATCAGGAGGTGAAGAACATGAAAGAGAACAGGAAAGCCCGAAGGGGGGAGGAGGCCTTCTGGCGGGACCTGACAGAAAACTGGATGGATGTGAATCATCTTCACAGAACCATCCTGGAGAGAAAGCTGAATCAGAATGGACTGTACCGGAGCCAGCACCAGCTGCTGATGTATATTTCCGATCATCCCAACCAGTCTCAGAAGGAGATCGCAAAGCTTAACCGGATTTCTCCGGCCACAGCGGCAGTGACACTGAAAAAACTGGAGAAGGGCGGTTATATTCACAGGGCGGCAGATGACCGGGATAACCGGTGCAATCAGATATGTCTGACAGAAAAAGGGAAGCGTGTGGTAGAATACAGTATCCTGTTTTTCAGTCAGGTTCAGCAGAGAATGTTTGCGGGATTTACAGAAGAGGAACGGACCAGACTGACAGGAGATCTGGAACGAATCAAGACAAATCTGACAGAATTTCTGTCTGAGACAGAAAGAGAGGATATATCATGAAGCAATATGCAAAATACGCAAAGCCTTATCTCAGCGCCTTTATTATAGGCCCGTGTCTGATGCTGGCAGAGGTATTTGGAGATATTCTTATGCCCAAAATGATGTCTCTGATTATCAATCACGGAGTAGCAGCTCACGATACCGGCTATATTCTCCGCATGGGGCTTTATATGGTTCTGGTGGCAGCGGGAATGGCTGTCAGCGGAATCGGAGGCGCTTATTTTTCCGCAAAGGCATCGATTAGTTTTACCAGTGATCTGAGAAAGGATCTGTTTGAAAAGGTACAGAAATTTTCCTTTCAGAATATTGATGATTTCAGCACCGGTTCTCTGGTAACCAGGCTGACCAACGATGTACAGCAGGTGCAGCAGGTAATGATGATGGGGCTGCGTCTGGCGCTGCGGGCGCCGGGAATGCTGGTCGGAGCTCTGATTATGGCATTTTTGATGAATCCCAGGCTGGCTCTGATTATTCTGATTGTGATTCCTTTGCTGGCAGCGGCCATTGCGGCGATTATGACTACAGCCTATCCCAGATTTGGTATTATGCAGACCAAGCTGGACACGATGAACTCCGGAATCCAGGAGGCGCTGACCAATGTGCGGCTGATCAAATCTTTTGTGCGCGAGGATTATGAGATGGAAAAATTCCGCAGATCCAATGAGGATCTGCAGGAAAACAGTCTGCGCGCCATGAAGATTGTAATTATGACCATGCCGGTGATGATGCTGGCCATGAATATTACAACAGTGGCTGTTGTGTGGTACGGAGGCAATATGATTATCGGCGGTACCATGCAGGTGGGAGATCTGACAGCGTTTACGACCTATATTGTTCAGATCCTGATGTCTCTGATGATGCTTTCCATGGTGTTTCTTCAGAGCGCGCGGGCTATGGCCTCAATTAAGAGAATCAATGAGCTGATGAATACAGAGGTGGATCTGACGGATGATCAGGCCGGACGAAAGGATCTTGAGGTAAAAGAAGGCCGGATTGAGTTTAAGGACGTATCCTTCAGCTATGACAGAGATGGAGAGGACAAGGTATTGGAGCACATCAGCTTTACTGCAGAGCCGGGACAGGTTGTGGGAATTATCGGCTCCACAGGAAGCGGAAAGACCTCTATGGTACAGCTGATTCCCCGTCTGTATGATGCGACAGAGGGACAGGTGCTGGTAGACGGGGTGGATGTGCGGGAATACTCGCTGAAGCATCTGAGAAACGGCGTAGGCATGGTTCTCCAGAAAAACGTGCTGTTTTCCGGAACGATTGAAGAAAACCTCCGCTGGGGCAGTGAGACGGCCTCAGAAGAGGAAATCAGAGCAGCGGCAGATGCAGCCCAGGCAGACGGCTTTGTAAAGTCCTTTGCAGACGGCTATGACACAGACATGGGACAGGGCGGCGTGAATGTATCCGGCGGTCAGAAGCAGAGGCTGTGTATTGCCAGAGCTCTGCTGAAAAAACCGAAGATTCTCATTCTGGATGATTCTACCAGTGCAGTGGATACGGCTACAGAAACAAAGATCCGGGAGAGCTTTCATACCACGCTGAAGGATACGACAAAGCTGATTATTGCCCAGAGAATCAGTTCTGTAGAAGATGCAGATCAGATTCTGGTGCTGGATGACGGACACCTGATCGGAGTGGGAACCCACAGAGAGCTTCTGGAGCACTGCGAGGCTTATCAGGAGATTTATTATTCCCAGAGAGATAAGGAAGGGGAGGCAAGCGCATAAATGAACGAAAAACAGAAACTGGAAAGTCTGAAACGGCGTTATGGACGCCGTCCCTCCCGGGGAGGAGCTCAGGGAGGCGGAATGCGCAGGCATCACGGGCCGGGAGCACGGATGTCGGCAAAGGGCGGCAGACCCAAAGAGGCCAAAGCCGCAATCCGCCGTCTGATGACGTATTTAAAAGAAGATAAGGCAAAAATGGGTCTTGCCTTTGTCTGCGTAATTTTAAATACCTTTGGAACTTTGGCAGGCGCCTATATGCTTCGTCCGATTATCAACACCTATATTGTTCCGGTTGACGGAAGCCGCGGAGATGCCGCGGGGCTGGCACGGGCGCTGCTTGTTATGGCGGCAGTTTATGTGATTGGAGTAGGGGCCAACTATGCTCAGGCAAAGATCATGCTGACTGTGGCTCAGGATGCATTAAAACGAATCCGCAACGATCTGTTTGAAAAGCTGCAGAGCCTTCCTGTGCGGTATTATGATACCAATTCCAACGGAGATCTGATGAGCCGTTTTACCAATGATGTAGATACCATTGGAAATATGCTGAGCAGTACTCTGGTACAGCTGTTTTCCGGGGCTTTGAGCATTGTGGGGACCTTGATTCTGATGATTTATACGAATATCTGGCTGACTTTGGTGACTCTGATTATGATTCCTCTGATGATGAAGGCAGGCGGAGCTGTGGCAGGGAGAAGCCAGAAATACTTTTCAGCCCAGCAGTCTTCTCTGGGAGCTTTAAACGGTTACATTGAGGAAACGGTTACAGGGCAGAAGGTGGTAAAGGTATTCTGCCACGAGGATGTGGCGGCAGAAGAATTTGAACTTCTGAACCGGGATTTGCGGGACAATCAGATTCGCGCCCAGTTTTTCGGAGGAATTATGGGCCCGGTTATGGGAAATCTAAGTCAGGTAAACTATGCGCTCACAGCCTGTATCGGCGGCCTGCTGTGCGTGTTCCGGGGCTTTGACGTAGGCGGTCTGTCTGTGTTTTTAAATTTTTCCAGACAGTTCAGCCGTCCCATCAATGAAATTTCCATGCAGGTCAGCAATGTTTTTTCTGCACTGGCCGGAGCGGAGCGGGTGTTTGCTGTGATGGACGAGGCGCCGGAACAGGAGGATGACAAGGATGCAGTGACTCTTGCGCCGATGGAGGGTCATGTAATTCTGGATCATGTGACCTTTGGATACAATCCGGACAAGGTGATTTTAAATGACCTCAGCCTTTATGCAAAGCCGGGGCAGAAAATCGCCTTTGTAGGATCTACAGGAGCAGGAAAAACGACGATTACCAATCTGATTAACCGGTTTTATGATATTCAGTCAGGAAGCATTACCATTGACGGCGTAGATATCCGGCACCTGAAGCGGGAGAATCTGAGAAGCAATATTGCCATGGTACTGCAGGATACCCATCTGTTTACAGGAACCGTGATGGAAAATATCCGTTACGGCCGGCTGGATGCCACAGATGAGGAGGTAATTCAGGCTGCAAAAACGGCCTCTGCCCATTCCTTTATTATGCGTCTGCCTCACGG
Organism: uncultured Clostridium sp.; assembly: GCA_900540335.1. Classification (GTDB taxonomy): domain Bacteria; phylum Bacillota; class Clostridia; order Lachnospirales; family Lachnospiraceae; genus Brotaphodocola. The sequence continues at coordinate 1,197 of UQFC01000001.1, read as the reverse complement.
ATACCAGACCATGCTGGAGGGCGACGGAGCGAATCTGAGTCAGGGACAGAGACAGCTTTTAAACATTGCCAGAGCGGCCATTTCCAAGGCTCCTGTGCTGATTCTTGATGAGGCCACCAGCTCTGTAGATACCAGAACTGAACGTCATATTGAGCATGGAATGGACCGGCTGATGGCCGATCGGACCACCTTTGTGATTGCTCACCGGCTTTCCACAGTTCGCAATGCCAATGCTATTATGGTACTGGAAAACGGACGGATTATCGAGCGGGGCGACCACGAGGAGCTTCTGGCGATGAAGGGGCGGTATTACGAATTGTATACAGGGCTTTCTGAGCTGGAGTAAGAGCCGGGAATCCGGGGCGAGCTTGTGCAGATTAAATTGCAGGGAGCGCTGTGGTGGGAACAAAAACCCCAGGACGCCGGAAAAAGGCGTGACCTGGGGCTTGTTTTCGTTCGTTTTTTTATTTTGTCAATGAAGGAGCCATATCTGCATCGGTATAACATGCGATGGAAGATAATTCATAGGTGGGCGGATTCTCCAGGATACCTGCGGAAATATGAAAATATTTGTTATCTGTGGTTCCCGTCCAGACGGAAAATCAGAGAAAATGCCTTCGGGATATCCTCCGTGCTGACCGGATAAGTAAGCTCTGGATTATCCTTACATCCGTACAACGCCAGGATGATGATAAAAATGGAAAGGTATAATTTCCTGTAATGATGATTAAATATAGCCATAAGGGTTGTACCAGTAATCGTAGATTTCATGTAAATCATGTCCAGTTTCAATTGACCACTCTTTCCTTACTTCAAATTTAAATGGAATCATTGCTTTTCAAGAGGTAAATTCTGTATTGGACTCCCCTCCGATCTTCTTCCGCTTTTGTTTGTGCAAATTCTTTCGTTCCAAATTTATGATATAGGCAAATGTGAGTGCTTCTTTTCTTACATTCACCACCTGTTCCTGTTATCTTTAAAATTGTGTAATTATTATTATGGAAATAGAGCTCCACAAATTTGTTTTCAGAACAGCCCCATGTTCTTTTGGCGCTTGTATTCAGCAGATTGTGCAGAAACCGTCATTTTCCCTCCAAAATGCAAAATCGTGTCCAGAAATTGTCGTTTTTCTTCTAAAATGCAAAATGGTGTCCAGAAATTGTGCAGAAATCGCCGTTTTTCTTCTAAAATGCAAAG